>NZ_JBEAIJ010000057.1:0-34323 GCF_040065315.1 Klebsiella sp. CN_Kp100
TTTTTCTCTTCAACCAACCGGCTGTTTGTGTGAAGTGATTCACATCTGCCGTGTCGATGGAGGCGCATTATAGGGAGTTCCCGGGCATCCGCAATAGTTAAATTGCAGAAAAATGACTGACTGCTGCATTCCCCAGCAAAACCCCGCTTTATACCCTGTTACGCACAGAATTATCCACAGATAACGGGCGATACCCCAAAACAAAAGCCACGCCACCTCTCTATATAAGCCGTCGTTCAGGGCTAAAAAGAGAAAGATAAAAATTCGCGAGCGTTGCGCAAACGTTTTCGTTACAATGCCGCGCTATAACAAGGATGCCCGGTTGGGTGCGTTAGGTGAGTTTTTAGGCAAAAACTCACCTAACGCTCTCTGTAATATTCAAATCCTGGGGATTTAATACCATGCAACAACGTCGTCCAGTCCGCCGCGCCCTGCTCAGTGTTTCTGACAAGGCCGGTATCGTCGAATTCGCGCAGGCGCTTTCCGCTCGTGGTATCGAGCTACTGTCTACGGGTGGTACCGCACGCCTGCTGGCTGAGAAAGGTCTGCCGGTTACCGAAGTCTCTGACTACACCGGTTTCCCGGAAATGATGGACGGACGCGTGAAGACTCTGCATCCGAAAGTTCACGGCGGCATTCTCGGCCGCCGCGGCCAGGATGACGGCATTATGGAACAACACGGTATCGCGCCTATTGATATGGTGGTTGTTAACCTGTATCCGTTTGCTCAAACCGTTGCCCGCGAGGGTTGCTCGCTGGAAGATGCGGTAGAAAACATTGATATCGGCGGCCCAACCATGGTTCGCTCGGCGGCGAAGAACCATAAAGACGTCGCCATCGTGGTGAAGAGCAGCGACTACGATGCCATTATTAAAGAGATGGATGCGAACGAAGGCTCCCTGACCCTCGACACCCGCTTCGACCTCGCCATTAAAGCATTCGAACACACCGCCGCCTACGACAGCATGATTGCCAACTACTTCGGCAGCATGGTTCCGGCCTATCACGGCGAGAGCAAAGAAGCCGCTGGCCGCTTCCCGCGCACCCTGAACCTGAACTTCATTAAGAAGCAGGATATGCGTTACGGTGAAAATAGCCACCAGCAGGCTGCCTTCTATATAGAAGAAGAAATCAAAGAAGCCTCTGTCGCCACGGCACAGCAGGTCCAGGGTAAAGCCCTCTCCTATAACAACATTGCCGACACCGATGCCGCGCTGGAATGCGTCAAAGAATTCAGCGAGCCGGCCTGCGTTATTGTGAAGCATGCCAACCCATGTGGCGTAGCGGTAAGCACCTCTATTCTGGATGCCTACGACCGCGCATACAAAACTGACCCGACCTCTGCCTTCGGCGGCATTATCGCGTTTAACCGCGAACTGGATGCCGAAACCGCGCAGGCCATCATCTCCCGCCAGTTCGTTGAAGTGATCATCGCACCGTCTGCGACGGAAGAAGCCCTGAAGATTACTGCCGCGAAACAGAACGTCCGCGTTCTGACCTGCGGTCAGTGGACGCAGCGCGTGCCGGGTCTGGACTTCAAACGCGTTAATGGTGGCCTGCTGGTTCAGGACCGCGATCTGGGTATGGTCACAGAAGGCGAACTGCGCGTGGTTTCCAAACGCCAGCCGACCGAGCAGGAGCTGCGCGATGCGCTGTTCTGCTGGATCGTTGCGAAATTCGTTAAATCTAACGCCATTGTTTATGCCAAAGAGAACATGACCATCGGAATAGGCGCAGGTCAGATGAGCCGCGTTTACTCTGCCAAAATCGCCGGGATTAAAGCAGGCGATGAGGGACTGGAGGTGAAAGGTTCGGCGATGGCCTCCGACGCCTTCTTCCCGTTCCGCGACGGTATTGATGCCGCCGCTGCCGTTGGCGTGAGCTGCGTCATTCAGCCCGGCGGTTCTATTCGCGACGAAGAGGTGATTGCCGCCGCCGATGAGCATGGCATCGCGATGATCTTCACCGATATGCGCCACTTCCGCCATTAATTCACGGAGCAGACGATGAAAGTATTAGTTATTGGCAACGGCGGCCGCGAGCACGCCCTGGCCTGGAAAGCGGCGCAGTCGCCAAAAGTCGATACCGTTTTTGTCGCCCCGGGTAACGCGGGCACCGCCCTGGAACCAGCGCTGCAGAATGTGGCTATCGGCGTCACCGATATTCCGGCGCTGCTGAGCTTTGCTCAAAACGAGAAAATTGATCTGACCATCGTTGGCCCGGAAGCGCCACTGGTGATTGGCGTTGTGGATGCGTTCCGCGCCGCGGGGCTGAAAATCTTCGGCCCAACGGAAGGCGCGGCGCAGCTGGAAGGCTCTAAAGCCTTCACCAAAGATTTTCTTGCCCGCCATAACATTCCGACAGCGGAATACCAGAACTTCACCGAAGTCGAGCCCGCGCTGGCATACCTGCGTGAGAAAGGCGCGCCCATCGTTATCAAGGCCGACGGCCTGGCCGCCGGCAAGGGCGTGATTGTCGCCATGACGCTGGAAGAAGCGGAAGCCGCCGTTCAAGACATGCTGGCAGGTAACGCCTTTGGCGACGCCGGGCACCGCATCGTCATTGAAGAGTTCCTCGACGGCGAAGAGGCGAGCTTTATCGTGATGGTCGACGGCGAGCACGTCCTGCCGATGGCCACCAGCCAGGATCATAAACGCGTGGGCAATGGCGATACCGGCCCGAACACGGGCGGTATGGGCGCTTACTCTCCGGCACCGGTGGTAACCGATGAGGTTCACCAGCGCACCATGGAACGCATTATCTGGCCAACCGTAAAAGGTATGGCAGCGGAGGGTAATACCTACACCGGTTTCCTCTATGCGGGCCTGATGATCGACAAACAGGGCAACCCGAAGGTAATCGAGTTCAACTGCCGCTTTGGCGATCCGGAAACCCAGCCGATCATGCTACGCATGAAATCGGATCTGGTGGATCTGTGCCTCGCCGCCTGCGACGGTAAGCTGAATGAGAAAACCTCCGAGTGGGACGAGCGCGCCTCGCTGGGCGTCGTGATCGCCGCCGGTGGTTATCCGGGCAACTACAGCACCGGCGATGAGATCCACGGCCTGCCGCTGGAAGAAACGGCAGACGGCAAGGTCTTCCACGCCGGCACCAGACTCGCTAATGACGATCGCGTGCTGACCAGCGGCGGCCGGGTACTCTGCGCCACCGCACTGGGTCGCACCGTTGCTGAAGCGCAAAAGCGCGCTTACGCCCTGATGAGCGATATCAGCTGGGACGGCAGCTTTAGCCGTAACGACATCGGCTGGCGCGCTATCGAACGTGAGCAAAACCGCTAACGGCTGAGCTTTGCCAGCAGCGTTTTGCGCGTAATGCCCAACTGACGGGCGGCTTCAGTTTTGTTGCCGCCCGTTTTTTCGAGCGCCGCGAGGATCGCTTCTTTCTCTACCTCCACCAGCGGCTGAATAACATCATCACCGTGCAACACGTCCGCAACTGGCGTACCGGCAATTGCCAGCGGCAGCTCGCGTTCGGAGATGTACTCTCCGGTCAGCAGGACCACCGCCCGCTCCACCGCATTTTCCAGCTCGCGAATATTACCCGGCCAGGCGTAGTGGATCAGCAAGTCCATCGCCTGTGGCGTAAATCCCTGTACTGCTTTACGGTTACGCTCGGCATACCGCTGCAGGAAATAGCGCGCCAGCTGGGGGATATCCTCCCTGCGATGACGCAGCGGCGGCATATCGATAGTCACGACGTTCAGGCGGTAGTAGAGATCCTGGCGAAAACGCCCGGCGCTGACCTCTTCGGCTAAATCCCGGTGGGTGGCGGCAATTAGCCGTACATCGACCGAAAGGGTCTGATTGCTGCCCACGCGCTGCACTTCACGCTCCTGAATCGCCCGCAGCAGACGCACCTGCATCAACGGCGAAATATCGCCAATTTCATCGAGGAAAAGCGTACCGCCGTCCGCTTCAACGAAGCGCCCCTCTCGCCGTTTGTCCGCGCCGGTAAAGGCGCCTTTCTCGTGACCAAACAGCTCCGACTCCAGCAACGACTCGTTGAGCGCGGCACAGTTGAGGATCACCAGCGGCCGGCGGCTGCGAGCGCTGCTGGCGTGCAACGCTCGCGCGACCAGCTCTTTCCCTGTGCCCGACTCGCCGTGAATTAATACCGTCGCATCGGAGGGCGCAACCAGGGCGATATTGTTCAGCAGCGCCCGCATCGCCGGGCTATCCCCCACCATGCCAAACTGGGCGGCCGGGGTCCCGGCAACGGGAGACTCGCTCTGCCGGGTGTGAGCCAACGCCTCGGATAGCGTCAGCTGCAGCTTGTCAAAGTCCAGCGGCTTAATCAGGTAGTCCAGCGCACCGGATTTCAGCGCTTCCACAGCGGTGTCGACGCTGGAGTATGCTGTCATAATCAGAACGGGAATCGACGGATTCAAGGTTTTGATCTCTTTCAGCGTTTCGATGCCATCCATCTCCGCCATGCGGATGTCGCATAGCACTAGATCAAACACCTTCTCGCGCACCTGTTCCAGCGCCTGTACGCCGTTGTAAGCCAGCGCAACCCGGTAACCCCAGCCCCGCAACAACGCCTGTAAGATAGTGCAGTGGCTGATGTCATCGTCCACCACCAGAATATCGACCTGCTCGCCACTCATCCTTGTTCATCCTTCTGTTGCCCATTAACCGGCAAATAGAGCGTAAATAGCGCGCCCTTGCCGGGAGTGCTCTCGGCGTCAATTGTTCCGCCGTGCTGCTCAACGATGTTCTGCACCACCGCCAGCCCCAGCCCGGTGCCGTCGGCCTTGGTAGTGAAGTACGGTGTGAAAATGGCCTGTAGCTGTTCCGCCGTCATCCCTTTGCCGCTGTCCGCAACGCTCACCTTTACTCGCCCATCGCCGCACTCTCTCACCGCCACCGTAATCACGCCATCGCGGCCAATGGCATGGATAGCATTGAGATAAAGGTTGAGCAGCACCTGTTTTAAACGATCCGGATCGGCCTGGATGCGGCATAGCGCGGGCTGCGCGATAAACTTCAGAGATATCGCCCGGCTGGCGGCATCCTGGCTAACCAGTTGAAGCGAATGCGTAATGACTTCATTTAAATCAACCGATTGATATTTTAAATGCGCCGGACGCACCAGTTCCAGCAGCTCGCTGACGACCCTGTTCAGGCGATCGGCTTCCCTGGCCATCACCAGGGCCAACTGATGCGCTTCGCCATCTGCTGGGGTCCGCTCGGCGAAATACCTGGCCAGCCCTTTTATGGATGATAGCGGGTTGCGGATTTCATGGGCGACGCCCGCGGCCAGATGACCGAGCGCCAGCAGCTTTTCTTTTCGCGCCGTCGCCTCCTGCAGCTGCTTGCGCGAACGCTGATAGCGGCGAAACCAGAACTGCGCCAGCACCGTTGCCGTCATGACTACGCCTGCCGCGCAGAGCATGATGACCATATTGCGCAGGCCACGAGCATGGTCGGCATCCAGCTCGCGGGTATCAAAGGCAATAAAAATGACCTGGGGCGCCTGATTACGGAGATCGGCAGATTCGCGACGCATCATCATGCGCATATGATGCCCACCGCCGTTAAGCGGGCGAAACTGGCGATAAATCTCCAGCGCCGGCTCCGGTTGTTCGAGGCGGCGCCAGCGCTCCTCGCTACCGATATTCAGCTCTCGCAGGGTGCTGGCGGGGTAGAGCGACTCACCGACCCGCCGCGGGTCGCTATGGGCGATAATTTTACCGTTCTCATCTGTCACCGCGAACCACAGCACGCCGGGCTGCCAGGCCATCTCCTCCAGTAGCGCCTGCAGCTGGGAATGATGCATACGCATTCCCATTCCGACCCGGGTTCCGGACTCAAGAGCGCGGATCAGCACGCTGCCTTTTTCCTGGATAGTCTGGCGTGCGGCTTCATTTTCACGGCCATAGTCACGCACGATTAACGCAGAAAACAGGCACACCAGCAGCAAGATAAGGCCGGTTAACAACCAGCTCAGCCCAACGGCGACGGAATCCTTAGACAACCGCATCACGTTCATGACAACTCCCTTTCCTCAGACACCGCATAGCCCAGCAGAAATCATGCCACTATTCCGCCGCCTCTAACCTCTCCCTGGGCGCAAACCGGGAAGGCGATCGAGTAAAAATGACCCGCTGCCCCCTTTACCGCGAGTCATTTTTACTCGCTCTCGTCCGCTGAAAAGCATTCAACGCCCGATATCCTGCGGCCTTTCCACTCTGGCACGGAAGATGCAAATCACTGAGTAACCATAAGGCAGGAGAATAAACTATGAAACGGAACAAAAAAATGACGCTGACCCTGATTGCCCTCGCCGCGCTGACTTTCGGCAGTAGCTCAGCCTGGGCAAGGCACCACTGGAATAACGGTACCGGTATGGGCCCCCAGGGCTATAGTCAGCTGACGACCGACCAGCAGGCCACTGCCCAGAAGCTGCATAATGATTTCTATGAGCAAACCCGCGTTTTACGTCAGCAGCTCATTTCAAAACGCTATGAATACAACGCGCTGTTAACCACCGATAAACCTGACAGCGCGAAAATCGAATCCGTCGCCCAGGAGATGGACGCTCTCGGTCAGAAGCTTGCCCAGCAGCGGGTGAAGTTCGATCTCGCATTAGCGCAGGCGGGTATTCCTCGCGGCGAGGGGATGGGACGTGGAGGCTGCGGCGGAGGCCGCGGTCATATGGGGATGAACCACTGGTAAGGTTCAGAAGCTTTTTTCGGTCGGCTGCCAGGTACAGAAGTCTTCGTTTGCCACCAGCAGCAGCTGAGAGCCTTCCGGCGCTTCCAGCCACGCCACGCTCACCTCGACGGATGAGTGGTTCTGACGACGCTCAATATGCGCCAACGCCAGCGTATCGAGGTCAGGCTTCACGGTCTGACCTTCGCAGGTGGTTACCGTCCTGTCAGCATGCCACCGCCCCTGGCGCAGCATGACGCGTCCCTGACGCAGTGCATCGCTGGTCTGGCGTATTTGCTCTGCCCGATAGCGGTATAGCGCAACCTGATCGCTGGAAAGCTGCTGCTTCTGCCCATCGATTTCACGCTGCATAAAGCTGAGTTCGCCTTGCGCATCAAACCGGGCGCGAATATGTTCCGGCGGTTTGCCGTAGACGTTGAGCTCGATCAGCGCGAGCTGACCATCCTGCCAGCGATACTCGCTGGTCGAGGTATTACCATGACGCCATGGACTGAAGGCGGCAAGGAGATGGACCTCACCGTCGGAATCTTTGCGCCAGATACGCATCGCCCCCTGGTTTTCCGCGTAACCGCTGGCGGTAAACGGCGGGAGAGAGGAATCATGGCTGCAGGCAGTGAGCAGCAATACGCCCGCCAGCGCCAGCGTGCGGCGCCAGATAGACAAAAGGGGCCGACAAGCCCCTTCGATAAAACTGTACACTGCCACGCGGTCTTACTTAACTGCGTCTTTCAGAGCTTTACCTGAAACAAATGCCGGTACGTTTGCTGCGGCGATTTTGATTTCATTACCGGTCTGCGGGTTGCGGCCAGTACGCTCAGCGCGGTGGTTCACTTTGAAGGTACCGAAACCAACCAGTTGAACAGCATCACCTTCTTTCAGAGACTCGGTAATTGCAGCCAGGGTAGATTCCAGGGCAGCTTTCGCCTGTGCTTTGGACAGGTCAGCTTTGTCCGCAATTACATCAATCAGTTGAGTCTTGTTCATAAGTTATCCTTACAATGTGTTTATCGCTTGCTAAGCATCGAGTGCGACGGAAATGCCTGAAAAGCACTCTCCTGCATACACGCACCGATAGCCACGTTTTTTCGCCCCCCAAATGTAGACCAGACGGGGGGCGGAATGGAAGCCTTCAGACGCTACAATTCAGGCGGTAAATCACGTTTTCTGGTCTCATTGCTGAAAATTTATACCAATATTGCTCTCACCGGCCTCGCGAAGGTCTGCACGTAGCCCTTTGATCAGTTCAATATCGCGTTCTTCGCAGTCGGCCAGAAGACGAAAAATCTCCCACTGAATATCCCATTCTTGTTCGACAGCCGGGTTTTCTTTGAGCTCTTCGTCGGTCATTTCGCGACCAGCCTGGGTCATTTCCAGCATCGCAACGGTGGTGATCGAACTCTTGCTGACTTCGATGGCGTGTTCGAGCGTTTCGCCGCTTAGCCGCGAATGAAGCAGTTCACTCAATGCGACGCAGGCATCGATGGCCGGATAGACGCCGTACAGGTCGTAATCATCAGCGGCCGGAATCGCCTCTTCCAGCTTTTCCAACTGGCTGTCGAAATTCACCTTCGCATCTTTTACCGTCAGCGTTTCCCAGATCAGATCGAGGATACGGCGATAAAGCTGGCCATCGGCAAATTCCGTTTGCTGACAGAACATAGCGTAGTTGGGGTACATCCGCTCGCACAGGCAGGCCATAAAAGTCACGTGCTGCCAGCTTTCCAGCTTCTCCAGACGCAGGTGAATCGGGTTTTGTAACATGATGAAATCTCGAAGTCAGAAATTAGCCGCAGTGTACCTGAATCAGTCGCGATTTGCTTGCCAACGCACAAACGCCGGACGCCGGGACGCCACCGCATCGGCCCAGCGCGTTGGCTCAGGCAGGCGATAGCCTTTCAGGCAGCGCTCCACCCACATCAGCGCGCTATCCAGGCCAACGCGGTGCCCGGTACTCACAAACAGCGGATTGCAGCGCGTTTTGCTGCGCAAGACCCACGCCAGCTGTTCGCCTTTATCTAACAACGGCGCCAGCGCGCCGGGTTCATCGCCCAACGGCCCGAACTTACCGCACAGCCGTTTTTTCGCCACGCCGATAGTCGGTACATCCACCAGCAGGCCAAAATGGCTGGCGACGCCGAGGCGGCGCGGGTGGGAAATACCGTGGCCATCAACGAATAACAGATTCGGCTTTTGCGAAAGTAGCTCCCATGCCGCCAGCAGCGCGGGGGTTTCGCGAAAGGAGAGGAAGCCGGGAATGTAAGGCATCGTGGTCGCGACGCGCGCGACCTGATACTCCACCAGCTCCAGGGACGGATAGCTTAGCAGTACCATCGCCGCCCGGGTGACCTCTCCCTCTTGCTCAAAACCGACATCCGCTCCGCCGATCAACGTCGGCGGATCCTGTTCCAACCGATCGCCTCGTTCAACCGATGCCGCCAGGCTGAGCTGCTGTGTGCGTAGCGATGACAAATCCATATTCACTCCTTAACGGTGGTATTGCGCCGACAACCGGTGCACTGCCTCCACAAATACGCCCGCATGTTCCGGGTTAACATCCTGATGAATTCCGTGCCCGAGGTTAAAGACATGGCCTTCACCCTGGCCAAACCCGGCGAGAATAGTCGCCACCTCTTCTTCAATACGCGTCGGAGGGGCATACAGCATCGAGGGATCCATATTGCCCTGCAGGGCGACTTTATGACCGACGCGACGACGCGCATCGGCGATATCGGTGGTCCAGTCGAGTCCCAGCGCATCGCAGCCTGTTTCCGCCATCGCTTCCAGCCACTGCCCGCCGCCTTTGGTAAATAGCGTCACCGGCACGCGACGGCCATCGTTTTCACGCAGCAGCCCATCAACGATTTTATGCATGTAATAGAGCGAGAACTGCTGGTAGTCGCGGCCGGTCAGCACTCCGCCCCAGGTATCAAAAATCATCACCGACTGCGCGCCCGCTTTGATTTGCGCATTCAGATACAGCGTGACGCTTTTCGCCAGCTTATCGAGCAGCGCATGCAGGGCCTGCGGCTCGGCGTACATCATCTTTTTAATTACCGTAAACGCTTTGCTGCTGCCGCCTTCCACCATATAGGTTGCCAGCGTCCACGGGCTGCCGGAAAAGCCGATCAGCGGCACTTCTCCCTTCAGCTCACGGCGAATCGTGCGCACGGCATTCATCACGTAGCCAAGCTCACCTTCCGGGTCAGGAACGGGTAATTTATCGACATCGGCTTTGCAGGTAATGGGCGAGGTAAAGCGCGGGCCCTCCCCGGCTTCAAAATAGAGCCCCAGCCCCATTGCATCCGGGATGGTGAGAATGTCCGAGAAGAGGATAGCCGCATCCAGCTTATAGCGGCGCAGCGGCTGCAGCGTCACTTCACAGGCCAGCTCTGCGTTTTTACACAGCGACATAAAATCGCCCGCTTCGGCGCGGGTGGCCTTATATTCCGGTAAATAGCGGCCCGCCTGACGCATCATCCACACCGGGGTGACATCAACCGGCTGGCGTAGCAGCGCGCGCAGGTAACGATCGTTCTTCAGTTCGGTCATTTTTACATTCCTTTAGCGTTGATGCGCCAAGTTTATACACAAAATCATTCAAAGTGGACCAAGGCGGCAATTGAATGAACCCCAGGAGCTTACTCAAGTAAGTGACTGGGGCAAGTGAAAGCAGCCAACAAAGAGGCAGTTTGAAGGATAAAGTGTATGTAACATGTCACTCATACTCTGCCCGACACATCGCCACGGTATCTTCAATCAGACGGCGCGCCACGGTGCCCGGCGGCGGCAAAAGCGGCAGATTGTCATAGCGATACCATCCCGCCTCCAGCAGCTCTTTCTTGTCGATGACAATCTCGCCGCTATCGTACTCGGCCATAAACGCGGTCATCAGCGATTGCGGGAACGGCCAGGGCTGGGAGGTTACATAGCGCAGGTTTTTCACCTTGATACCGCTCTCCTCCATCACTTCGCGGGCAACGGTTTGCTCCAGGGTTTCGCCGACTTCGACAAATCCGGCCAGCACCGTATGCACGCCGTTGCGATGGCGAGTATGCTGCGCCAGCAGGATAGAATCATCCCGACGGATGGCGACGATAATGCACGGGGCGATTTGCGGGTAGTAGCGTTCGCGGCAGTGGCTGCATAGCATTGCCCACTCGGTTTTGCTGGGGTGCATGGGATGGCCGCAGTAGCCGCAGAATTTATGCGAGCGGTAGAACTCCGCCAGCTGGATCCCGCGTCCCGCCAGTTGAAAAAGGCCAGCATCCTGATCGAGCACCTGACGCAGCGATCCCATCTCATGGCGACGATCCTGGCGCACCAGCCACACCGGTTCGCCCTGCCATTCGCCTATTCGCAGCGCGGTTTGCCCGGCAAGATTAAAATTTACCGCTTCGCCATATGGTAATTCCCCATCGGGTAACCATAATTTCTGTTCGTGGCTGACAATCCACCAGCCGCGATCTAATTTTTCAATAATACGATCCATATCTATTGCACTACCTTCATTTTACTGGCACTTTTAACATTAAATTTACATTTTGGTGAGCAACGTATTTCTCTTAAAACCTTGCGGAGTCAACCATGTTAAACCAGCTGGAAAACCTGACGGAACGTGTTGGAGGCAGCAATAAACTGGTCGATCGCTGGCTACAAGTACGTAAGCATTTGCTTGTGGCTTACTACAACCTGGTTGGCCTGAAGCCTGGCAAAGAATCATTTATGCGGCTTAATGAGAAAGCGCTGGATGATTTTTGCCAAAGCCTGGTGGACTACCTCTCCTCCGGCCATTTTAATATTTATGAACGCTTTATCGGCGAATTGGAAGGCGATACGCCACTTTTAGCCGCCACTAAGATTTATCCACAGCTGCAGGCTAATACCCAGCAGATCATGGATTATTACGATTCCTGCCTCGAAAACGCTATCGATCACGATAACTATCTTGAGTTCCAGCAGGCGCTATCGGACATCGGTGAAGCGCTGGAAGCCCGTTTTGCGCTGGAAGATTCGCTGATTGCCCTCGCCGTAGCCCACAGTCGAAAAGACAACGTTAGCGACAATATCGCGCCGACCGCTTGAGTTGTGAGCCATTAACGCGTAGTTTACATACATTCCCCCTCGCTGAGAGGGGATGTCATCTTGTCGGAGTGCCCATTTTCCACACTGGAAAAGGCTGAGACCGTTAATTCGGGATCCGCGGAACCTGATCAGGCTAATACCTGCGAAGGGAACAAGAGTAAACTGCATTTAGCATCTGCCTCTTCATGGCCGATCGCATCTGTTACTCCATCCGTCGTCTGGCAAGCCATATCCTGTTTAACTGGAATGAGCTATGTCTACAACATCACTTACGCGTCGAGAGCAACGCGAACACGCCCAGCGCTTTATCAACACCCTGGAAGGCACCGCATTTCCCAATTCGCAGCGCATCTATATCCGCGGTTCGCAGGAAGATATTCGCGTGCCGATGCGCGAAATTCAGCTGAGCCCGACGCTCATCGGCGGCAGCAAAGACCATCCTCAGTATGAAGCAAACGAAGCCATCCCGGTCTACGATACGTCCGGCCCCTATGGCGATCCGCACATCGCGATCAACGTTCAGCAGGGTCTGGCGAAACTGCGTCAGCCGTGGATTGATGCGCGTCGCGACTGCGAAACGCTTAGCGATCGCAGCTCAGCCTATACCAGAGAGCGGCTGGCGGATGATGGTCTTAACACGCTGCGCTTTTCCGGTCTGCTTACGCCCAGGCGCGCCATCGTCGGGAAATGCGTGACGCAGCTGCACTATGCCCGTCAGGGGATTGTCACCCCTGAGATGGAATTCATCGCCATTCGCGAAAATATGGGTCGCGAACGCATTCGTGGCGAAGTGCTGCGCCAGCAGCATCCGGGCGTCGGGTTTGGCGCGCGGCTGCCGGAGAATATCACCCCGGAATTTGTGCGCGCTGAAGTTGCCGCCGGGCGCGCGATTATCCCGGCCAATATAAATCATCCGGAATCCGAGCCGATGATCATCGGCCGCAACTTCCTCGTGAAGGTTAACGCCAATATTGGTAACTCAGCGGTCACCTCGTCGATAGAAGAAGAGGTCGAGAAGCTGGTGTGGGCGACGCGCTGGGGAGCGGATACGGTTATGGACCTTTCCACCGGCCGCTATATTCATGAGACCCGCGAGTGGATCCTGCGCAATAGTCCGGTACCGATCGGTACCGTGCCGATCTACCAGGCGTTAGAGAAGGTAAACGGGATCGCCGAAGATCTTACCTGGGAAGCCTTCCGCGACACGCTGCTCGAACAGGTGGAACAAGGGGTGGACTACTTCACTATCCATGCGGGCGTGCTGCTGCGCTACGTGCCGATGACCGCCAGACGCCTGACCGGCATCGTCTCCCGCGGCGGCTCAATCATGGCGAAATGGTGCTTATCCCATCACAAAGAGAACTTTCTCTACCAACATTTTCGTGAAATCTGCGAAATCTGCGCCGCCTATGACGTTTCGCTGTCGCTGGGCGATGGCCTGCGCCCGGGCTCGATTCAGGATGCCAACGACGAAGCGCAGTTTGCCGAGCTGCACACGCTGGGGGAGCTAACCCAAATTGCGTGGGAGTATGACGTACAGGTGATGATCGAAGGCCCGGGCCATGTGCCGATGCAGATGATTCAGCGCAATATGACTGAAGAGCTGGAGCACTGTCACGAAGCGCCTTTCTATACCTTAGGGCCGCTAACCACCGATATTGCGCCGGGCTACGATCATTTCACCTCCGGGATTGGCGCAGCCATGATCGGCTGGTTCGGCTGCGCGATGCTCTGCTACGTGACGCCGAAAGAGCATCTCGGCCTGCCGAATAAAGAGGACGTTAAGCAGGGCCTGATTACCTACAAAATAGCCGCCCACGCCGCAGACCTCGCTAAAGGCCATCCCGGCGCGCAAATCCGCGATAACGCCATGTCGAAAGCGCGCTTCGAGTTCCGCTGGGAAGACCAGTTTAATCTGGCGCTCGACCCGTTCACCGCGCGCGCTTACCACGACGAAACCCTGCCGCAGGAGTCAGGCAAAGTGGCCCACTTCTGCTCCATGTGCGGCCCCAAATTTTGCTCAATGAAGATAAGCCAGGAAGTTCGCGACTACGCCGCCGCGCAGACCATCGAAGTGGGGATGGCCGATATGTCGGAAAACTTCCGCGCCCGCGGCAGTGAAATCTATCTACGTAAGGAGGAAGCCTGATGTATCAACCCGATTTTCCATCCGTCCCATTCCGTTTAGGCCTCTATCCGGTCGTCGATAGCGTCGCGTGGATCGAACGCTTACTGGCTGCGGGCGTTCGCACTCTCCAGCTGCGCATCAAGGATAAGCGCGATAGTGATGTCGAAGACGATGTCGTTGCCGCTATCGCGCTGGGACGCAAATACCATGCGCGGCTGTTTATTAACGATTACTGGCGCCTGGCCATTAAACATCAGGCTTATGGCGTGCATTTAGGCCAGGAGGATCTGGAAACCACCGACCTCAGCGCCATCCGCAACGCCGGACTGCGCCTTGGCGTTTCCACCCATGACGATATGGAAATGGATATCGCGCTGGCGGCGCGTCCCTCTTACATCGCGCTTGGTCACGTTTTTCCGACACAAACCAAGCAGATGCCTTCCTCCCCTCAGGGGCTGGATCAGCTGGCGCAGCATATTCAGCGACTGGAGGATTATCCAACCGTGGCGATTGGCGGCATCAGCCTTGAGCGCGCTCCGGCAGTACTGGCCACCGGCGTCGGCAGCATTGCGGTAGTCAGCGCCATCACCCAGGCGACCGACTGGCGGCAGGCAACGGCACGGTTGCTTGAGATAGCGGGAGCCGGTGATGAATGACAGCGATTTTATGCGCTATAGCCGCCAGCTGCTGCTGGAGGATATCGCCATTGAAGGCCAGCAAAAGCTGCTGGCCAGCCGGGTGTTGATCGTGGGTCTCGGCGGGCTGGGTTCCCCCGCCGCGCTCTATCTTGCCGGAGCCGGCGTCGGCACGCTGGCGCTGGCCGATGACGACGACGTTCACGTCAGCAACCTGCAGCGACAAATTTTGTTCACCAGCGATGATATCGCTCAGCCTAAAACCACGGCCGCCAGGGCCCGGCTGGCTCGGCTAAATCCGCAGATTGAACTGATTGCGCTGAAGCAGCGGTTAGGCGGAAAGGCCCTGCAGGAGGAAGTGGCGAAGGCCGATGTGGTACTGGATTGCACCGATAACATGGCGACCCGACAGGCGATCAACGCCGCCTGCGTCGCGCTCAAAACGCCGTTGATTACTGCCAGCGCTGTCGGACTCGGAGGCCAGCTGATGGTACTGACGCCGCCGTGGGAGCAGGGCTGTTATCGCTGCCTGTGGCCGGATGCTAACGAACCCGAACGCAACTGCCGCACGGCGGGCATCATTGGCCCGGTCGTCGGCATGATGGGAACCCTACAGGCGCTGGAGGCCATCAAGCTGCTCAGCGGCATGGCGGCGCCGCGTAACGCGCTGCGCCTGTTTGATGCGCGCACCAGCAGCTGGCGTACGCTGACATTACAGCGATCTCTGGGCTGTCCGGTCTGTGGAGGGCAGCATGCAGGTGTGGTTTAACGATGAACCGTTGCAGTGTGCCGAAGCGACCTCCGTCGCCGCCCTGCTCGCTCAACTGGAACAGCAGTTGCCGGGCGTCGCGCTGGCGCTCAATCAACACATCCTGCCGCGCGAACGGTGGGAAGATCATCTTTTGCAGGAAGGCGACCAAATCCTGCTTTTTCAGGTTATCGCTGGAGGCTGACATGTTACGTATTGCAGATAAAACGTTTGAATCACATCTCTTCACCGGCACCGGTAAATTCGCCGCTCCCGAGGTCATGGTGGAGGCCATTCGCGCCTCCGGTAGCCAACTGGTGACGCTGGCGATGAAGCGCGTCGATCTCCGTCAGCATAATGACGCCATCCTCGCGCCGCTGCTGGCGGCCGGCGTTAGCCTGCTCCCCAACACCTCCGGGGCCAAAACGGCGGAAGAGGCGGTATTTGCCGCCCGCCTGGCGCGGGAAGCACTGGGCACCCACTGGCTGAAACTGGAAATTCATCCGGACGCCCGCTGGCTGCTCCCCGATCCGATCGAAACGCTGAAAGCGGCGGAGATTCTGGTTCGGGAAGGCTTCGTCGTGCTGCCCTACTGCGGCGCCGACCCGGTGCTGTGTAAACGTCTGGAAGAAGCGGGCTGCGCGGCGGTGATGCCGCTCGGCGCGCCCATCGGCTCCAATCAGGGACTGGAAACCAAAGCAATGCTGGAGATTATTATCGAACAGGCCACGGTGCCGGTGGTCGTGGATGCGGGTATTGGCGTGCCGAGCCACGCAGCGCAGGCGCTGGAAATGGGTGCCGACGCGGTCCTGGTGAATACCGCCATCGCCGTTGCCGATGACCCGGTTACCATGGCCCGGGCTTTCCGGCTGGCGATTGATGCCGGATTACTGGCGCGGCAGGCCGGACCGGGCGCGCGCAGCGCGCAGGCGCAGGCCACCAGCCCGCTGACCGGCTTTCTGGAGGCGCAGGTATGAACACCTTCACTGACCGTTGGCGACAGCTGGACTGGGACGATATTCGCCTGCGAATAAACGCGAAAACCACCGCCGACGTTGAACGCGCCCTGGCGGCCAAACAGCTCAGCCGCGACGATATGATGGCCCTACTCTCCCCCGCCGCTGCTGGCTATCTGGAGCCTCTGGCCCAGCGTGCTCAGCGTCTGACGCGCCAGCGTTTCGGTAATACCGTCAGCTTTTATGTGCCGCTGTATCTCTCTAATCTGTGCGCCAACGACTGTACCTACTGCGGTTTCTCAATGAGTAACCGCATCAAGCGAAAAACTCTGGATGAGGCGGAAATTGCCCGTGAATGCGCGGCAATTCGCGAAATGGGTTTCGAGCATCTGTTGCTGGTGACCGGCGAGCATCAGGGCAAAGTCGGCATGGACTACTTTCGCCAGCATCTGCCCGCGATTCGCCGCCAGTTCGCCTCGCTGCATATGGAAGTCCAGCCGCTGGCGAGGGAGGAATACGCCGAGCTGAAAACCCTCGGGCTGGACGGCGTGATGGTCTATCAGGAGACCTATCATGAAAGCATGTATGCGAAACACCATCTGAAAGGGAAAAAGCAGGACTTTTTCTGGCGGCTGGATACGCCGGACAGGCTTGGCCAGGCGGGAATTGACAAGATTGGCCTTGGCGCATTAATTGGCCTCTCCGACAGCTGGCGCGTGGACTGCTTTATGGTGGCGGAACATCTGCTGTGGCTTCAGCAGCGCTACTGGCGCAGCCGCTACTCCATCTCCTTTCCGCGGCTGCGCCCGTGCGCCGGCGGTATCGAACCTGCCTCATTGATGGATGAACGACAGCTGGTGCAAACCATTTGCGCCTTCCGCCTGCTGGCCCCGGAAGTGGAACTTTCGTTATCCACCCGCGAATCCCCCTGGTTCCGCGATCGGGTCATCCCGCTGGCCATCAACAACGTCAGCGCGTTTTCAAAAACTCAGCCCGGTGGGTATGCCGATAACCATCCGGAGCTGGAGCAGTTCGCGCCTCACGATGACCGACGCCCGGAAGAGGTTGCCAGCGCGCTGGTGGCCAGCGGGCTGCAGCCGGTATGGAAAGACTGGGATAGCTGGCTGGGACGCGCTTCCCAGTCATCATGATAAGAGATGTAACGACTTAAAAGTTCCTGGTGCACGCTCGTAATCAGAGAAACGGAAGATGGTGACCGTGTTTCCGTTTCTCTATCCTGTCCTTGTCAGCAGTGGATGCTGTCCAGGGCGAAAGCTAACTCTTCCTCATTTTCGCCCTGCTCCATCCTCTTCGCTGCAAAGGCAATTCCATCAATATGGAATATTAATCAGTCCATCTCACAACGTCAGCGTTATAATTACCGGAGATTTATCTGATTCAATCGGCAGGCATGCTGGCTAAACCTGCATCTTTCTCCACGGTTTAACGCTTCTGGAACGATTTACGACTCATGGCTCGCCATAATAGAAAGCTCTCTTTCACCTCGCCGATTGTGATCGGGTTCGCGGGTATTTTATTCAGCTTCTTGCTGATAGCGGTGTTCGCCACGACGACGCAGCGAAATGATTTTCTTGAAGATTATCATCATATTAACCGCAATTTCACCCACAATATGGCGACCAACTACACGGAGACGCTGCTGCAGGGCAATGACTTTATCCTCACCCGTGCCGCCACTTTCTTTGCCCGCAATGATGCGCTCAATGAGGCGGTTAACGTCAATCCTGAAAAAGGTTTGATGCAGCTTATGCAGCTGCAAAATATGATGCAAACCGTTTCGTCCATCTCGCTGGCGGATACCAATGGGCACTACCTGCGCGCGCCCGAAGTTCTGGAGACGGAAGACAGTCAGTCTTTTGATGCCAAATCGAGACCGTGGTTTATTAAACAAGCGGAAGCCAGTACCTTCAGCCGGTATACCAGCCCGTACAACGACTACTTCACGCATCATCCGACGATTACCGTCTACAAACCCATAATTTCTCCAGAGGGACGGCTAAAGGGCAGTCTCGCATTTCATCTCGATCTCACCTCAATGGGCTACGCGTTACGGCAGATGGTTGCTCCGGTCCAGGGGGAATTTTTTGTGGTGCAACGCGATGGTAAAGTCGTTCTCCATCCGGATCCTGGCGCCTTATTTAAACCCTACGTCAGTGAAGCGTTGATGGACAGAATGACCAGCGGCGAAGGCCAGCTCTACGGTACCGATACGAACGCCTGGTACTACTACTACTCGTTTACCAACCCCGACTGGTTTGTCATTTATCGGGTCGATAACTCGACGCTGGTCAACTTGACTCGCCATGAAACGGATATCGTCGCCTGGAGCTTTGCCCTGGCCGCGATCGTTATCGTGCTGTTTGGCCTGTATCTGCGCCATGCTTCACGTACGGTGTTGATGAACATCATCAATGCCATTAAAACCGGGGATGTTCAGCGCGCCCCGCGGCTGGAAGCGATGCTCAGCAAAGCCATCGAGAGCAATAAGCAGCGCGAGTTAACCTACGTTCGCCAGGCGACCATCGATGCGCTAACCGGCTGCAAGAACCGACGCGCCTTCGACAATGATATCGCCGCGCTGATGAACGATCATCAGCCTTTCTCTCTCGCGCTGGTGGATATTGATAACTTTAAAACGATAAATGACACCTGGGGTCATCTCAATGGCGATATCGTTCTGCGCAATGTCGCACGGGAAGGACTGCAGATCCTCCAACCTCTGCAAATTTCACTTTACCGCTACGGCGGGGAGGAGTTTGCGGTGATCTTTACCACCGGACATAGCGATGACGCCCTGAAGCTGCTGGAGAGCTGGCGGGCCCGCGTTGCGCAGCGCTCCTGGCGTGAAGAAGGGCTAACGGTCACCTTTAGCGCAGGTCTCGGCGAATGGAATATGGAACCCCTGGAGCAGCTTGTCGTGCGCGTTGATGAAGCGCTGTATAAAGCCAAGCAGCAGGGCAAGAATCGCATCGTCCGCGCGTAACAGAGCCTACCGTTTCCGGCCCGTCGGACGCGGCTTTTAGCGTTTTCTCCTCCAT
Organism: Klebsiella sp. CN_Kp100; assembly: GCF_040065315.1. Taxonomy (NCBI): domain Bacteria; kingdom Pseudomonadati; phylum Pseudomonadota; class Gammaproteobacteria; order Enterobacterales; family Enterobacteriaceae; genus Klebsiella; species Klebsiella sp. CN_Kp100. The sequence goes on from NZ_JBEAIJ010000057.1 coordinate 19,304, forward strand.
AACCGAAACCGGTTTCATTATTTTGTGATGACTTACACACAATCACCGTAAAGCGGTTGTCCCGCCCGCCTGCCCGCGATAAAGATGGTACATCAAGGAACATAAGGGCCAACAATTATGAAGAATATCGTTTTATGCTGCGCCGCAGGTATGTCTACCAGCATGCTGGTTCAACGTATGCAGGCTGCTGCGCAACAAAAAGGTGTGGAAGTCTCCATCAAAGCCGTACCGGTTGCCGAGTTTAAAGATAACCTTGCCGCTGCCGATATTATCCTGCTCGGCCCCCAGGTGAAGTATGAGCAGGCTAAGCTACAGGCTATGGCCGACCCGTTTGGTAAAAAAGTTGCCGTCATCGATATGATGGATTACGGCATGATGAAAGGCGAAGCCGTGCTTGATAAAGCCCTGAAGCTGATGGAGTAAGAGATGGAAGACTTAGAAACGATCATCATGGAGCTTCTGGTTAACGCCGGTTCAGCGCGTAGCTCTGCCTTAACCGCTCTGCAGCTGGCGCGTAAAGGCGATTTTGCTGCGGCCGAACAGGCGATGGCGGAATCTCACGAATTTGTCAAACATGCGCATAAAATCCAGACCCAGCTGATCGGCATGGATGAAGGCAGCGGCAAGCTTCCGGTTAACCTGATTACCGTTCATTCCCAGGACCACCTGATGAACGCGATGGTCATTCAGGATCTGGCAACCGATATGATTGAGCTCTATCGCCGAATTCCGCTCGCGCAATAACCCCAACTATTTAACAGGCGCCGCTAACGGCGCCTGTCCTCTCTTACAGAAATCCATACATCGCCGCAAATACCCAACCAAAGACGCAAGAGACGCTAACGCCAATGAGCCCTGGCAGAATAAAGCTATGGTTAATCACAAAGCGGCCGATATGCGTTGTACCAGAGCGGTCGAATTGAATCGCCGCCAGATCGCTTGGGTAGGTCGGCAGAATGTAATACCCGTAGCAGGCAGGTGCGGAAGCAACGATGTAAGCCGGATCGACGCCAATCGCCAACGCCACCGGAACGATCGCCGCCAGCGCAGCCGCCTGTGAGTTAACAAACTTCGACACCAGCAGCAGTACGATAGCGTAAGCCCACGGATACTCCTTCACCATCTCCCCGAGCACGCCTTTAATCTCGGTCATATGCGCGCCAAACATCGTCTCCGCCATCCACGCGATACCGTACACCGCGACAATGGCGATCATCCCGGAACGGAACACCTCATTTTTGGAAATCGAAGCGGGATTGGTTTTGGTAATGATGATGATGAGCGCCCCGGAAAGCAGCATAAACATTTGGATCACCAGCACCATCGACAGCGGCTTGTCATCAAATGCCGGACGCAGCTCGGAGAAGGCGCCGAGCAGGGCGACAACGGCTATTGAGGCCAGAAAAATCCACATCGCAATCCAGTTACTGGTCGGCAGCTTCTTATCGAGCAGCGTGGCCGTATCACCATAAACGTAATGGCGGTTTTCCGGCACCGCAATAAAAGCCTGAAAGGCTTCGTCTTTATCGAGGTCTTTACCGCGAAACCAGCTGAAGATACCAATGGCCAGAATCCCCAGCAGCGTTGACGGAATAGTGATCGCCAGCAGATCGAGAAACTCAAGGTGCTTACCGTTAAAGGTGAAATTGCCGAGCATCGCCACCAGCGAGACGACTGCCACCGAAACCGGGCTGGCGATAATCCCCATCTGCGCGCCGATCGAACTCGCGGCCATCGGTCGTTCCGGGCGAATATTATTTTTAATCGCAACATCATAAATAATTGGCAGAATGGTATATACCACGTGCCCGGTTCCGCAAAGAATGGTCAACGTGCAGGTGACGAATGGCGCCACGATTGAAACGTATTTCGGGTTGCGCCGCAGCAGTTTCTCCGCAATCTGCAGCATAACGTCTAAACCGCCGGAAGCCTGCAGCGTCGCTGAGGCGGCCACCACCGCAATGATCACCAGCATGACGTCTACAGGGGGTTTTCCCGGCTTAAGATGAAAGACAAACACTAAAATAACCAGACCAATGCCGCCTAAAAGGCCGAGCGCAATACCGCCCTTTCTCGCGCCATAGAACAAACAAATTAAGATAATGATAAGTTGAATAGCAAATTCCATGCTTCCCCCAGACGCTATCTTTTAAATAGCGACAATACTTTTCCGCTTTGTTTTTTATTTACTCATCTTCCCCGCCCCCTTTCGCCAGATACAGCGATCCCCTCAGTTGCGCAGAACCGAAAAGATGAGGGAAAAGTAATCACATGATTATTTGAGCTTTTTGACTATATAGCGTTTGCGGCGCGTATTTTTTGATACGTGTAGGATTTTTACCCATTGATTGATGATGAAAATCTGAAACAGAAATAAATAATCTTGAAGGGGGAGTTTATTTGCTAATTAATTGCAGCGATTACATTAATTAAATGTAATTAAAAAGTATAACGAATAAATAATAGCAGCAACGGACAGGCAATAAAAAAGCCAGTCAGATGATCTGACTGGCTTTTAAGCGCTTAGCGAATCAACGATTAATCGTTGTCGGAACCGCCCAGACCCGCGTTCAGCAGCTCTGCCAGGTTAGCAGAAGCTTCTTCCACGCTGACCTGCGGCGCTGCTGGCAGCTCGCCGGCTGCGCGGCGGCGCATACGATCCTGGTGGTAGGCATAACCGGTACCGGCCGGGATCAGACGACCCACGATAACGTTCTCTTTCAGGCCACGCAGTTCGTCGCGTTTACCCGCAACGGCTGCTTCGGTCAGGACACGCGTGGTCTCCTGGAACGATGCGGCAGAGATGAACGATTCGGTTGCCAGGGACGCTTTGGTGATACCCAGCAGATCGCGGGAGAACGTTGCACCCACTTTGCCGTTCGCTTCCAGCTCGCGGTTAGCGATCTTGACGCGAGAGTATTCAACCTGTTCGCCTTCCAGGAAGTCGGAGCTACCGGCGCTTTCGATGGTCGCTTTACGCAGCATCTGACGAACGATAACTTCAATGTGCTTATCGTTAATCTTAACGCCCTGCAGACGGTATACGTCCTGGACTTCGTTAACAATATAACGAGTCACAGCATGTACGCCACGCAGACGCAGAATGTCGTGCGGTGCTTCCGGACCGTCGGAAACTACATCACCACGTTCTACGCGTTCACCTTCGAACACGTTGAGCTGACGCCATTTAGGAATCATCTCTTCGTACGGATCGCTACCGTCTACCGGGGTGATAACCAGACGACGTTTCCCTTTGGTTTCTTTACCGAAGGAAATGATGCCGCTGATTTCAGCCAGGATTGCCGGCTCTTTCGGACGACGCGCTTCGAACAGGTCGGCAACGCGCGGCAGACCACCGGTGATGTCCTTGGTACCGCCGGATTCCTGCGGTACACGCGCCAGGGTGTCACCAGAACTGATCTGTACGCCATCTTCCAGCTGAACAATCGCTTTACCCGGCAGGAAGTACTGCGCAGGCATATCGGTGCCAGGGATCAGAACATCATTACCCTGAGCATCAACGATTTTCAGCGCCGGACGCAGGTCTTTACCGCCAGTGGTACGCTCTGCAGAATCCAGAACCACCAGAGAAGACAGGCCGGTCAGCTCGTCGGTCTGACGAGTAATGGTCTGGCCGTCAATCATGTCAGTGAAGCGGACGAAACCGCTCACTTCGGTGATAACCGGCATGGTGTGCGGATCCCAGTTTGCTACGGTTTCACCGCCGGCAACCTGCTCACCATCACCTTTCGCCATAACGGAGCCGTAAGGCACTTTATAGCTCTCTTTGGTACGACCAAATTCGTCGATCAGTTTCAGCTCGGTATTACGGGACGTAATAACCAGCTTACCGCTGGAGTTCACAACCGACTTCGCATTGCTCAGACGGATGCTACCTTTGTTTTTCACCTGGATGCTGGACTCAGCAGCCGCACGAGATGCCGCACCACCGATGTGGAACGTACGCATCGTCAGCTGTGTACCCGGCTCACCGATGGACTGTGCCGCGATAACGCCGATAGCCTCACCTTTGTTGATGATGTGGCCACGCGCCAGGTCACGACCGTAGCAGTGCGCACATACACCAAAGTCGGTGTCACAGGATACAACGGAACGCACTTTGACGGAGTCAACGGAGTTCTCTTCCAGCAGATCGCACCAGTGCTCATGAAGCAGCGTGTTGCGTGGAACCAGAATGTCCGCCGTACCCGGCTTCAGAACGTCTTCAGCGGTCACACGACCCAGTACGCGATCGCGCAGCGGCTCTTTAACATCGCCACCCTCGATAACCGGGGTCATGGTGATGCCTTCCAGGGTGCCACAGTCGTCTTCAGTAACGACCAGGTCCTGTGCAACGTCAACCAGACGACGGGTCAGGTAACCGGAGTTCGCTGTTTTCAGTGCGGTATCCGCCAGACCTTTACGCGCACCGTGCGTGGAGATGAAGTACTGGAGTACGTTCAGACCTTCACGGAAGTTCGCGGTGATTGGCGTTTCGATGATCGAGCCATCCGGCTTCGCCATCAGACCACGCATACCGGCAAGCTGACGAATCTGTGCAGCAGAACCACGCGCACCGGAGTCGGCCATCATGTAGATGCTGTTGAAGGAAACCTGCTGCTCTTCTTCGCCGTTACGGTTAATAACGGTTTCGGTTTGCAGGTTGTCCATCATCGCTTTGGATACACGATCGTTGGCCGCAGCCCAGATATCGATAACTTTGTTATAGCGTTCGCCAGCGGTCACCAGACCCGACTGGAACTGCTCCTGAATCTCAGCAACTTCCGCTTCCGCTTCGCTGATGATTTCGTATTTTTTCTCCGGGATGACCATGTCATCGATACCAACGGATGCACCTGAACGCGCTGCATAAGCAAAGCCGGTGTACATCGTCTGGTCCGCAAAAATAACGGTCGGTTTCAGGCCCAGAATACGGTAGCAGGTGTTCAGCATCTTAGAGATAGCCTTCTTACCCAGCGCCTGGTTGACGATGGAGAAAGGCAGACCTTTCGGTACGATCATCCACAGAATGGCGCGACCAACGGTCGTATCTTTCAGGCTGGTTTTCGCAACGAATTCGCCGTTTTCATCTTTTTCGTATTCGGTGATACGCACTTTAACGCGCGCATGCAGAGAGGCCAGGCCAGCGCGATAAATACGCTCAGCTTCTTTCGGGCCAGTCAGCACCATGCCTTCGCCTTTGGCGTTAACACAGTCACGGGTCATGTAGTACAGACCCAGTACAACGTCCTGAGACGGAACGATGATAGGCTCACCGTTCGCTGGAGACAGGATGTTGTTAGTAGACATCATCAGCGCACGCGCTTCGAGCTGGGCTTCCAGCGTCAGCGGTACGTGAACAGCCATCTGGTCACCATCGAAGTCGGCGTTGTATGCCGCACAAACCAGCGGGTGCAGCTGGATAGCTTTACCTTCGATCAGCACTGGTTCAAATGCCTGGATACCCAGACGGTGCAGGGTTGGTGCACGGTTCAGCAGTACCGGGTGTTCGCGGATGACTTCGTCCAGGATATCCCAAACGACAGCTTCTTCGCGCTCAACCATTTTCTTAGCGGCTTTGATGGTGGTGGCCAGGCCACGCAGCTCCAGCTTGCCGTAAATAAACGGTTTGAACAGCTCCAGCGCCATTTTCTTCGGCAGACCGCACTGATGCAGACGCAGGTATGGACCTACGGTGATTACAGAACGACCGGAGTAGTCAACACGCTTACCGAGCAGGTTCTGACGGAAACGACCCTGCTTACCTTTGATCATATCGGCCAAAGATTTCAGAGGACGTTTGTTCGAACCGGTGATCGCACGACCGCGACGACCGTTATCCAGCAGGGCGTCAACCGCTTCCTGCAGCATACGTTTTTCGTTGCGTACGATGATGTCCGGCGCAGCCAGATCCAGCAGACGTTTCAGACGGTTGTTACGGTTAATGACGCGACGATACAGATCGTTCAGGTCAGAAGTCGCAAAACGACCACCATCCAGCGGAACCAGCGGACGCAGATCTGGCGGCAGTACCGGCAGAACGGTCAGGATCATCCACTCCGGCTTGTTGCCAGACTGTACGAACGCTTCCAGCAGTTTGATACGCTTGGTCAGCTTCTTACGCTTGGTTTCGGAGTTGGTTTCGTTCAGCTCTTCGCGCAGAGTTTCACACTCTTGCTCCAGATCCATGCTCTTCAGCAGGGCCTGGATAGCTTCCGCACCCATCTTCGCGTCAAATTCGTCACCGAACTCTTCCAGCGCGTCCAGATACTGTTCTTCAGTCAGGATCTGCTGGCGTTCCAGGTTGGTCATACCGCCTTCGATAACCACATAGGATTCGAAGTACAGCACGCGTTCGATATCGCGCAACGGCATATCGAGAAGCAGGCCGATACGGGACGGCAGAGACTTCAGGAACCAGATATGAGCGGTCGGAGACGCCAGCTCGATGTGGCCCATACGCTCACGGCGCACTTTAGTCTGGGTCACTTCAACGCCGCACTTCTCACAGATCACACCGCGGTGTTTCAGGCGCTTGTACTTACCGCACAGGCACTCGTAGTCTTTTACTGGCCCGAAAATACGCGCGCAGAAAAGGCCGTCACGCTCAGGTTTGAACGTACGGTAGTTAATGGTTTCCGGCTTTTTAACTTCACCAAAAGACCATGAACGGATCATGTCTGGCGATGCCAGAGCAATTTTGATCGCATCAAACTCTTCGGTTTTAGTTTGCGCTTTCAGAAACTTTAATAAGTCTTTCACGGATTTGCTCCCGTCGGAGTTAGCACAATCTGGCGCCGGGTCTTACCCCGGCACCAGTGACCTGTTTGAGCGAGAGTTACTCGTCTTCCAGTTCGATGTTGATGCCCAGCGAGCGAATCTCTTTCAACAGTACGTTGAAGGATTCCGGCATGCCCGGTTCCATCTGATGGTTGCCATCCACGATGTTCTTATACATCTTAGTACGGCCGTTCACGTCATCAGACTTAACGGTGAGCATTTCCTGCAGGGTGTATGCTGCGCCATATGCTTCCAGCGCCCACACTTCCATCTCCCCGAAGCGCTGACCACCGAACTGTGCCTTACCACCCAGCGGCTGCTGAGTAACCAGGCTGTAAGAACCGGTAGAACGCGCATGCATCTTGTCATCAACCAGGTGGTTCAGTTTCAGCATGTACATGTAGCCAACGGTAACCTGGCGCTCGAATTGCTCACCGGTACGACCGTCGAACAGGGTGATCTGGCCGGAAGTCGGCAGGCCACCAAGCTGTAACAGCTCCTTGATTTCAGACTCTTTCGCACCGTCGAAGACCGGCGTTGCGATCGGCATACCTTTTTTCAGGTTTTCAGCGAGACGCATAACTTCTTCGTCAGTGAAGGTATTCAGATCAACCTTCTGACGAACGTCGGTACCCAGATCGTAGGCACGCTGGATGAACTCGCGCAGTTTGGCGACTTCCTGCTGCTGTTTCAGCATGGCGTTGATTTTCTCGCCAATACCTTTCGCAGCCATACCCAGGTGAGTTTCCAGGATCTGACCGATGTTCATACGAGACGGTACGCCCAGCGGGTTCAGTACGATGTCGACCGGCGTGCCGTTTTCATCGTAAGGCATATCTTCGATCGGGTTGATCTTAGAGATAACACCCTTGTTACCGTGACGACCTGCCATTTTGTCACCAGGCTGAATCTGACGTTTAACGGCCAGATACACTTTAACGATCTTCAGCACGCCCGGTGCCAGATCGTCGCCCTGAGTGATTTTACGGCGTTTCGCTTCGAGTTTTTTCTCGAACTCGTGTTTCAGTTCGTCGTACTGCTCAGCCAGCTGCTCCAGCTGGTTTTGTTTCTCTTCGTCGGTCAGGCCGAGTTCCAGCCAGCGATCGCGCGGCAGCTTGTCGAGCTTCTCAGCTTCGATACCGCCGGAGACCAGCACCGCATAGATACGACCAAACAGGCCAGCTTCGAGGATCTGCAGTTCTTCAGACAGGTCTTTCTTCGCCTGTTTGAGTTGCATCTCTTCGATTTCCAGCGCGCGTTTGTCTTTTTCTACGCCGTCGCGGGTGAAGACCTGAACGTCGATAATGGTACCGGAGACACCGTTTGGCACGCGCAGAGAAGAGTCTTTAACGTCAGACGCTTTCTCACCGAAGATCGCACGCAGCAGTTTCTCTTCTGGCGTCAGCTGGGTTTCACCTTTCGGGGTTACTTTACCAACCAGAATATCGCCACCGGTCACTTCCGCACCGATATAAACGATACCGGACTCATCCAGTTTAGAGAGTGCAGCTTCACCCACGTTCGGGATATCAGCGGTGATCTCTTCCGGCCCCAGCTTGGTGTCGCGGGACACGCACGCCAGTTCCTGAATGTGGATGGTGGTAAAACGGTCTTCCTGAACAACACGCTCGGATACGAGGATGGAGTCTTCGAAGTTGTAACCGTTCCACGGCATGAACGCGACGCGCATGTTCTGACCGAGCGCCAGTTCACCGAGGTCGGTGGACGGACCGTCAGCCAGCACGTCACCGCGCTCAATCGGCTCGCCCAGAGAGACACACGGCATCTGGTTGATGCAGGTGTTCTGGTTAGAACGGGTGTACTTGGTCAGGTTATAGATGTCGATACCTGCTTCGCCCGGGTACATCTCGTCTTCGTTAACTTTGATAACGATACGGGACGCATCCACGTACTGAACCAGGCCGCCACGTTTAGCCACCGCAGTTACACCGGAGTCAACGGCAACAGCACGTTCCATACCGGTACCAACCAGCGGCTTATCAGCGCGCAGGGTCGGAACGGCCTGACGTTGCATGTTCGCACCCATCAATGCACGGTTGGCGTCATCGTGTTCCAGGAACGGGATCAGGGACGCACCGACGGAAACCACCTGCTGGGTGGATACGTCCATGTAGTCAACCTGGTCGCGGCTGAACAAGCTGGATTCGCCTTTACTACGGCAGGTAACCAGATCTTCTACAAAGTGGCCTTCGTCATCCAGGTTGGAGTTCGCCTGAGCAATAACGTAGTTACCTTCTTCGATAGCAGACAGGTAATGAATTTCGTCGGTCACAACGCCGTCGGTGACTTTACGATACGGAGTCTCAAGGAAGCCGTATTCGTTCGTCTGTGCGTACACGGACAGGGAGTTGATCAGACCGATGTTCGGACCTTCAGGCGTTTCGATTGGACATACGCGACCGTAGTGAGTCGGGTGTACGTCTCGAACTTCAAAGCCTGCGCGTTCGCGGGTCAGGCCGCCCGGGCCGAGTGCAGAGATACGACGTTTGTGCGTAATCTCAGACAGCGGGTTGTTCTGGTCCATAAACTGAGACAGCTGGCTGGAGCCAAAGAACTCTTTCACCGCTGCAGAAATCGGCTTGGCGTTGATCATATCCTGAGGCATCAGGGTATCCAGATCGCCCAGAGACAGACGCTCTTTCACCGCACGCTCTACGCGAACCAGGCCAACGCGGAACTGGTTTTCCGCCATTTCGCCAACGGAACGGATACGACGGTTGCCAAGGTGGTCGATATCATCGACTTCGCCTTTACCGTTACGGATATCGATGAGCTTCTTCATCACTTCAATGATGTCTTCTTTGCTCAGGATACCGGAACCTTCGATTTCGTCGCGCAGCAGAGAACGGTTGAACTTCATACGACCAACCGCGGACAGATCGTAGCGGTCTTCGGAGAAGAACAGGTTCTCGAACAGGCTTTCAGCAGCTTCACGAGTCGGCGGCTCACCAGGGCGCATCATGCGGTAGATTTCTACCAGTGCGCTCAGACGATCGTTGGTCGGGTCAACGCGTACAGTCTCAGAGATGTACGGACCGTGATCCAGATCGTTGGTGAACAGCGTTTCGATACGCTTATGGCCAGACTGGCTCAGCTTGGCAAGCAGATCCAGGCTCAGCTCCATGTTCGCCGGGCAGATCAGCTCGCCAGTAGATTCGTCAACATAGTCTTTAGAGGCAACTTTGCCAGCGATGTACTCAACCGGAACTTCGATATGTTTGATATCGTCTTTTTCCAGCTGGCGAATGTGACGCGCAGTGATGCGGCGTCCTTTCTCAACGTACACTTTACCGTTCGCTTCGATATCGAAGGAGGCGGTTTCGCCGCGCAGACGCTCCGGTACCAGTTCCATCTGCAGCTTGTTGTCGCGAATTTCAAAGACCACTTTTTCGAAGAACAGGTCAAGGATCTGCTCAGTGGTGTAATTCAGCGCGCGCAGAATGATGGTAGCCGGCAGCTTACGACGACGGTCGATACGGACAAACAGGTTGTCTTTCGGGTCGAATTCGAAGTCCAGCCAGGAGCCACGGTAAGGGATGATACGTGCGTTATACAGAACCTTACCGGAAGAGTGAGTCTTACCTTTGTCACTGTCAAAGAAGACGCCCGGGCTACGGTGCAGCTGAGAAACGATAACGCGCTCGGTACCGTTGATAACAAAGGTACCGTTGTCGGTCATGAGCGGAATTTCGCCCATGTAGACTTCTTGTTCTTTAATGTCTTTAACGGTGCCTTCCGGCGCTTCGCGCTCGTAGATCACCAGACGCAGTTTAACGCGCAGCGGTGCCGAGTAGGTCACGCCACGGATCTGACACTCTTTAACGTCAAAAACCGGTTCGCCCAGACGGTAGCTGACATACTGCAGCTCAGAATTACCGCTGTAGCTCTTAATCGGGAATACGGAACGGAAAGCTGCTTCCAGACCATACTGCCCTTCAGGATCTTGCTCGATGAACTTCTGAAACGAGTCAAGCTGGATAGAAAGGAGATAAGGTATGTCCAGAACCTGCGGACGTTTACCAAAATCCTTACGAATACGTTTTTTCTCGGTATAGGAGTAAACCATAGGGTTCCTCAGCTCGCTGACAAGTCGACCCATCTGCCCACATAAGGCAGTTTTTTATGCAACACTATTTTGTTGACCGGAAAATGGAACACTTTCCGCAATACCTGTTTCTATCACGCTTAAACCATTTCATTGCGATTTACACAGCTCAGGGACCCTAACCTGTCGCAGTATATTAAGTCGTCTATAGAAACAAGCATTGTCAGGACAACCAGTAGTCAAACAGTGTGAAATGCTACTGGCGCCTTACAGCGCAAAAAGGCTGGTGACCAAAAAGTCACCAGCCATCAGCCTGATTTCTCAGGCTGCAACCGGAAAGGTTGGCTTATTTAACTTCAACTTCAGCGCCAGCTTCTTCCAGAGATTTTTTCAGTGCTTCAGCGTCATCTTTGCTCACGCCTTCTTTCAGAGCAGCCGGAGCAGATTCTACCAGGTCTTTAGCTTCTTTCAGACCCAGGCCAGTTGCGCCACGTACTGCTTTGATAACGGCAACTTTGTTCGCGCCGATACCTTTCAGAATTACGTCGAATTCAGTTTTTTCTTCAGCAGCGTCAGCAGCCGGGCCAGCAGCAACAGCTACAGCAGCAGCAGCGGAAACACCGAATTTTTCTTCCATTGCAGAGATCAGCTCAACAACGTCCATTACGGACATAGCGGATACTGCTTCAATGATTTGATCTTTAGTGATAGACATTTAAATTGTTCCTGAATATCAGAATAAGTTTATACGTAAGCAGATGCTTTATGAAGATAACTGCGATTAAGCAGCTTCTTTCGCATCGCGTACAGCAGCCAGAGTGCGAACCAGTTTGCCAGCCGAAGCTTCTTTCATGGTTGCCATCAGGCGTGCAATTGCTTCTTCGTAGGTCGGCAGAGTTGCCAGGCGGTCGATTTGCGACGCCGGGATCAGCTCACCTTCAAAGGCTGCGGCTTTGACCTCAAATTTTGCATTCGCTTTCGCGAAATCTTTGAACAGACGAGCAGCTGCGCCCGGGTGTTCCATAGAGTATGCAATCAGGGTCGGACCAACAAACGTGTCTTTCAGGCACTCGAAAGGAGTACCTTCAACGACGCGGCGCAGCAGGGTGTTACGAACAACACGCATGTATACGCCAGCTTCACGACCTGCTTTACGCAGTTCAGTCATTTTGTCTACAGTAACGCCACGGGAATCCGCAACTACTGCAGACAGCGCGCCTTTGGCTACTTCGCTGACTTCAGCAACAATCGCTTGTTTGTCTTGAAGATTTAAAGCCATTAGCTTTGCTCCTGGATGTTTGCCAGAGCTCATGCTCCGGAACTCACTTCACTCAACTCAAAGAGAAGAGCGTCTTAATACGGTGAGCAGAAACAAGCCAGAGTATCCAAAAATAATCTTAGCGTTCTGTCACCGTCTACGCAGGGGATTAAGTTTCTTGCGAAACACCTGCGGTCTTCGACGGAGGCCTGGATAGGCCAGACTCCAACGAACAAATCTTGTCTAGCCGTCGCTATTCACTCAGTGGCGGCGTTGACTGCCTTGCCACAGCCTGAATATCTCGGCTATACGTCTGCTATAAGCAGAATACGTGGGGGTAAGATTGTAGACAAATTCACCGCCCACGTAAAGCTAATCTTAGTTCGCAGAAGCGCTCAGACCAGCCTGATCAACGGCAACGCCAGCACCCATGGTGGTGGAGATGCTGATTTTCTTGATGTACACGCCTTTAGCCTGAGTCGGTTTCGCTTTTTTCAGCGCAACCAGCAGAGCTTCCAGGTTTTCTTTCAGTTTATCAGCGTCAAAATCCACTTTACCGATGGTGGTGTGGATGATGCCGTTTTTGTCGTTACGGTAACGTACCTGACCTGCTTTAGCGTTCTTAACCGCTTCAGCAACGTTCGGAGTTACAGTACCAACTTTCGGGTTTGGCATCAGGCCGCGCGGACCCAGAACCTGGCCCAGCTGGCCAACAACGCGCATTGCATCCGGAGAAGCAATAACCACGTCAAAGTTCATTTCGCCTTTTTTGATCTGGTCAGCCAGATCTTCCATACCTACCAGCTCTGCGCCAGCAGCTTTAGCTGCTTCAGCGTTCGGGCCCTGGGCAAATACAGCTACGCGAACTGAACGGCCAGTACCGTGCGGCAGTACGGTCGCGCCACGGACGTTCTGGTCAGATTTACGAGCGTCAATGCCGAGGTTAACGGCAACATCAACGCTTTCAACGAACTTAGCAGTCGCCAGTTCTTTCAGCAGAGAGATGGCTTCGTTGATGTCGTACTGTTTGGTCGCATCAACTTTGTCACGAATCACGGACATGCGCTTGGTCAGTTTAGCCATTTCTTAGTCCTCCACTACCAGGCCCATGGAACGTGCAGTACCTTCAATGGAGCGAGTCATCGCTTCAATGTCGGAACCAGTCATGTCGGCAGCTTTGGTCTGCGCGATTTCCTGCAGCTGAGCGCGGGAAATTTTACCTACTTTGTCTTTGTTCGGTTTACCGGAACCAGACTTGATACCAGCCGCTTTTTTCAGCAGAACTGCTGCCGGCGGAGTTTTGGTAACGAAGGTGAAAGAACGGTCAGCGTAAACGGTGATAACAACCGGGATTGGCAGACCTTTTTCCAGGGATTCAGTTTTTGCGTTGAACGCTTTGCAGAATTCCATGATGTTCACACCCTGCTGACCCAGTGCTGGACCAACCGGCGGACTCGGGTTTGCCATACCAGCTGCAACCTGCAGCTTGACGTAGGCTTGTACTTTCTTAGCCATTTAAATTTCCTCGTTTGGGTGTAGCGCCTTAAAAAAGGCTCCCCGTGATAAATATCGCTTTACGGGCATCAGGCCCATAAAAACAAAAGGCGCGAAATTGTATGCCAATTTCGCGCCTCATGCAACGATTAAAGCGTTGCTTTTTTGATCGGCGGTTAAGCCTTTTCTACCTGGGCAAAGTCCAGCTCGACCGGCGTCGCACGACCGAAGATAGAAACGGACACTTTCAGACGAGACTTTTCGTAGTCCACTTCTTCAACCACGCCGTTAAAGTCGGCAAATGGGCCGTCGCTAACGCGTACCATTTCACCCGGCTCAAACAGCGTTTTCGGCCGCGGCTTATCGCCAACCTGCTGCAGACGGTTCATGATCGCATCGACTTCTTTGTCACTGATAGGCGCCGGACGGTCAGAAGTACCGCCGATAAAGCCCATCACACGCGGTACGCTGCGCACCAGGTGCCAGCTCGCGTCGTTCATCACCATCTGGACCAGCACGTAGCCCGGGAAGAATTTACGTTCGCTTTTACGACGCTGGCCGCCGCGGATTTCGACCACTTCTTCGGTCGGCACCATGACTTCGCCAAACAGCTCTTCCATATTGTGTAATTTGATATGTTCACGCAACGAGGTAGCTACGCGACCTTCAAAACCAGAAAACGCCTGAACGACGTACCAGCGTTTTTTAGGAGCTTCAGACATCTCAGAACCTCAGGCCAGTGATAAAGGATACCAGGCGAACCAGAATACCATCCAGTCCCCACAGGATCAGTGACATTACGGCGGTCACCGCGGCAACAATCAACGTGGTATGCAGCGTTTCCTGGCGAGTCGGCCAGATCACCTTACGGACTTCGGTTCTCGCTTCACGAGCGAAAGCGATTGTCGCCTTACCTTTTGTCGTTAACAGCGCGACACCGCCTGCTGCAGCGATCAGAATCACTACGGCCAGCGCACGCACTGCCAGCATAATGTCACGATAAAGGAAGTTGCCGACGATGGCCACAACCAGCAGCACGACAACGATTGTCCACTTCATCGCTTCGAGGCCGCGCCCGCTCCCTTGAGCTTCGGTATTCGCACTCATAAACCAACCTGTCACAAGAATTCAGACAAATAACTTCACCCCGCATGAAATGCGAGGCGACCAAACCGAAATGCTCTGCTGCGTTTCGGACTTAACGCCCTCTTCAGAGCCTGTCTCAGCAATGATTATGACCCAAAAAATCACTGATGAGCCAGGTTCTGGTGTGAAAGCGTGCAAAAAGGGCATCAAATGATGCCCTTTTATTGCGCATTGCGTCAAATGTTATCAGCAATTAGCCGAGAACTTTAGCAACCACGCCTGCGCCAACGGTACGGCCGCCTTCACGGATTGCGAAACGCAGACCGTCGTCCATCG
>NZ_JBEAIJ010000058.1:0-294085 GCF_040065315.1 Klebsiella sp. CN_Kp100
ACCCCGTTACACAAAATGCAGAGATGGCTTGCATAACGGGAGGTGTCCATATACGAGCAGGCGCTGTGCGCCGCTCCCGGGAGAGAGTGTGGAGTGGCAGAATATCCCGGAGGCGATGCTGCGCATCTGTCCGGGCTACGCGTCCTCAGCGGTCTGTGGTCCGGTAGCCCGGGCAGGCGCTGTGCGCCGCCCCCGGGAAGAGGTGCCAGGGCTGATGTATTAAAACCAAATCTCCGTCTGCACGCCAAAGTTCCAGTTTCCTCCGGCGGTAAAGCCTTTACTGCCGAAATCATCGTTGATCGCATAACGATCCAGGTCTTTATCCCAATTCATCCACGTGACAAAGAAACGTATCTCCGGCCTCGCTTTGATATCAAACACATCGCCCACTTTGAACGTCGGGGCGAAGGTCAGCTTGTAAAAATCGCCGCTCACCGCCTGGTATTGATGCACGCCGCTGTCGTAACGATAGGTTCGGCCGTTGGGATTCAGGTTCATATATTGCCAGGACGCCTCGTATAGCAGGGCGAAGTTGCGGGTGATACCCTGGGAAACCCGCAGGTTAAAGGTTGCCCAATCGTAGCGGTCGCCATCGCGGTAGCGATCTTCGCTATGCTGGGCGATAACCGATGGTGCAAGCTGCCAGTTTTTCCCCAGCGGCAAAATGCCGTAGGACGCAAAACGCAGGGACTTTGCGTTCTCGGTAAGATCGCCATCGCTGCCGGGCTGGCGCGCCTCGGCGCCCAGCCCGCCGCCGTACTGCAGGGCGCTCTCCGATACGCCCGGCGCGAGGCCATAGAATTGCTGTTTGTCGTGATACGCCAGCATCGCGTAGTAGCCGTTTTTCGCCGTATTATCGCTGCGCAGAGCGTAACTGCCGGTGGTCGAGGTATTATCTTTCAGGTCATCATTGCCCTGGGCGGTCATCGCCGTGGTCATCAGCTGCCAGTTGTTCCAGAAGTGGTTGGCGGTGAACATCAGGTTCTGTATATCGTTATCCTGGTAGTTATCGCTACCCAGATCGCCGAAGTTACGCGCATAGACCGAGTAATCGCCGCGCAGCGTATCACCCCACTTCACGTCATTGATCCCGCCGCCGGTACCGCCGAGGAACATAATATCGCTATCGGTAAAGTGGATATCGAAATTATCGCGGTCGAAACGCTTGCCCGCCCAGATGGACGCGCTCCTGAACGGCCCGGAAAAATCGGCGAAATTGCCCATCTCGACGTACAGCTGACGCACGTTCAGGTGGTGGCTGTCGTTATCCTGTACCCATGGATCCGGGTTGGTTGCCCCGTCGGCAAGCATGGTTTTAAAGTGCGCCCATGACCCGTCGCTGAAGGTCATTTTTTTGCCGAAGCTGAGCTCCACGTAGTTATCTTTCTCGTTGCCGAGACGGCCAACGTGGGCATCGCCGTTGAGCGAACTGGCCGGGGAGACACCCGGGCCGCCGCGCGCGCCTTTACCATGGCTGTCAACCAGCATCCCGGAGCGCGCGTAGGCGTTGAACTCGAAGCCATCGCTGAGGCTGCTTTTCGCCAGCTGTTTGTCAGCAGCCTGCTGCTTTTGCTCGGTCGCTGCGGTGCGCTGACTGAGGGTCTGCACCTGCTTTTCCGCTGCCGCCGCGCGTTGTTCCGCGGCGCTGGTGCGCAGCTCCGCCTGCTGCGCCCGACGTTTGGCCTCTCCGGCCTCCTGCTCCGCATGATTAAGCCGGGCCTCCAGCTGCGCTAGCCGTTGTTCGACCGTGAGCGGGGCCGCACTCGCGCCGTAAGCCGAAAAAAGGGCGCAGCAAACCGCTGCGCTAATCAAAGAGATACGCATATCAATCCTTATTTTTTTCAGAGGTATGAAGGGGGTGCTGCGCCTTACAGGGCGTGGTTTTCTCCAGCAACGGACGATGGGTTCGACGGCGCACGGCGTCCAGCGTCAAGGTCGGCGCGGATCTGCTCGTACTGGTCGTCGAGTCGGTAGAAGCGACCAATCCACAGCATTGAAGCCACAATCAGCAGCGCCGGGATATAGAGGTAGCAGGCTTTTATCGCCAGCATCGCGCCGTCGCTTTGCGTCTGGTTAGCGATATAACCGCCGGATGAGAGCAGGACCCCGGTAATGGCTCCCGCGCCCGCCATCGCCACCTTGCCAAGAAAGCCGTTGATGGAGGTTAAAATGCCGGCGGTATTGATGCCGGTTTTCCATACTCCGTAATCCACCGGATCGGCTTGCATAGAGAAGTAAATTGCCGTGCGCTGTCCGGCGCCAAGCGAGAGTACGACCGCTCCGGCAACCAGACCCCAGCTGTTAACGCCTGCCGCCATCATCATGCCCATGCCGACCAGGTTGATCGCGCTGGCTACCAGATAGACGTGGCGTTTTTTCATCCTGCTGGCGAGCAGCGGAACGGTGAGGGTACCCAGCAGAGGAACGAAGGTGGAGATCCCGGCGACGATCGCCGTGAGATCGTTATTACCGACGTAATAATGGAAGAAGTAGACCAGCGCCCCGGTCTGGAAGAAAAACGCGCCCCACATCAGGAAAATATTGATGGCGAAGACGAACCACGGTCGGTTGGCGCGCAGGCTGACCCAGGCGCGTTTTAAGGTCATGCGCTCCTGAGTAATACTGATATTTTCCTTAACGTTCCGGAAGCTCACCAGCAGAAAAAAGGTGGCAATAACGCCGAAAATCACCGCCGTATAGAAGAAGCCGTGCTCCTGATTGCCTTTCCCCAGCGCGCCAACCAGCGGCAGAGTGGCGACCGCGACAATAGTCGCGCCGAGCGAGCCGAGCAGAATGCGCACCGCCGACAGCGTCGTGCGCTCCCGCGAGTCGTTCGTCAGAAACGGCAGCATGGCGCAGAATGGAATATTAACGAGGGTATAGAGAAACGACAGACACAGATAGGTGACAAAAGCGTAGATCAGCTTACCGGTGGTGCCAAAATCCGGCACGTAGAAGGCCAGAATACACAGCAGTCCGAAGGGGATCGCGCCAATCAGCAGATACGGACGGCAGCGTCCCCAGCGGGTGGCGGTATTGTCGATAACCAGCCCCATTAGCACGTCGGCAACGCCGTCCACCAGGCGCGTCACGAGGAACATCAGGCCAACGTAATAAGCGGGCAGGCCCATCACGTCGGTGTAAAAGAACATCAGATAAAGAGAGATCATCTGCCACACAAGGTTGCAGGAGAGGTCGGCGATGCCATAGCCAAGGCGCTGCCGCCAAAGGGTAAAGGTTGTTTCTGCCATAAAAGTAAACTCGCTTATCGTTGTTGTTAAAGTCCGTACTGGCGAATAAACCAGGCCGGGGTGCAGCTCCACGCATGGCAATAACTGTTTATCAGCTTGCTGCCATAAGGGGAAAAATCAGGATGCGCCGGGTCGAAGATTTCCCAGAAGGTATCGGCACCGTAGTCGACCATTGCTCCCCAGTAGGCTTTGATCTGCGCAATAGCGTCATCGCGCAGCCCGCACTGCAAAAGGGCGGCAATATAGTGGTGACGCAGGTATGGCGTGTTCATGGCGATCGCGGGGGGATTTTGCTCCAGATTATGCATGATCTCCCGGCGCTGCTGAGGAGTACCGACTTCCGCCAGTACCAGCCAGATTTGCGATGCCCATGAGACCTGCCGCTGCTCGCCGCTGATGTAGAAGCCTTGCTGCTCGTCCCATAAGACATCGAGGGCCGCAGCTTTAATCTGCTGTAAACGCTGGCGATAGCTGACGGCCAGCTCAGGTTCGAAACGCTCCGCCAGCCAGACGGCGCGCTGCAGGCAGTAAATCAGCACGCCCTGCGCTGCAGCCTGTTTATTCAGCGATGCCTGCCAGTCGATAAACACCCACCAGTCGTCGCTATCGCGCACAACCCCGGAGGCGTCGCAGCGTTTCAGCGCCAGTTCAATCTGACGACGGGCCGTGGGCCACAGCTCGCGGGCCGTAGCAATATCCTCCGCGCTTTGCAGATAGTTGTAGAGAACGTCAACAAAAAACAGAGAATAATCAAAAAGAAAAGTATCGTCAGCAATGACATCCGGCTGCACGAACACGTTGGCCGATACCATACCGTCCTCACGAGTATGCCCGGCGAAAAGGTACAGGCAGCGGCGTACTAAATCGTGACGGGCGAAGGTCACATCGTTCACCAGCGCCTGCAAACGTAAATCGCCGAGCCACAGGCGGCGGTCGCGTTTGGGGCCATCCTCAAACACCTCCTGCATGCAGTTTTGCAGGGTCAGAACGGCAACGCTGTCGATGGCCTTGAGCTGCGGGTCGGCGGTTGTCGCTGCCGGGCATGCGCCGCTGGCGGAGGTAACGGCATTCACCTGAATCTGGTTGAACTGCAGACGAAACTTGCGCGACACGGCTTTGACCTCCACCTTCAGATAGCGGAAGCAGTAGCGGCGCGGCAGATCAACTTCGGCCGGCAGGACATCAAGCCACAGATCCTGCTGCTGCAGCCAGCTGCTGCTTAGCCAGCCCTGGTAATCGCTGAACGGTTCACACACTTCGCTCAGCGTTTCGCCGAAGGTGAACTGCAGATGGGCCGGAGCGTCCGGTGGGCTCCCGACGCTCTGACAGAGAAAATGCAGGTAGCCAACAAAGTGGCTGCCAAAATCAATAATGACGCTATCGCCGCTGCTCAGCTCGCGCTGGTAAAACGCGGCCAGGGAACTTACCGGTTCGGCGCGCCAGCCAAACAGTGCCGTGGCGTCGGCGTGGGCTTCCACCACGGCGATCGGCGGGTACGCCTGGCGGCGTAGCGCGGGCCGGAGCGTCTCGGCGGTGCGTAGAAAATCCGGGTGGCGGGTCATCGAGACCTGAGAATTATGCTGAATTGCCTGTGACATACTGCGTCCTCTGTATTTATTTGTCCGCAGCATAAGATGCCGGCCCCGGGGGCAACCACTCTGGCAATGCCAATGCATTTGCCAGATTGGCACTGATAATGAGATGGGCGGGTCGCCGATCACAATTCCAAAAATCTTGCTCGTGGCGGTCGGGAAAATGCATTATCTTGCCTCTGCGCCGTATGCCGTTTTGGACTTTATAGATGATGATGTTAACCGTTGAGTATTATTTCACCCATCCGCAGGATAAGCTGGGCATGTACGCCAGCGATCCGGAAGATAATAGCCATGAACATAGTCATGAATTTGCTGAGCTGGTGATCGTTGAGGAAGGACACGGTTTACACGTTATTAATGGCAGACCACTATATATTCAACAGGGCGACGTTTTTTACGTTCAGCCGGGTGACGTTCATTATTATGATGAGCTAGGGACGCTTAAGTTAATTAATGTGCTGATTAACCCGTTGGTAGGGTTTCATTATTTACAGCCTCTCGATACTTTATTACAGACTTTCTCTGCGCAGAATGCGTCCTGCTACGGTTGGCTGGCGCCGGACACCCGCCATATCTGCAAGGAACTGGTGGATAAGATATTTTCTGCCGAGCTGCGGCAGGGGCAAAATATTGCCCTGCGCGAAGCCGCGTTTTTCCAGCTGGTGACGACGATTCTGCATGCTGAAACCGAAGCCGAATATAGCACCACTAAATATAAGCTGCATAAATTGCTGACATGGCTACAGGAGCACTGTTTTGAAGATCATAACTGGCAGCAGCTGGCGGAGAAATTCCATCTGACCACGCGTACCGCTTTTCGCCATATTAAAGAGGCAACGGGATTGACGCCGGATAATTATTTAAAGCGTCTACGCTTAGTTTCGGCGCGCGTAAAATTACGCGAGACCGATATGACGATTACCGAAGTGGCTTATCTATGCGGCTTTGCCAACAGTAATCACTTTACCACTTTATATAAAAAGGTTTTTGGCCTGACGCCCAGCGAAGACCGGCGGCGTTTGCAGCGCTAGTTCTCTCCCCGGAGGCGATGCTGCGCATCTGTTCGGGCTACGCGTTCTCAGCGGTCTGCGGCCCGGTAGCCCGGGCAGGCGCTGCGCGCCACCCCCGGGAGAGACGAGCAGGGTGGTGAAGAATTGCCCCGGAGGCGATGCTGCGCATCTGTCCGGGCTACTCTTCTGGCGTATTGGCGCGGACGTGGCGGCCGCTGGCGACAAAGTTGCCGGTGCCGAGATGATGGAGGGTATTGATCTTATCATCGTCGAACTGCCAGCGTCCGGTGACAAACGCGCGTTCGTCGGCGGCGGCGGAAACCACTTCGCCAAACAGCGTATCGTACTGCTCCTGAGCCGCCGTTGCCGGCAGCAGTCGGCACTCCATCCACGCCAGACACTTTTCTTCAATCAGCGGCAATCCCAGCTCCGGGCCTTGCACCACCGGAATACCGTAAGCGTTAAATTTATCCTCATCGCGTCCGCTGATGCTACCGACCGCGTAGGTCCAACTGGCGGCCTCGACGCCCGGGACGACGATGCCGAACGTGCCGTTGCGCTCAATAATTTCCCGCGTCCAGGCGCTTTTATCCACCACGATAGCCAGCCGCGGCGGGGCGAACTCCACCGGCATCGACCATGCGGCGGCCATAACGTTGCGGCGCTGAGTATGAGCGTCGTAGCTGGTTATTAAAATCGTTGGGCCATGGTTGAGCAGGCGACTGGCGTACTGGAGTTCCACGTGGCGAAAACGGCTCATATGCGTTCCTTGGTAAATGGGTCTGATGCCAGACAACACGTTAATCCGCAATGAAAATGTAATCAATACGTCATCAAGGCTCCCTATAGTCGGCGTCACTAAGTCCCAAAGAGGATAACAATATGTTAGCTCCCCTGTCTTTGACACAGGTGAGCGCGGGCCGGCGGATGTTGACCGCCGGCAGAGCCACGCTTTCCCAACGGGAGGGCGAAAATGCGCGCGCTTACCAGCATTAAGATTGACGGCGTTTCTTTCGCCTTCGGCGCCAACACCGTCCTTAATCAGATCGATCTGCATATCGATGCGGGCAGCATCGTGGCGCTGCTGGGGCCTTCTGGCTGCGGCAAAAGCACGCTGCTGCGCCTGCTCGCCGGATTAACCGTACCCGCCAGCGGCAGCATTCACTTCGGCGAACGGCTGGTGGCGAAAGCCGGCTGGGGTATGCCACCGGAGCAGCGCGATCTCGGCATGGTCTTCCAGGATTACGCCCTGTGGCCGCATATGACGGCGGTGCAGAACGTGGCTTTCCCGCTGCGCATGCGCGGCATCGGGCACAAGGAACGACAGCAACGGGTCGAGGAGGCGCTGGCGATGGTCGGTCTCAGCGGCTTCGCCGAGCGCAAACCGTCGGGCCTTTCCGGCGGTCAGCAGCAGCGCGTTGCCCTGGCCCGCGCCATCGTCGCAGAACCGCGTGTGCTGCTGTTCGATGAGCCGCTCTCCAATCTCGACAGCGAGCTGCGCGAGTCGCTGTGCCTCGAAATGAGCCGCCTGCTGCGCCAGCTGGGCATCACTGCCGTCTACGTCACCCACGACCGTCGCGAAGCCGAGCTGCTGGCCGACAAGATTGTTCATTTATCTGCGGGCTGCATTGCCGCCGTCCGCGCCGTGACTTCAACCTCAGGGGAATCCGTATGAAAACCGTTATCACCGTTACCAAAGGAGCCGCGCTCGCGATGATGCTGTCCGCCACCATGATCTCCAGCGCCCAGGCGCTCACCGTCTACACCGCCGGGCCGGGCTCGCTGGCGAAAAGCCTTGCCAGCGGCTATGAGAAGAAAACCGGCGTTAAGGTGAATATATTTCAGGCCACCACCGGTAAGGTGATGGCGCGTCTTGAGGCCGAGCAGGCTAACCCGCAGGCAGATGTGCTGATTTCCGCTTCGTGGGATACCGCGGAAGATTTGCATCACCGCGGCTGGCTGCTGCCGTATCAGAGCGCCAATGCCGATAAAGTCCCGGCGAACCTGAAATCCACCGATTACGTTGCCCAGGGGATTTCGGCGCTGGGGATCGTCTGGAATACCAAAAGCGGCACTACGGAGCCGAAAGAGTGGCGCGACCTGACCGAAGCGGCGTTCAAAGACAAAGTGACGACGCCGGACCCGGCGCTTTCCGGCGCATCGCTGGATTTGCTGATCGGGTTACAGAATGGCATGGGCGACCAGGCCTGGGCGCTGTTTAATGACTTGAAGAAGAATGGCATGGCGGTCAGCGGGCCGAATGCCCAGGCGGTGACGCCGGTGATGCAGGGCGCGAAAGCGGCGGTATTCGGCGCGGTTGATTATGTCTCTTACGGCAATATCCATCAGGGCGAATCGCTAAAGGTGATTTTTCCGGCCAGCGGCACGGTGATTGCGCCGCGGCCGATGATGATCCTCAAAACCAGCCCGCATGCTGACGATGCAAAGGCCTTTATTGATTATGTGCTGTCGCCGGAAGGCCAGGCGCTGGTCGCCGACGCCTGGCTTATGCCCGCCCGCAGCGATGTTCCGGCGAAGCGCCCGCTGCTCAACGAGCTGAAAATTCTGCCGACCGCCGGCGAAGGCACTAGCGAACGTAGTGCGGTGCTTTCCCGCTTTAATACGCTTTTCGCCCAGTAAACCGATTTTTCCCCAAGCTGCGAAAGTTGGTTCGGGCACATTCCCCGGAGGCGGCGCTGGCGCGCCTGTCGGGGCTACCGGACCGCAGACGGCTGTGACCCTGTAGCCCGGCTAAGCGCAGCGCGAGCCGGGTAAGATCGTATCCAGGAATATATCGTGAAACAGAGACTTATTTCAGCGGGCACGCTGGTGGCACTGCTGGTGCTGGTGGCGTTGCCGCTACTCTTTATCGTCCTCCAGGCGATTTTTCCCCGGTTTAGCGCCGGCTCGCTGGGCGGCGCGTTTAGCGGCGTGTCAACGCTGATTGCCGACCCGCAGCTACCCGCGATGCTCGGCGGTACCCTGTGGGTGGCCTGCGGCGTGGCGCTGATGAGCGTGGTCATCGGTCTACCGCTGGGCGTCGTACGCGGATTGTTTACTATCCCGCTGCCGCGGCTGTGGGATCTGCTCTTTCTGATCCCCTTTCTGACGCCGCCCTACATCGCGGCGCTGTCGTGGATGCTGATGCTGCAAAGCAACGGCTATCTGCAGCAGCTGACCGGCTGGGATCTCAACGATCTGCTTTTTAGCCGTTCCGGGATTGTGCTGGTGATGACGCTCAATATTTTCCCGGTGGTCTATTTTGCCGTTTCGCGCAGCCTGCTGGCGAGCGGTCAGCGGTTGGCGATTGTCGCCCGGGTGCACGGCGCCAGCGCCTGGCGGGCGTTCTGGCACATCACGCTGCCGATGCTCTCGCCGGCGCTGGCGGCGGGGATGCTGTTGGCGTTTACCCTGGCGATTGAGGAATACGGCGTTCCGGCGGCCCTCGGGTCGCGGGCGGGGCTGGTCATGCTGACCGTAGGCATTGAGAAAAAGCTTGCCGACTGGCCTGTCGATCTGCCCGGCGCGTCGCTGCTTTCGCTGCTGCTGATCGCGGTGGCGCTGCTGGCCTGGTGGCTGCAAAAACGGCTGACTGGCGATAAAGAGGTCACCAGCGTCACCGGCAAGCCGGGAGAGAATAGCGGGGCGGAACTGGGCTGGCTGGCGCTTCCGGCGATGCTAGTGATGGCGGGCGTCGGTGGGCTGGCGGTGGTGCTGCCGGGCGCATCGATGGTGCTGACCAGCCTGATGAGCACGCTGTCGGGCGGTATTCATGCTGACAACGTTACCTTTCGCCATTTTGCTGCGCTGTTTACCCAGCAGGGCGATGCGCTGTCGGCGCTGGCAACCAGCCTTTCGCTGGCGCTGGCTTCGGCTGGGGTTGTCGGCCTGGTGGGGCTTCTCGCCGCCTGGCTGGTTGTGGTGCAAAAAATGAAGGGGAGCGCCTTTGTTGATGCGCTATCGCTGCTGCCGGCGGCGCTGCCGGGCGTGGTGGTGGGCGTCGGGTTGATTCTGTTGTGGAATCAGCCGTTCTGGCCGCTTTCCCCCTACAACAGCTGGTTTATGCTGCTGCTCTCCTACAGTTGTCTCCTGCTACCCTGGCCGGTACGCTACGTCGGCAGCGCGCTGCGCCAGCTTGGCAATAATCTTGAGCCTGCGGCAAGGGTACATGGGGCGACGGCCCTGCAGGCGCTGCGTCTGATCGTTCTGCCGCTGGTCTTCCCGGCGCTGCTGGCGGCGATGCTGATGGTGTTCGCCGTCGCCTCCCGCGAGCTGGTAACTTCGCTGCTGCTCGCGCCAGTAGGAACGCAAACCGTCGCGGTGTTTATCTGGCGCCAGTTTGAGCAGGGCTCGGCGGGGCAGGGAATGGCAATGGCGTCGCTGACGCTGCTTACCGGTCTCGGGCTGATGCTCAGCGCACTGGCGCTGATGCAGCGAGGCACGCGCGGATAAATGCGATCGCACAAAATAGCTGGTCAGGCGGGAAAAACAGGCTATAAATGTCGGACACCGATTGCTGGAGGCATTGATGAGTCCCTTTTTAAGCGCCTATTTTTCTCGTCTGGGCTGGACGGGCACCCCGGGTGTTTCACTTAATACCCTGCGCGAATTGCATATTCACCATAACGGCGCGATCCCCTTTGAAAATCTGGATGTGCTGCTGCCAAGAGAGATACATCTCGACGATTGCACCCTGGAAGATAAGCTGATTCACGGTCGTCGCGGCGGTTACTGCTTCGAGCAAAACGGCCTGCTGGAGAGAGCGCTGCGCGAAATTGGTTTCAATGTGCGCAGCCTTCTGGGCCGCGTGGTGCTGGCCAATCCGCCGCATATGCCGCCGCGTACCCATCGGCTGCTGCTGGTGGACGTGGAGGGCGAACGCTGGATTGCTGACGTTGGTTTCGGCGGCCAGACCCTGACCGCGCCGATCAAGCTGCTGGCCGATGTGGAACAAGCGACCCCGCACGGTGAGTATCGCCTGATCTACGAAGGGGAAGAGTGGACCCTGCAGTTCAGCCATCACGGCCACTGGCAGTCGATGTACCATTTTGACTTAGGTCGCCAGTACGCTTCCGACTATGTGATGGGCAACTTCTGGTCAGCGCACTGGCCGCAGTCGCACTTCCGCCATCATCTGCTGATGTGCCGCCACTTACCGGATGGCGGCAAGATGACGCTGACCAATTTCCACTTTACCCATTGGGATAAAAACCATGTGGTCGAAAAGCGGGATTTAGCGGATGTTCCGGCGCTGTATGAAGCGCTGCAAACGCGTTTTGGCCTCGGCGTGGATGATGCCAAATATGGCTTCAGCGAAGCGGAACTGGCGGCAGTGATGGCGGCGTTTGATACCCATCCCGAGGCGGGTAAGTAAATACCGTACAGGAACCGTTGGCTGGATAAGGGGTGGCTGTCAAACGTGGATGTTACCCGGCTTGCGCTACGCTTAGCCGGGCTATGGGTTCACAGCCATCTGCGTTGATGTATCCCGGGTGAGGCGTTTACGCCGCGACCCGGGATGATTGCAGATTTTGCTCAGCGTCTTGAACGTACCACCTGGTAGCGGCGGGTGAAATATTCAAACGGCGCGCTCCAGACGTGAACCAGACGGGTGAACGGGAACAGCAGGAAAATCGTCATTCCCAGTACCAGATGTACGCGGAAAACAAAGGCGACACCGCTGAGCATTTCAGACGAGCCGCCGCGGAAGGTCACGATGCCTTGCGCCCAGCCGACCAGCTTCATCATTTCACTGCCGTCAGGATACTGCGCCGAAAAAGGAATCGTGCTCAGCCCGAGCAGGCACTGAATCAACAGAATGCTCATGATGATGATATCCGGGGTGGTCGAGGTCGCGCGAACGCGCTGGTTGGTCAAACGACGCCAGAGCAAACCGGCGCCGCCGATCAGCGTCAGGACGCCGCAGACGCCGCCGAGCACCATCGCCATCTGCTGCTTGACCGCAATCGGTAAAAACCAGGCATACACCCAGTGCGGCGTTAACATGCCGAACAGATGGCCAAAGAAAATGCCGAGTATGCCGATATGAAAAAGATTCGACCAGATCACCATCCCGCGTTTATCGAGCATCTGGCTGGAGGAGGCGCGCCAGGTGTACTGACCGTAGTCATAGCGCAGCCAGCTGCCGAGAAAAAAGACCGTCGCGCAGATGTAGGGGTAGATGTCGTAAAAAAAGACGTTCAGGTACTGTATCATTTCGGGCCTCCCGCGCTGACGTCGACGTACTGCGGCGCCACGTCCTGGCTAAAGCGTCGTTGATATTGCTGTAACGGTGAGCTGTCACAGGTTGTGGCGTTATCTTCGATAAATTTCACCTGTTCTTCTTCCCAGACCGCATCCAGCGCCTGCCGGGTATCATCACGGGACTCGTTGTTGACCTGCTGCGTGACACTGTCACTTGAGAGGGGGCTCCCGGCGAGGCTCAGCAGGGCGTCAAACAGCGGGTACCACGCTACCTCGCGCTGCTTGAGCCGCCCGCCCAGCAGCGCCAGAATCGGCGCGACGTTTTGCAGCCCCTCACGCGCTTCGTTTTCCGGCAGGATGCTGAGGTATTCCAGATACAGCGGCAGATGATCTGGAAGTTCGCGACAGTCGAGCTGTAGACCCGCTTTTTCATACTGAGCGAGCAGATCGACCATTGCCTGGCCGCGATCGCGGGACTCGGCGTGAACGTGTTCAAACAGCAGCAGCGACGTGGCGCGGCCCCGGTCGAACACTTCGCACCATTCGGCCTGCTTGTCCAGCAGCGGGGCATTCAGCATCTCAGCGGCGAAGTCGTTGAGCATGGGGGCGTCGTGCCGCACCATGGCCAGCATCTCCTCCTTGCACTGCCAAAGAAACTCATCCGGGTACTCCATCAGCAGGCCGATCGCTTTGAGGATTTGCATTATTCCCCCTCCGCTTTATCGCGTACTTCGGTAATGTTGATGGCATCGATACGGCTACTGTTGAACAGGTTGAATTTGGTGTCGGAGCCGTGGCAGCCGTCGCCAAAGGTAAAGCCGCAGCCGTTGCGCTCGGGGAAAGCGTCGCGCGCCATTTCGCGGTGGCTGGTCGGGATCACGAAACGGTCTTCATAGTTGGCGATCGCCAGATAGCGGTACATCTCCTCGACCTGTTCAACGCTTAAGCCCACTTCCTCGATGGCGCGGGTATCCGTGACGCCTTCCACCGTTTGCGAGCGCATGTAATGACGCATCGCCATCATGCGCTTCAGCGCGCGCAGCACCGGGCCGGTATCGCCCGCGCTGAGCATATTGGCGAGATACTGTACCGGAATACGCAGGCTTTCGATGGCCGGAAGCACGCCGTCGCTTTTCGGCAGGCCGCCGGCGTCGGCGTAGGACTGAATCGGCGACAGCGGCGGCACGTACCAGACCATTGGCAGGGTGCGGTATTCCGGATGCAGCGGCAGCGCCAGCTTCCAGTCCATCGCCATTTTGTACACCGGCGAGCGCTGGGCGGCATCAATCACGTTTTGTGGAATTCCCTGTTTCAGCGCTTCTTCAATCACCGCCGGGTCGTGGGGATTGAGGAACACCTCACACTGCCGCTCATAGAGATCGGTTTCGCGCTCGGTGCTGGCGGCCTCTTCAATGCGATCGGCGTCGTACAACAACACGCCGAGATAGCGGATACGCCCCACGCAGGTTTCCGAACAGACGGTGGGCTGGCCGGATTCGATACGCGGGTAGCAGAAGATGCATTTTTCCGATTTACCGCTTTTCCAGTTGAAGTAGATTTTTTTGTACGGGCAGCCGCTGATGCACAGACGCCAGCCGCGGCATTTATCCTGGTCGATCAGCACGATGCCGTCTTCTTCACGCTTGTAGATGGCGCCGCTCGGGCAGGTGGCGACGCAGCTCGGATTCAGGCAGTGCTCGCACAGGCGCGGCAGATACATCATGAAGGTGTTTTCAAACTGGCCGTACATCTCCTTCTGAATCTTGTCGAAGTTACGGTCGCGGGCGCGCTTTTCAAACTCGCCGCCGAGCAGCTCTTCCCAGTTGGGCCCCCAGATGATTTTATCCATCCGCTTACCGTCGATAAGCGAGCGCGGACGGGCGGTGGGCAAATGTTTCCCCTCCGGCGCGTTGTGCAGGTGCTGATAATCAAAGGTAAAAGGCTCATAATAATCGTCGATTTGCGGTATCACCGGATTGGCGAAGATTTTGGTGATGACGCCCATTTTGCCGCCCAGACGTGGGCGTATTTTACCATTAACGTCGCGCACCCAGCCGCCTTCCCACACCTCCTGGTCTTCCCAGTTTTTTGGATAACCGATGCCCGGTTTGGTTTCGACGTTGTTAAACCAGGCGTATTCCATTCCTTCACGTCCGGTCCAGACGTTTTTACAGGTGACGGAACAGGTGTGGCAGCCGATGCATTTATCAAGATTGAGAACCATGCCGACCTGTGAGCGTATTTTCATTTTTTCGCCTCCTGTATCCCGTCGCGACCTTCGTCATCCAGCCAGTCAATATTTTTCATTTTGCGGATCATGATGAACTCATCGCGATTGGAGCCGACGGTTCCGTAATAGTTGAAACCGTAAGCCAGCTGGGCGTAGCCGCCAATCATATGGGTCGGTTTCGGGCATACGCGGGTCACCGAGTTATGGATCCCGCCGCGCCGTCCGGTGACTTCCGAGCCCGGAATATTCATCAGACGCTCCTGCGCGTGGTACATCATGGTCATCCCCGGCGGTACGCGCTGGCTGACCACCGCGCGAGCGGTGAGCGCGCCGTTGGCGTTAAAGGCCTCGATCCAGTCGTTATCTTCAATCCCCAGTTCGCGAGCATCGGTTTCGCTGATCCACACGATCGGCCCGCCGCGCGACAGGGTTAGCATCAGCAGGTTTTCGCTGTAGGTGGAGTGAATGCCCCATTTCTGGTGCGGCGTCAGAAAGTTGAGCGCTTTTTCAGGAAAGCCGTTAGGCGGAATCGCTTTCATCTGGCTGACGCTGCGGGTGTCAATGGGCGGACGATAGACCACCAGGCTTTCGCCAAAGGCGCGCATCCAGGGGTGATCCTGATAGAGCTGCTGGCGGCCGGAAAGGGTGCGCCAAGGGATCAGCTCGTGGACGTTGGTATAGCCGGCGTTGTACGACACATGCTCGCTCTCGAGGCCGGACCAGGTCGGGCTGGAGATAATTTTGCGCGGCTGGGCCTGAATGTCGCGGAAGCGGATTTTTTCATCCTCTTTATTCAGCGCCAGGTGTGTGTGCTCGCGGCCGGTAAATTCGCCGAGCGCTTGCCAGGCTTTGACCGCCACTTGGCCATTGGTTTCCGGGGCGAGGGCGAGGATCACTTCCGAGGCGTCGATGGCGGTGTCGATGCGCGGGCGGCCTTTAGCCGGGCCATCCAGCTTGACGTAGTTGAGCTTGCCGAGGAAATCGACCTCGTTCTGGGTGTTCCAGGTGATGCCTTTACCGCCGTTGCCGAGTTTGTCGAGCAGCGGGCCGAGGGAGGTAAAGCGCTCATAGGTCGCCGGATAATCGCGCTCAACCACGGCAATCGACGGCGCGGTTTTACCCGGCGTCAGCTCGCATTCGCCTTTCCGCCAGTCCAGCACGTCAAAGGGCTGAGAGAGTTCCGCCGGGGAGTCATGCTGCAGCGGCACCAGCACCACGTCGGTCTCTTTATCGAGGTGGCCGACGCAGACTTCAGAGAAGGTTCTGGCGATATCTTTGTAAATTTCCCAGTCGCTTTTCGCCTCCCACGCCGGGTCAACGGCGGCGGAGAGCGGGTGAATAAAGGGATGCATATCCGAGGTGTTCATATCGTCTTTTTCGTACCAGGTGGCGGTTGGCAGAACGATATCGGAGAACAGACAGGTGCTGGACATGCGAAAGTCGAGCGTCACCAGCAGGTCGAGTTTGCCCTCAATGGCCGCGGTTTGCCACTCCACCTCTTCCGGCTTCACCTCATCGGTAGCCCCCAGCTCTTCGCCCTGAATACCGCTGTCGGTCCCCAGCAGGTATTTGAGCATATACTCATGGCCCTTGCCGGAAGAGCCCAGCAGGTTTGAGCGCCAGATAAACAGATTACGCGGATGGTTTTTGCCGTTATCCGGCTGTTCGCAGGCGAAGCGGATCTCGCCGGACTTCAGCGCCCGGGCGGTGTAGTCGGCGGGGGTCAGTCCGGCTGCGGCGGCCTGCGCCTTGATGGTCAGTGGGTTAACCCCCAGCTGCGGCGCGGAAGGCAGCCAGCCCATGCGCTCGGCGCGAACGTTAAAATCGATCAGATGGCCGCTGAATTGGCTGGCGTCGGCCAGCGGCGACAGCAGCTCCCGGGCGGTCAGCTTTTCATAGCGCCACTGGCTGGCGTGATTGTAAAAAAAGGAGGTGCTGTTCATCTGGCGCGGCGGGCGATTCCAGTCCAGCGCGAACGCCAGCGGCAGCCAGCCGGTTTGCGGACGCAGTTTCTCCTGGCCGACATAGTGCGACCAGCCGCCGCCGCTCTGGCCGACGCAGCCGCAGAACACCAGCATATTGATCATCCCACGGTAGTTCATATCCATGTGGTACCAGTGGTTGACGCCGGCGCCGAGAATAATCATCGATCGTCCGTGGGTTTTATGCGCGGTATCGGCGAACTCGCGGGCGATCTGCTCGATGTGCTGGCGCGGGACGCCGGTGATCTGTTCGGCCCACGCCGGGGTATAGGCTTTCATTTCGCCAAAGTCCCTGGCGGCGCTGGGGTCGTCTAAACCGCGATCGAGCCCGTAGTTAGCGAGGATGAGATCATAAACACTGACCACCAGTCCCGTTTCGCCATTGGCCAGCGGGAGGTGTTTAACCGGTAGCTGGTGCAGGGTGACCGGATCCTGCTTAACGCTGCGAAAGTGCGGGTTTTCGTTGCCGCCGAAGTAGGGAAAGCCCACCGTCACCACGTCGTCACGGCTATCCAGCAGCGATAGTTTGAGTTCAATGGTTTGCCCGGCGGCCTGCTGTTCGAGGTTCCACTTGCCTTTCTCTCCCCAGCGGAAGCCAATCGAACCGTTGGGCGCCACCAGTTCACCTGCGCTGTTGTACGCGACGGTTTTCCACTCCGGGTTGTTGCTTTCGCCCAAATCGTCGACCAGATCGGCGGCGCGGACCATCCTGCCGGGAACGTAGAAACCCTCCTCGCGGCGCTCAAGCATCACCAGCATCGGCATATCGGTATAGGTGCGACAGTAGTTGAGGAAATAGTCGCTGGGATTATCAAGGTGAAACGTTTTGAGGATCACATGGCCCATTGCCATCGCCAGCGCGCTGTCGGTGCCCTGTTTCGGCGCCAGCCACTGATCGCTGAGTTTGGCAACTTCCGAAAAATCCGGAGTAATCGCGATGGTTTTGGTGCCCTTATAGCGCACTTCGGTAAAAAAGTGGGCGTCCGGCGTTCGGGTCTGTGGGACGTTTGAGCCCCAGGCGATGATATAGCTTGAGTTATACCAGTCGGCGGATTCAGGGACATCGGTTTGCTCACCCCAGGTCATCGGCGAGGCGGGGGGAAGGTCGCAGTACCAGTCGTAAAAACTCAGACAGGTGCCGCCAAGCAGCGACAGATAGCGGGTACCCGCGGCGTAAGAGACCATCGACATCGCCGGGATCGGCGAAAAGCCCGCCACCCGGTCCGGCCCGTAGTTTTTGATGGTCCAGACGTTGGCGGCGGCAATCAGCTGATTCAGCTCTTTCCAGCTTGAGCGGATAAACCCGCCTTTGCCGCGTACCTGTTTGTAGCTGAGGGTTTTAACCGGGTCCTGCATAATGCTATCCCACGCCTGCACCGGATCGGCGTGCTGAGCCAGCGCTTCGCGCCACAGCGCAATCAGCCGCTTGCGCACCAGCGGATACTTCAGACGGTTGGCGCTGTAAAGGTACCAGGAGTAGCTCGCGCCGCGCGGGCAGCCGCGGGGTTCGTGGTTGGGCAGATCCGGGCGGGTTCGCGGGTAGTCTGTTTGCTGGGTTTCCCAGGTGACCAGACCGTTTTTGACGTAAATCTTCCAGCTGCATGAGCCCGTACAGTTCACGCCGTGGGTTGAGCGGACGATTTTGTCGAACTGCCAGCGCTGCCGATAGCTGTCTTCCCAGTCGCGGTTGGTGTTGTATACCTGGCCGTGACCGTTGGCAAAGCTCTCGCCTTTTTGTTTAAAGTAGCGAAAGCGATCCAGTAGTTTACTCATGACATTTCTCCTGCTCCAATAATGTCCGGCCTTACAAGACCGCACTATCCTGTAGGCCAGATAAGGCTTCAGCCGCCATCCGGCAAAGATGTCGTTATTTTTTTACCGGTTTATGACGGCCGTAGACCAGCCAGGTCACCAGCACACAAACCACGTAGAAAACAAAGAAGACCTTCATTGCCCCGACAGGTGAGCCGGTCAGCGCCAGCGAGGTGCCGAAGGCTTTAGGGATAAAGAAGCCGCCAATGGCGCCGATTGCGGAGATAAAACCGAGCGCCGCCGCGGTGTCGGTCACCGCTTCGTGCTGAGCCTGTTCATCGCTGCCGCCGCGCTTCTTCACGCTGTCGATAGTTATCTGGCGGAAGATCACGGCGATCATCTGGAAGGTGGAACCGCTGCCGAGACCGGCGGTAAGGAACAGTCCCATAAACACCACGTAAAAGGCGAGAAAGCTGCCGGAGCCGGTGCCGGGCAGGGTGAGGAACAGCAGGCCGGTGAACAGCGCCATTAAGATAAAATTGATCAACGTGACCCGCACGCCGCCGAGACGGTCGGAAATAATGCCGCCAAATGACCGCGCCAGCGCGCCGATAAACGGCCCGAAGAAAGCCAGCTTCAGAATATTCACGTCGGGGAACTGCGTTTTCGCCAGCATGGCAAAACCAGCGGAGAAGCCGATAAACGAGCCAAAGGTGGCAAGGTAGAGCAGGCTTAACAGCCACATATGCGGGCGCTTCAGTACCGGCAGCTGCTCGCGAATGGAGGCCTTCGAGCTGGCGATATCGTTCATTCCCACCCAGGCTGCGAAGGTGGCGATCGCCAGCAGCGGTACCCAGACGAGCGCGGCGTTGCTAAGCGCGAGAAGAGATCCATCCTCCTGAGGCACCCCATGAACACCGAGAAAAGCAAAGATGGGCAGAAAAATCACCGCCGGCGCGATCATCTGCATCACGCTGACGCCGAGGTTGCCGAGCCCACCGTTAATCCCCAGTGCGCTACCCTGTTTGGCTTTGGGGAAGAAAAAACTGATATTTCCCATGCTCGAAGCAAAGTTCGCTCCGGCAAAACCGCACAGTAAGGCAATAATGATAAATACCCAAAACGGGGTAGCGGTATTTTGCACGGCAATTCCCAGCCAGATGCAGGGAACCACCAGAATAATCGTACTTAATACCGTCCAGTAGCGCCCGCCAAATATGGGTACCATAAAGGAGTAGGGTACGCGTAATATCGCGCCGGAAAGCGAAGGCAGAGCGGTTAATAAAAAGAGTTGATCGGTAGTGAAATTAAAACCGATTTTATTGAGGTTGACCGCGACGGCGCTAAATAACATCCAGACGCAAAAGGCGAGTAGCAGACAAGCTACGGAAATGCAAAGATTTCTGCGGGCTATTTTCTTTCCCTTATTTTCCCAGAATGCCGCGTTTTCAGCTTTCCACTCGATTAAAAGATAATGATTCTTTTTCTCATTTTTGCTCAGCATATTGCCCTCGAATGAACATTTACCAGTCAAAAAGAATAAAGATGTAAAACAGTCAATTAATATAAAAGAATGAAAGAAGGGGCCGAACGATGTGTTAGTTGTAATGAATGAAGAATAGATAAGAAAAGCGCGTCGGCAGTCGACGCGCGGAGAATAGAGGGGGATTATTTGTTACAAAGTGTAACCTGAGTCAGAACAGTTCCATCGAAATAAAATAATTGATATGCCGGTTAAAGGTGGCGTCATCTATTTCCTCCATACCCAGCGCGTAAATACCATCCAGGCCACATACCAGCGCAATGAGCCGCCAGGCAATACTTTCCGCATGGTCTTTTGGCGTAAACTCGCCCGCTTCGGTTCCGCGCTGAATAATTTTCAGCGTCTCTTCATGCCACATACTCATCGTCAGCAGATATGCGCCTTTGATATCGCTATCGCTGTCGGCCAGCAGCTGCGCTTCGCGCCATAAACGAATATAGGGCTCAAGCTTGCCGTCGTCGCTGCCCACCATGGAAAACAGGCGTTCCCGCCACGTGGCGTCGTCAGCGACCAGCGGCATGTCCAGCATTTCACGGATAAGGCGTACAAAGGTATGGGCTTTCAGCTCGCCTGCTGAAGTGAAATGGTGGTGCAGTTGACCGGCGGAGACGCCGGCTTCGGCGGCAATCTGGCGCACGGTCATGGCGCTGAATCCGCCTCTAAGCGCGACGCGCATGGCTGCCAGTACAATAACTTCCCGTCGCGCATCGCGATTTAAGTAGCTCATAACGCCTGGTGACCCCCGTTTTTGGCCGATAGTAACAAAAAGTTGGACACTCGTTCAACATTGGGGCAGGATCGCCATCCTGGACACTTGTCCAATTTTCAACTTTGAGGAAAGGTAGTATGTCTCGGCAATGGTTGACGCTGATGGCGATTTTGCTGGTTTATATTCCGGTGGCGATTGATGCCACCGTTCTGCACGTGGCCGCGCCAACGCTTAGCGTAGCGCTGGGGACCAGCGGCAATGAGCTATTGTGGATTATTGATATTTACTCGTTGGTGATGGCCGGCATGGTGCTGCCGATGGGCGCGCTGGGCGATAAAATAGGCTTTAAACGCCTGCTACTGCTCGGCAGCGCTATTTTTGGCGCCGCCTCGCTGGCGGCGGCGTTTTCGCCGACGGCCGAAACGCTGATTGCGTCCCGCGCGCTACTGGCGGTAGGGGCAGCGATGATCGTCCCGGCGACGCTCGCCGGTATTCGCAGCACTTTTGCGCTGGCGCAACAGCGTAATATGGCCCTTGGCCTGTGGGCGGCGGTGGGTTCCGGCGGGGCGGCCTTTGGCCCACTGATCGGCGGCATGCTGCTGGAACATTTTTACTGGGGTTCGGTTTTCCTGATCAACGTGCCGATCGTGCTGCTGGTGATAGCGATTAACGCCAAAGTGGTGCCGCGTCAGCCCTCACGACGGGAACAGCCGCTGAATCTATTTCAGGCGCTAATCCTGATCGCCGCCATATTGATGCTGGTATTCAGCGCTAAAACGGCGCTTAAAGGGCAAATGGCGCTGTGGTTAACCGGGCTGGTGGCGGTTGCTGGCGCCGGTATGTTGTTCTGGTTCGTGCGCAAGCAGCTTATGGCGACGCGGCCCATGGTCGATATGCGACTGTTTACCCATCGCATTATTTTAAGCGGTGTGATGATGGCGATGACGGCGCTGATCACGCTGGTGGGCTTTGAACTTCTGATGGCGCAGGAGCTGCAGTTCGTGCATAGCAAAACGCCATTTGAGGCCGGGCTGTTTATGCTGCCGGTGATGGTGGCCAGCGGTTTTAGCGGGCCGATTGCCGGCATGTTGGTTTCGCGCCTGGGGCTGCGCGAGGTGGCAACCGGGGGAATGCTGCTCAGCGCGCTGAGCTTCCTCGGCCTGTCGATGACCGATTTCAGCACCCAGCAGTGGTTGGCCTGGGGACTGATGACGCTGCTGGGCTTTAGCGTCGCCAGCGCACTGCTGGCTTCCAGCTCTGCCATTATGGCCGCAGCGCCGAAGGAGAAAGCGGCGGCGGCGGGAGCCATCGAAACTATGGCCTACGAGCTGGGGGCTGGTCTGGGCATCGCCCTGTTCGGTCTGATATTGACCCGCAGCTACACCTCATCGATTGTTTTGCCGTCGGGCGTTGACGGCGCAGCGGCGGAGCAGGCGTCCTCCTCCATCAGCGAGGCGATTAAGCTGGCGCAGTCGATGCCGGCTATTCCAGCGCAAAACCTGCTCGAAGCGGCGAAGGCAGCGTTTATTCATTCGCACAGTATCGTGCTGGCGACGGCCGGTGTCCTGCTTCTGCTGCTGGCGGCTGGTATCTGGCGCAGTCTGGCCAGGGCGCCGGAGCTGAATTAACCCTTACAGCTGAAGAGAAAGCGCCATCGCCGCCCGCCGTAGCGGGGCGAGGGCTTTCTCCTTCAGCGTGGCGGCGTTGGTATAGCCTGCCGGAACGCCAACGTTAAGCGCCGCCACCACCTGACCGCTGCGGGAAAGCAGTGGTACCGCCAGCGAACATAATCCCACCTCAATTTGCCGGTCAGCGAGCGCGTAGCCCTGCATACGCACTCTGGCGATTTCCTGCCGTAAACCCGGCAGATCGCATAGCGTATACGGGGTATAGCGGATCAAGCTGGCCCGTGACAATGTCACTTCAAGCTGTTCTTCCGGCAACGCGCTAAGCAGCACGCGTCCCATCGACGTGGCCCACGCAGGCAGACGGCTACCGCGGCCGATATCTACGCTGAGCAGGTTATTCACCGCTGCTCTGGCAATATACAGGACGTTATCGCCGTCCAGCGTGGCGGCGGAGCAGGATTCTCCGAGGTTTTTACCCAGATTATCCAGGGCGCTCTGCGCGACTTTCGCCAGCGGCGTTCCGGCCAGGTAAGCGTGACCCACCGCCAGCACGCGGGGGAGTAGCTCATAGCTGCGGCCATCCGGGCTATGCACCATACCCAGCGCGGCGAGGGTATAGAGGCAGCGGCGCACAGCCGCGCGGGAGATCTGCGTTTTTTGGCTAAGCTGGGAAATGGTCAGGCGCTGCCGCTGTGGGGTAAACGCGTTAAGGACTTCCAGCCCGCGCGCCAGGGACAGCATAAAGTTAGGGTCGTGTTCAGACTGGCGGACGCTGAGAGTATCTGGTTTTTTTTCGCTCATACACCCCTCTTTTACTGAAGATAAAGGTTCATGGGGCATCACTATATCGCGGGTGAAAAACGCGGCGATTCCTTGTGCTGTTTTTACCATGTCGATCACATTATTAACCCCAATTTAACAACCGCGTCGATAATCGCACAACATTTCGATTATCGCCGTTGACCGTCCCGACCGTACAGACCTATTGTCAACAGAATCGTTACCCCACGTTATGAACAGGGGGATGAAAAGTTATGTATTTCATCACCAGGAAAAAAAGATGACCGCGACCATTGAACGTATTGAAAGCTGGCTGGTAGATATCCCGACCATTCGACCGCACAAACTCTCCATGACCACGATGGGCTGTCAGACGCTGGCGATCGTCCGCATCACCCGTTCGGACGGGATTTGCGGTATTGGCGAAGCCACCACCATCGGTGGATTGAGCTACGGCGTGGAGAGCCCGGAAGCTATCGTTTCGGCAATTAACCATTACCTGATGCCGCTGCTGAAGGGCCAGCCTGCCGATAATCTCAATTCCCTGACCGCGCGAATGAACGGCGCGGTTAAAGGCAACACCTTTGCCAAATCGGCGATCGAAACCGCGCTGCTGGACGCGCAGGGAAAGGCGCTTGGCCTGCCGGTTTCCGCGCTGCTTGGCGGCGCGCTGACGACCTCGCTGCCGGTTCTCTGGACGCTGGCGAGCGGCGACACCGAGAAAGATATTGCCGAGGGGGAAAGGCTACTCGCGGAGCGTCGCCATCGGGCCTTTAAGCTAAAAATCGGCGCGCGCGAGCTGGCGACTGACCTGCGCCATACCCGCGCGATTGTTGAAGCCCTGGGCGATCGGGCCAGCATCCGCGTCGACGTGAATCAGGCGTGGGAAGCCACCGTCGCGGCAAAGGGCTGCCGCGAGCTGGCGACGATGGGGGTCGATTTGATTGAACAGCCAGTTAGCGCTCAGGATAACACTACGCTGGTGCGCCTCAGCCATCACATCGGCACGGCTATTCTGGCCGATGAAGCGGTAGCGACCCATTACGAAGGCTATCGCCTGGCGCAGCAGGGATTCAGCGGGGCCTATGCGCTGAAGATTGCCAAAGCGGGCGGGCCAAACAGCGTGCTGGCGCTGGCGAAGGTGGCGCAAGCGGCGGGAATTGGGCTTTACGGCGGCACGATGCTTGAGGGGACCGTTGGCACCCTGGCCTCGCTGCACGCCTGGTCGACGCTCCCCCTACAGTGGGGCAGCGAGATGTTTGGCCCGTTATTGCTGAAGGACGATATTGTCAGCGTGCCGCTCACGTTCGCCGAAGGCGAAGTGACGCTACCGCAAACGCCGGGTCTTGGCGCTGAACTGGATGAAGACAAACTGCGCTTCTATAGCCGCAAAGGATAATGGAGGATTTTTATGCTATTTAAAGTCGATATGACCGTGAATATTCCGCTGGGGTTTCCTGCCGACGAAATTGAGGAAATTAAGCAGCGAGAAAAAAAGTATTCACAACAACTTCAGCGTGAAGGTAAATGGCGACATATCTGGCGCGTCGCCGGACTTTACGCCAATGTCAGTATTTTCGATGTAAAAGATGCTGAAGAGCTGCATCAAATTTTAATGGCTCTACCGTTATATCCCTTTATGCAAATTCGCGTGGAGGCGCTCTGTCGTCATCCCTCCTCGATTCGCGAAGACGACCGTTAATAAAAATAATAACTAACCTCGCGCCGAAACTATTCGGCGAATATCCTACAACGATAAGTGAGAAATATTATGAGTAATGCATTCGTACAACAAGATGCTGTGCAACATTTATTGCGTGAAAGTGCAGGTTTAAATGCAACCGGCGGCGACGAACGTTTTAAAACGATTGTTCATCGTCTGCTGGAAAACATCTGCACGCTGATTGATGACTATAATGTCACTGAAGAAGAGTTCTGGCATGCGGTGAATTATCTGCATGAATTAGGCGGCCGCCAGGAAGCGGCACTGCTGGCGGCGGGCCTCGGCCTTGAACACTTCCTCGACCTGCGCCAGGACGCTATTGATGCCGCAGCGCAGCGGGAAACCGGCACTCCTCGTACTATTGAAGGCCCGCTGTACGTGGCGAATGCGCCGCTGGCAGACGGGCATACCCGCATGGATGATGGTAAAGATGCGGGGGAGGTGATGTGGCTTTATGGCCAGGTTCGCGACACCCAGGGCCACCCGATAGCCAACGCTATCGTTGATATCTGGCATGCCAATACCCTCGGGAACTACTCTTTCTTCGATCAAAGCCAGAGTGAATATAATCTTCGCCGCCGCATTCGCACCGGCGCCGATGGCTGCTATAGCGTGCGCAGCATTATGCCATCCGGCTACGGTTGCCCGCCGGATGGGCCAACGCAAAAACTCCTTGACCTGTTGGGGCGTCACGGTAACCGTCCGGCGCATATCCATTTCTTCGTTTCCGCGCCGGGTCATAAACATTTGACCAGCCAAATCAATCTCAACGGCGACAAATACCTGTGGGATGATTTCGCGTTCGCCACCCGCGACGGCCTGATTGCCGATCCGGTAAAAGTCAGCGACCGCGAGCTTATTCAGCAGCGTGAGCTGGAAGGCGAACATACTGAAGTGCGCTTTGATTTTACCCTGTGCAAAGCACTTAACGCCGATGAAGAACACCGCGGTACGCGCCTGCGCGCGCAGGAGTAGCGCGCGGCGTTAATTCTCTTCTCCGGCCAGGTCGTGGCCGGAGAATAAAGCGAAATCCCAACCTCACAGTTTTCTATTCCTGAATTATGCAGGAGGGCCGACTCATGCAAAAAATGTTCACCACATTAAAAGATAAAATCACCAATGCATTAATTGTCGATCGTGAAAAGCATATTTATCGCTGCCATCGCTCAATATTTACCGATCCGCAGCTATTTGATTTTGAAATGAAGCATGTTTTTGAAGGAAATTGGTTGTTCCTTGCTCATGAAAGCCAGATTGCGCAGCCTGGGGATTATTACACCCTGACTCTTGGGCGCCAGCCGGTAATAATAACTCGCGACAAAAAGAATGAACTGCATGCGCTAATTAACAGCTGCGCCCACCGCGGGGCGATGCTGTGTCGCCGTAAAACCGGTAATAAAAGTTCCTTTACCTGTCCATTTCACGGCTGGACATTCAGTAATAACGGCAAGCTTTTAAAAGCCAAAGATGAAAGTACCGGCGGTTACCCGGAGACTTTCAAGCATGAAGGCTCCCACGATTTAAAGAAACTGCCGAGGTTTCAATCGTATCGCGGCTTCCTTTTCGGCAGCCTGAATGCCGATGTACAGCCGCTGGAGGCGTACCTGGGCGAAACCTGCAAAATTATCGACCTGATCGTTGACCAGGCGCCGGAAGGGCTGGAGGTGCTTAACGGATCATCGAGCTACGTTTATGAAGGCAACTGGAAGCTGGGGGCGGAAAACGGTGCTGACGGCTATCACGTTAGCGTGGTCCACTGGAACTACGCTTCCACCATGTCGCGCCGCAACTACGAAGCGGAAGGGACGCACGCGGTAGACGCAAACGGCTGGTCGAAAAGCGTCGGCGGCGGTTACGGCTTTGACAATGGACATATGCTGTTGTGGACCCGGGTGCTGAACCCGGAAGTGCGGCCGGTCTACGAACATCGTGAACGGCTGCAGGCGGAATTCGGCCAGTCCCGCGCCGAGCAGATGGTCAACGAAACGCGCAACCTGTGCCTCTATCCAAACGTCTATCTGATGGATCAGTTTTCGACGCAGATCCGCGTGATACGCCCCATCGCGGTGGATAAAACCGAAGTCACCATCTGGTGCTTCGCGCCGAAGGGCGAATCTGACCAGGCGCGGGCGCTGCGTATTCGCCAGTATGAGGATTTCTTCAACGTTAGCGGCATGGGAACGCCTGACGATCTGGAAGAGTTCAGCGCCTGCCAGCGCGGCTATCTCGGTGAGAATCTGGCATGGAGCGACCTCAGCCGCGGGGCGCTGCACTGGGTCGACGGCCCTGACGAACACGCTCTTCAGGCGGGCTTCAGGCCGCAGCTAAGCGGGGTGAAATCGGAAGATGAAGCTTTGTATATCGCCCACCATCATCACTGGCAAAACGTGATGCTGGCGGCGCTGGAAAAAGAGCAGCAGCGCTACGAGCAATCGATCACGCAACGCGTGGAGGTGGTCTGATGCTGACTCTCGAACAGGTTCGCCAGTTTCTCTATTACGAAGCCCGCCTGCTTGACGATCGCCAGTGGGATGATTGGCTGAACTGCTACAGTCCACAGGTGGTGTACTGGATGCCCGCCTGGGGGGATGACGACAAGCTTACCCGCGACCCTCAGCGCGAAATTTCGCTGATTTACTACCCGAGCCGCGATGGCCTCGAAGACCGGGTATACCGCATCAAAACGGAACGCTCAGGGGCCAGCACGCCGGAACCGCGCACCACTCATATGATCGGCAACGTTGAGCTGCTTGGCGAAACCGAACAGGGGATGGAGGTGCGCTACAACTGGGTCACCTACTGCCATCGCTATCAGCAGACGGATACCTGGTTTGGCTCTACCTGCTGCACGCTGATTGAGAACGCCGGCAAACCGCAGATTATCCGTAAAACCGTGCGCCTGAATAACGATTACATCCGTCAGGTAATTGACGTTTACCACATTTAAGAGGCGTTTATGACCTTTAATATTGCTCTCAATTTTGAAGACGGCATCACCCGCTTTATTCAATGTCACGCCGGAGAGAAAGTTCTCGATGCCGCCTATCGTCAGCAGGTTAATCTGCCGATGGATTGTTCAGACGGCGTTTGCGGCACCTGCAAGTGCCGCTGCGTCAGCGGCGAATATGGTTTGGGCGATGAGTATCTTGAAGAGGCGCTCAGCGAAGACGAAGCCGCAGAGCGCCAGGTGCTGACCTGTCAGATGGTGCCATCCAGCGATTGCGTCATTGATGTACCGGCGGCGGCAGCCCAGTGCAAGACCGCGCTGGCAAGCCTGGGGGCGACGGTGAAAGCGGTCAATCTCCTGTCTGACACCGCCATTGAGCTGGCGATCGTGCTGGATGAGCCGCTGGACTTCCTG
Organism: Klebsiella sp. CN_Kp100; assembly: GCF_040065315.1. Taxonomy (NCBI): domain Bacteria; kingdom Pseudomonadati; phylum Pseudomonadota; class Gammaproteobacteria; order Enterobacterales; family Enterobacteriaceae; genus Klebsiella; species Klebsiella sp. CN_Kp100. The sequence continues at coordinate 27,769 of NZ_JBEAIJ010000058.1, forward strand.
GCGGGTCAGTACATCAATATTCAGGTTCCCGGCACGCCGCAGGTGCGCGCCTATTCGTTTAGCTCTCTACCGGGCTCGCGTGAGGGGAGCTTTCTGATCCGTAACGTGCCCGGCGGCTTGATGAGTCAGTGGCTGACGCAGCGGGCCAGTCCCGGCGATCGTCTGACGCTAAGCGGCCCGATGGGCAGCTTTTATCTGCGCAGCGGCGAGCGTCCGCTGTTGCTGTTGGCGGGGGGCACCGGCTTAGCGCCGCTGCTCTCGATACTGCAAACGCTGGCTATGCAACGCAGCGCCCGGCCCGTCACCTTGCTCTATGGTGTGACCCGCGACAGAGACCTGGTGAAAACTGATGCGCTTGAAGCATTTACCGGCCAGCTTCCCGCTTATCGCTGGCTGCCGGTGGTTGCCGATGCGCAAAGCCAATGCCCGCAGCGCGGTTTTGTGACCGACCATCTTAATGACGCAATACTCAACGATGGCGATGTGGATATCTATCTGTGCGGGCCACCGCCGATGGTCAATGCGGTATCCACGGCGCTGCGCGAGAGAGGCATTTCGCCGGCGGGGTTCTGGTATGAAAAATTCATCGCCAGCCAGAGTGCGGCGGCATAAGGAGCAACGATGCGATTTAACCATAAAGTCGTGGCCATTACCGGCGCCGCGCAGGGGATTGGCCGACAGACCGCAGAGCAAGCGGCGCGTGAGGGTGCGCGGCTGCTATTGATTGACCGATCTCGCTATGTTCACGAACTGGCGGCGGCGCTGAACGCCGCCGGTTGCCAGGCGCTGGCGCTGGAAGCCGATCTTGAACAATGGGAAAGTACCGAGCGGGCATTCGCCAACGGCGTGGCCCATTTTGGCCACCTGGATGTATTGATTAACAATGTCGGCGGCACCATCTGGGCGCGGCCGTTTGCGGAATATCAGCCGGATCAGATAGAGAAGGAGATTCGCCGCTCGCTGTTTCCGACCCTGTGGGGCTGTCGGGCTGCGCTACCGTGGATGCTGAAGCAGGGCAAGGGCAGTATCGTTAATATTTCGTCGGTGGCAACGGCGGGCGTGAACCGGGTGCCTTATTCCGCAGCGAAAGGCGGCGTTAATGCGTTGACCCGTTCGCTAGCCCTGGAATATAGCGCAAACGGGATCCGCATTAACGCCGTGGCGCCGGGGGGCACCGAGGCGCCTGCGCGCCGGACGCCGCGGAATGAGGAGCTGCCGTCGGCGCAGGAGCAGACGTGGTATCAGCAGGTGGTCGATCAGACGGTGGCGAGCAGCCTGATGCATCGCTACGGTACGCTGGCGGAACAGGCCAATGCCATCCTGTTTCTCGCCAGCGATGAGGCCAGCTACATCACCGGCGTGACGCTGCCGGTCGCCGGCGGCGACCTCGGTTAGCGCCGGGTCGCCTGCCAGCAGAGCAGGGAGCCGGCGCACACCATGCCGGCGCCCTGCCAGAACGACCACGAGAGCGCGGCGCTGAGCAGTACCGCCGCCAGCGCGGAGGAGAGCACCGGCGTAAAGTAGGAGGCGGCGGCTAACAGGCTGACGTTGCCGTGCAGGATGCCGACGTTCCACGCCGCATAGCCCAGGCCCAGGGCAATGGACAGCGCGATCAGTTTGACTATTACCGGCCAGCTAAAGACCATGGGCGGCTGTTCGCTGAACAGAAACTTTAGCCACAGGGTCAGGGCGGTAAGCAGAACAAACAGAGTGATGCCGTTTTTGCCTTGTGCATATTTAGCGGTGACCGTGCAGTAGGCCGCCCAGATAAATGCGCCGACGAACGCCAGAATATAGCTCAGCGGGCTGGAAACCACGTTGCTGATAATTTCGTCAATGTTCAGGCCATGCTCACCGCCTAATACCCAGGTGACGCCGAATAAAGCCAGCAATAACCCCGGGATAACCAGCCAGCTGCTTTTTTGATTGTTAAAGACAATGGCAAATAAAATCGTCAGGCTGGGCCACAGATAATTGACCATGCCCACTTCAATCGCCTGCTGGCGGGTTCCGGCTAGCCCGACCGACAGCGCGAGGCATATTTCATAACTGACAAACAGCACGCTGCCTGCCAGCAAATAAGGGCGGGGGATCTGACGTATTTGCGGAAAACCGACGGTAAAGATGAGCAAAAGGCCGCTCAGGCTGTAGATCATCGCCGCGCCGCCTACCGGACCAAGCCCTTCGCTTACGCCACGAATCAGCCCGACCATGGTGCTCCAGAGGACGATGGCGGCGAATCCAATTAGCGTGGCTTTTTTCTTCTCCATATTTAACCTGATGTTGGTTCAAACGCAGTCGGCTTTTATAACACTTTTTTTTCGCCCTCGGGGGATATTTTCCACAGCGCTTAATCCTAATGGAGTAATGAAATTCGGCGCGGCTGACTATTAAGGGGGCATGGGTTCAGGACATTGATTTGACGCAAATAAAACAGGGTTATTGCTGTTAATTTCCACTCCCGCAATGAATAGACATCCCGCATGGAGGGGAACAATGGACGTCAGCCGCAGAAAGTTTTTTAAAATCTGCGCAGGCGGTATGGCCGGAACAACAGCCGCTGCATTGGGTTTTGCGCCCAAAATGGCCCTGGCTCAGGCGCGTAATTACAAATTGCTGCGCGCCAAAGAGATCCGCAACACCTGCACATACTGCTCCGTGGGCTGCGGGCTATTAATGTATAGCCTGGGCGACGGCGCGAAAAACGCGAAAGAAGCGATTTATCACATTGAAGGGGATCCGGACCATCCGGTGAGCCGCGGCGCGCTGTGCCCGAAAGGCGCAGGGCTGCTGGACTATGTCCATAGCGACAACCGTCTGCGCTATCCGCAACACCGCGCGCCGGGTTCGGATAAATGGCAGCGCATCTCCTGGGATGAAGCATTTACCCGTATCGCTAAATTGATGAAAGCCGACCGTGATGCCAACTTTATTGAGAAAAACGAGCAGGGCGTGACGGTTAACCGCTGGCTGTCCACCGGGATGCTGTGCGCGTCGGCGGCCAGCAATGAGACCGGCATGCTAACGCAAAAATTTGTGCGCTCGCTCGGCATGCTGGCGGTAGATAACCAGGCGCGCGTCTGACACGGACCAACGGTAGCAAGTCTTGCTCCAACATTTGGTCGCGGTGCGATGACCAACCACTGGGTTGATATTAAAAACGCCAATGTCGTGGTGGTGATGGGCGGTAACGCCGCCGAAGCCCATCCGGTGGGATTCCGCTGGGCGATGGAGGCAAAAAACAACAATGATGCGACACTGATTGTCGTTGACCCGCGCTTTACGCGTACGGCGTCGGTGGCCGATATTTATGCGCCGATCCGTTCCGGTACCGACATTACCTTCCTGTCGGGCGTGCTGCTGTACCTGATCGAAAATAACAAAATCAATGCCGAGTACGTTAAACACTATACCAACGCCAACCTGCTGGTGCGCGACGATTTTGCCTTCGAAGATGGCCTGTTCAGCGGCTACGATGCCGAAAAGCGTCAGTACGATAAGTCTTCGTGGAACTATCAGTTCGACGAAAATGGCTTCGCGATGCGCGATGAAACGCTGCAGCATCCGCGCTGCGTATGGAACCTGCTGAAGCAGCACGTTTCGCGCTATACGCCGGAGGTGGTGGAGAACATCTGCGGTACGCCAAAAGCGGACTTCCTGAAAGTGTGCGAAGTGCTGGCCTCAACCAGCGCGGCGGACCGGACCACCACTTTCCTCTATGCGCTGGGCTGGACGCAGCATACCGTCGGCGCGCAGAACATCCGCACCATGGCGATGATTCAGCTGCTGCTCGGCAATATGGGGATGGCGGGAGGCGGGGTCAACGCGCTGCGCGGCCATTCCAATATCCAGGGGTTAACCGATTTAGGCCTGCTTTCGACCAGCCTGCCGGGCTACCTGACGCTGCCGTCGGAACAGCAGGTTGATCTGCAAAGCTATCTCGCTGCCAATACGCCGAAGGCGACGCTGCCCGAACAGGTGAACTACTGGAGCAACTACCCGAAGTTCTTCGTCAGCCTGATGAAATCTTTCTACGGCGACGCGGCGCAAAAAGAGAACGACTGGGGCTTCCACTGGCTGCCGAAATGGGACCAGGCTTATGACGTTATCAAGTATTTCAATATGATGGATAACGGCAACGTCACGGGCTATATCTGCCAGGGATTCAATCCGGTGGCGTCCTTCCCGGACAAAAACAAGGTGGTCCGCAGCCTGAGCAAGCTGAAGTACATGGTGGTTATCGACCCGCTGGTGACCGAAACCTCGACCTTCTGGCAAAACCACGGCGAGTCGAACGATGTTGACCCGGCAGCGATTCAGACCGAGGTCTTCCGCCTGCCGTCCACCTGCTTTGCCGAAGAGGATGGTTCCATCGCCAACTCCGGGCGCTGGCTACAGTGGCACTGGAAGGGCCAGGACGCGCCGGGCGAAGCGCGCAACGACGGCGAAATTCTGGCCGGGATTTACCACCGCCTGCGCGAGATGTATCGCACCGAGGGCGGCAGAGGCGTCGAGCCGCTGCTGAAGATGGGGTGGCACTACAAGCAGCCGGATCGTCCGGAATCAGAAGAGGTCGCGAAAGAGAACAACGGCTACGCGCTGGCGGATCTCTACGACGCTAACGGCGCGCCGCTGGCGAAGAAAGGCCAGCTGTTGAACAGCTTCGCGCTGCTGCGCGATGACGGTACCACCGCGTCGTCTTGTTGGATCTATACCGGCAGCTGGACTGAGCAGGGCAATCAGATGGCTAACCGCGATAACGCCGACCCGTCAGGTCTTGGCAATACGCTCGGCTGGGCATGGGCGTGGCCGCTCAACCGGCGCGTGCTGTACAACCGCGCGTCGGCGGATATGAACGGCAAGCCGTGGGATGCGAAGCGAATGCTGATCCAGTGGAACGGCAGCAAGTGGGTTGGCAACGATATTCCGGACTTCAATACCGCGCCTCCGGGCAGCAAAACCGGGCCGTTTATTATGCAGCCGGAAGGTCTGGGGCGTCTGTTTGCCCTGAATAAGCTGGCGGAAGGTCCGTTCCCGGAACACTACGAACCGATGGAAACGCCGCTTGGTACCAATCCGCTGCACCCGAGCGTGGTCTCCAGCCCGGTGGTACGTCTGTATGAAGAAGATGCCCTGCGTTTAGGTAAGAAGGACAAATTCCCGTACGTCGGCACCACCTATCGTCTGACCGAGCATTTTCATACCTGGACCAAGCATGCGCGGCTCAATGCGATTGCGCAGCCGGAGCAGTTTGTCGAAATCAGCGAAGGCCTGGCGAAAGCGAAAGGGATCGCCAATGGCGATCGGGTGACGGTCAGCAGCATGCGCGGCTTTATTCGCGCGGTGGCGGTGGTGACGCGTCGTCTGCAAACGCTCAACGTCAACGGTCAGCAGGTGGAAACCGTCGGTATTCCGCTGCACTGGGGTTTTGAAGGAGTGGCCCGCAAAGGTTACATCGCCAATACCCTGACGCCGAACGTCGGGGATTCCAACTCGCAGACGCCGGAGTATAAGGCGTTTCTGGTCAACATCGAGAAAGCGTAAGGAGCGAAGCAATGGCGATGGAAACCCAGGACATCATTAAACGCTCCGCCACCAATCCGATCACCCCCGCGCCGCGCGCGCGGGATTTTAAGGCGGAAGTGGCAAAGCTGATTGATGTCTCCTCCTGCGTAGGCTGCAAAGCCTGCCAGGTGGCCTGTTCCGAGTGGAACGATATCCGCGATGAAGTCGGGCACTGCGTCGGGGTTTACGACAATCCCGCCGATCTGAGCGCCAAATCCTGGACGGTAATGCGCTTTAGCGAAACCGAGCAGAACGGCAAGCTGGAGTGGCTGATTCGCAAAGACGGCTGTATGCACTGTGAGGATCCGGGCTGCCTGAAGGCGTGCCCGTCCGCCGGAGCGATTATTCAGTACGCAAACGGCATCGTCGACTTTCAGCAGGAAAACTGCATCGGCTGCGGCTACTGTATTGCCGGATGCCCTTTTAACGTCCCGCGCCTCAATAAAGAGGATAACCGGGTCTATAAGTGCACGCTGTGCGTCGATCGGGTCAGCGTTGGCCAGGAACCGGCCTGCGTGAAAACCTGCCCAACCGGCGCGATTCACTTCGGCAGCAAGCAAGAGATGCTGGAAGTGGCCAACGAGCGTGTGGAAAAACTGAAGAAACGCGGCTATTCCCATGCCGGGGTGTATAACCCGCCTGGCGTCGGCGGCACCCACGTGATGTACGTGCTGCATCATGCGGACCAGCCGGAGCTGTACCATAACCTGCCGAAGGAGCCGCAGATAGATACCTCGATAAATCTGTGGAAAGGCGCGCTGAAGCCGCTCTCCGCCGTTGGCTTTATCGCCACCTTTGCCGGGCTGATCTATCACTACATCGGGATTGGGCCGAACACGGAAGCGGATGACGATGAGGAGGAGCATGATGAGTAAATCGAAAATGATTGTGCGCACGAAGTTTATTGACCGCGCCTGTCACTGGACGGTGGTCATCTGCTTTTTCCTGGTGGCGCTGTCGGGGATCTCGTTTTTCTTCCCGACGCTGCAGTGGCTGACCGAAACCTTCGGTACCCCGCAGATGGGGCGTATTCTGCATCCGTTCTTCGGGGTTCTGATTTTCGTGGCCCTGATGTTTATGTTCGTGCGCTTTGTCCACCATAATATTCCCGACAAACAGGATATTCCCTGGCTGAAAGGGATTATCGAGGTGCTTAAGGGCAATGAGCATAAAGTGGCGCGGGTAGGGAAATACAACGCTGGCCAGAAAATGATGTTCTGGACGATCATGAGCATGATATTTGTGCTGCTGGTCACCGGGGTGATTATCTGGCGGCCTTATTTTGCCCACTATTTCCCGATTCAGGTTATTCGCTATAGTCTGCTGATTCACGCAACGTCGGCCATTATTCTTATCCATGCGATTCTGATCCATATGTATATGGCATTCTGGGTTAAAGGATCGATTAAAGGCATGATTGAAGGGAAGGTGAGCCGACGCTGGGCGAAGAAGCATCATCCGCGCTGGTATCGCGACGTGGAGCGCCTGGAAGCGAAAAGGGAAAATCGCGAAGGGCTGAAGTAAGCCTTAACGTATTACCCGTTCCGGTTAATGCCGGAACGGGGGTTAATATCCTCAGGGGCATCAATTAGCTCACCTCTGACAGCGTTGAAAACATTGTCTCATTTATTTATGCCCGGGCGCGCACTCTGACGGGCTCTCTTTTTCTGATGACAGATATTTCCCTTTTTCCCATTAAGCCAGTTGGGTCGCTATTTCAACGTAGCGCTATTAACGTCATTATCCGTTGTCTCTATAAAAAACGCTATCATTTAGGCGGATCCTTGCGTATTTTGCGCGGCGGCTTCCACAGAAAAGAAAATTACTGAAATTAATGTTGTGGGTTGTCTTTACGCAGTGATAAAGAGTAAGCTGTATACGGTTCAAGGAAGTCCGGGTTATATTTGAGTAAAAAATGGAAGATACTAAATTAATAAAAATCATGCATGAAAGTGGCTTTACAGATAAGCAGATCGACAAGTTAACGGCGAGATATAAGACGCTTTTATACTGTGCCGTTGACGAAGCGGCATCGCGCTTGCCCAGGGCAATATTTGTCCATGTATTCGTTCTTTTAATTATCGGGATCGGCATCCTGAAAGCGGTACATGAAGGGACCTGGCATCCTGCGCAACTCATTATTTTCGCGCTACCGCTGGTCGTCGCCTGTGGGGTATCGCATCACTTCGCTCCGCTAAGTGAGGTATACAAAGCAGCAAAGGTGATGAAAAAGATCAAGCAACAGCAGGTTCACTAATTCACTCGCGGATGAAGCGTTAACGGCGACTGGCTGCCCGAGGCAATAAAATCATGAAAGCCATGCTTCGCTATTTTTTAAAGGATATTTATGACGGCATTCGCACTCACGTAATATTAATCTGCGCAATAGTACTTACAGGGCTTATTTACCGGGCTTTCGATTTTGACGTTTGGTTCACGCCTGTCGTTGTCATTGTTATATTGGTTGCCCATTGGGTATTAAGCCAATTCAGGATTTAATGATTGCTGTTTTTATGAACGTTCGATATGAAGTAATCACGCTGTTTTATGGATAAACAGGTTACGGAAGGTTTTAAACTGGTTTACCGCCAGAGAATGCATAATAATGCGATCGGTAAAATCCATAACAAGTGATTAGATGTATGAAAAAGACTATTTTTTCGTTAGCGCTTGGCACTTTTGGTCTCGGAATGGCGGAATTTGGCATCATGGGGGTATTACCTGAAATTGCCCGTGATGTCGGCATATCCATTCCTGCCGCAGGCAACATGATTTCATATTATGCGTCCGGCGTCGTGATCGGCGCGCCGGTGATGGCGATATTCTCCAGCCGCTTTTCACTAAAATCAGTGATGCTGTTTCTCGTAGCGCTATGCATTATCGGCAACGCCATCTTCACGTTCTCTTCCAGCTACTCGATGCTGGCGCTGGGGCGCCTCATCTCCGGGTTTCCGCACGGCGCATTCTTTGGCGTGGGCGCGATCATTCTGTCGAAAATTGCGCCGCCAGGCAAGGTTACCGCAGCGGTGGCGGGGATGATCGCCGGGATGACCGTCGCCAATCTGCTGGGGGTACCGGGAGGAACCTGGCTTGGCCATCAGTTCAGCTGGCGCTATACCTTCCTGGCGATTGCGGTCTTTGACGTCGCGGTGCTGGTGTCCATCGCCTGGTGGGTGCCGACGTTATTTGATAAATCAACCACGCGCTTGCGCTCGCAATTTCATTTTTTAACCTCACCTGCGCCGTGGTTAATTTTTGCCGCCACCCTGTTCGGCAATGCCGGCGTCTTCGCGTGGTTTAGCTATATTAAGCCGTTTATGATCAACGTCTCCGGCTTCGGTGAAAGCGCCATTATAATGATTATGATGCTGGTGGGCCTGGGGATGGTTCTGGGGAATTTATTTAGCGGTAAAGTTTCCGCACGCTACAGTCCGTTACGTATTGCCGCCGTGACGGATGGCGTTATCGTTTTGACCTTATTACTCCTGTTCCTGCTGGGTGAGAATAAAACCGCCTCACTAACCCTGGCGTTTATCTGCTGCGCGGCGCTGTTTGCCCTGTCGGCGCCGCTGCAAATCATGCTGCTGCAAAATGCCAAAGGCGGCGAGATGCTGGGCGCGGCGGGCGGCCAGATCGCCTTTAATCTTGGTAGCGCCATCGGGGCGCTGTTCGGCGGGATGATGATTACGGCCGGCCTTGGCTGGCGTTCTGTTGCCTTACCGGCCGCGCTGCTTTCGTTTCTTGCGCTCAGTTCACTGCTGATTTATGCCCGCTATCAGCAGCGTTCTGTCTGACGAAATCCGCAGGCGGCTAATCCTGCCACGGCTCCCCGAGGGTCAGCATTAACCGGTTGGCCCAGGCGAAGAAGGCTGCCGATTGCAGCAGATCCAGTTGGGCAAGGGTATCCAGCTGTTGCTGCTCGACGGCCGCAAGGTGGCTCGCGTCCAGGGCGGGAGGGGTAACGGAAATCGCTGCGGCAAAATCAATGAGCGCCTGCCAGCGCGGCGTCTGCCCATCGCTCAGCTTCTCTCCCGGGGTCACCGCCAGCAGGGTCTCTACCGCCGTTTCATCTTTCGCTAACTGCGCGGCCTTGCGAGCATGCACCGAGGCGCAATAAATACAACCGTTGATTTTACTCGCTACCGTCGCCGCCAGCTCGCGTTCGGCGCGCGGCAGGCCGCCGGGAGTATAAAAAATCCCTTTATCGGTTAACGTACGCTGCTCCAGCACCGGCTGGTTGCGCGCCAGCAGGCGGAAGTAGGGCGAGTCGCTGTGGCCGAATTTCGCCAGCAGCGCCTGCTCATCCGGGGTAAATTCCGCCAGCGGTTTAGCCGCCAGCCAGGGTTCCCAGTGCAGTTCATCGCGGGTGAAGCGCACCGGCGCGCGTTTACCGCTGAGGGTTTGCGGTGAGGTATGCCAGAATCCGGCTACGACCGGGGTCCCGGCAACCGGGGCGCTTTTACCGTTGAGCAGGCGTAGACCGTTCAACAGACGACTCTGGAAGCTGACAAACGCAATCAGCTGGGCCAGCGTCACGATAGCGCGCGGGCTCCATCCGGCGCGGGTTAATGCCTCCAGAGCCGAAGGCGTGGCTTCTACCGGCGCGAAGGTCAACAGCCGGGCAAAGGCCTGCGCCGGAACCAGCCGCGGCGAGGTTGGATCGGCAATCCCAAACCCGGCATAGTGGGCGGCCAGCGCATCGCTCTCATGCAGCTTCGCTACCCTGGCGGCAACGGCAAAACGTTCGTCGAGCGGAAAGTCGTTATCCTGCTGACCGAACAGCGCTTCATAGCTTCCCTGAGCATGATGGGTGGCCGCCTTGCGCACGGCTCTCGCCGCCGCTAAGGCGGAATCGGGGGCAATTTCTGCCAGTTCGGCCAATATATCCTGACTGAGCGTCATGGTGACTCCTTATCGTATCTGCGGGGCAATATGCTGAGCGATCAGCTCAATGGAACGAAGCGTGTCGCGGTGCGAGGGTTCAACGGAGTGCACCTGGAACGAAATATCGGTTACCCGCCGCAGGACGCTATCGCGCCCCAGCGAAGCGGCGACGTGCTGCGGGTCGCCAACGTGCGCGTCAAGCTGCGGCAAAAAATCAGTGACAGCGTCACCAATAATATGATGACCTGCGGCGCGATGCTGGGCCGCCTGCTGGCGCAGACCGGGTTCAGCGACCTGTAGCGCATACTGCTGGCTATCGGCGACAAAGGCCGTCCGCGAGGCGAGGATCCGTGGCTCGACGCCCGGCGGCAGCGCGGCGAGATAGGCATCAATAATCGGATTCTGGATAGCGTCCAGCGGCAGCGTGGGCTGCCCTGAAGGACGCGGCTGGGTACGCGAAAGCATCAGGCCGTGTCCGGCCTGAGCCGCGCGCACCGCGCCCTCAACGGAAAAGGTGGCAATCCAGATACGCTCCGCCAACTGCGGTGCCCGGGGATAAAGATGATTATCCGGATGCGAAAGTGAATCTCCGCGCCAGGCGCTTTGAATCAGATGCAGGTGTTCGGCAAAGACTGCGCTGCGCTGGTCGATGGTCAATCCAAAGGGTAAAAACGAGGTCGGCGTGCCGCCAGACCCGAAGCCCACCTCCAGTCGTCCATCGGCGAGCAGATCCAGCACCGCCGCATCCTCGGCAACCCGCAGCGGGTTTTCCATCGGCAGGGTGATAATGGCGGTTCCCAGGCGAATGCGCTCCGTATGCGCTGCCGCGTGGGCGAGAAAGACCAGCGGCGACGGCAGGCCGCCTTCGTGCTCATGAAAATGGTGCTGAGCGACCCAGGCGCTGTCGAAACCCAGTCGTTCGGCGTGGCGAATTTGTTCGGTAGCCAGCCGATAGCGCTCACCTGGCGCGACGTGGTCCAGCAGGCGAGTGAAAAAACCCAGTCGTTTACGCGTCATGCGACCTCCTTGTTCGAGGGGGAAAAGTGGGGAATAGCGGCAATAAGCTCGCGGGTATACTCATGCTGCGGAGCGCTGAACAGTCGGCCCACATCGCCATGTTCAATAACCTGGCCCGCCCGCAGTACCGTCACGCTGTGGGCGATACGGCGAACCGTCGCCAAATCGTGGGTGATAAACAGATAGGTCAATCCCAGCTGTTGCTGCAGCTGCTGCAGCAAGGCGAGAATTTGCGCCTGGACGGTAACGTCCAGCGCCGAAGTCGCTTCATCGAGGACAAGAATCGTCGGTTCAAGGATTAGGGCGCGGGCGATAGCCACCCGCTGCCGCTGCCCGCCGGATAGCTCACGGGCGGTTCGCGACAGCAGCTCCGGAACGAGCGCTACGCGAGCGGCGACCGTTTCGACGCGCTGGCGTCGTATTCCGGCGCTGAAGCGGTCGAAGTTCTTTAACGGCTCTTCAATGATTTCAAACAGCGTTTGCCGTGGGTCAAGAGAGGCAAAGGGGTTCTGATAGACAAACTGAATTTTACGCCGTAGCTGGCGGAGCGCCTTCCGACTGAGATGCCCGGCATCAATACCATCGATGGCAATCTGGCCGCTATCCGCCTTTTCGAATCCCAGCAGGATCCGCGCAAGCGTCGTTTTACCGGAACCGGACTCACCAACCAGCGCGTGCGTGCAGCCGCGCTTAACCTCAAAACTCACGGCGTCCAGCGCCTGCAAATGCGCCCGGCCTAATGAGAAGCGCTTACTGATGTCGTCGACGCGAATCGCCGGCGTAGCCAGCACGCGACCGCCGGAGGGAGCCATGGTCAGCGTCGGGCCGTGAAGATCGCTGAGCAGCTGGCGAGTATAGGCATGCTGCGGCGTCCGTACCACATCGCGGGTCGCGCCTTGCTCCTGAATTTCGCCATGACGAAAGACCAGCAGGTGGTCGGCACGCTCGGCTGCCAGCGCCAGATCGTGAGTGACGAACAGCACCGCGGTGCCGGACTCCCGGCGCAGGGTATCCAGCAGATCGAGGATCCGCTTCTGTACCGTCACGTCAAGGGCGCTGGTTGGCTCATCAGCAATGATTAAATCCGGTTTCAGAGCGATGGCGATGGCAATCAGCACTCGCTGCTTCATGCCGCCTGAAAGCTGGTGCGGATATTGATCGAAGCGCTGCTCCGGGTGGCTCAGTCCAACCTTAGCCAGCAGCGCCAGTACCTGCGTTTTACGTTCCGCGGCGCTGCGTTTCTGATGGAGGCGCAGAATTTCACCTACCTGCGCGCCGATGGTTTTCACCGGATTGAGGGAGTTGCCTGGATCCTGGGGTACCAGGCTAATTCGCGCGCCGCGCAGGCCGTCGAGGCGTTTACCTGACCAGCCGCTAATATCTTCGCCGTTAATACTGATGCGCCCGCTGTCGCGCCGGGCATTCTCCGCCAGCAGACCCATTATCGCCTGGGCGGTAGTAGTTTTGCCCGAGCCGGATTCGCCGACGAACGCCAGCATTTCGCCGCGTTTTACCTGAAAACTGACGTTATGCACGACTTCACGCCATTCACTCTGCGAACGATAGCTGATGCGTAGGTTTTCTACGGTTAAAACATTCATCGGCGTTCTCCGCTAAATTGACGGCTAATACGGTTGGCGGCAAGCACGACCGCAATCACCGCCATACCGGGAAGGGTCGTTAGCCACCAGGCAGTGGAGAGGTAGTTACGGCCTTCGGCGATCAGTAATCCCCACTCTGGTACCGGCGGCGGCGTGCCGTAGCCGAGAAAACTCAGGGTTGAGAGCGCCAGAACGGCCTGGCCGAACTGGAGCGTGGCGAAGGCCAGCACCGCGGTGAGCGAGTTGGGTAAAATATGCCGCCAGAAGACGGCAAAAAAGGTGCCGCCGCTGCCGTAGGCCGCTTCGACGTAATCGCTGCGCCGTACGCGTACGACTTCCGCGCGCGCCAGGCGGGCAAAGCTGGCTATTGCCGCCACCCCGACCGCGACGGCGGCGTTGAGGGTGCCGAAGCCGAGCAGAATAATGACCGTCAGGGACAGCAACAGGGATGGAATCGCCAGCAGTACGTCGACCAGCCGCATGACGATCGACTCCACGCGTCCCGCCAGCGCGCCGGCCAGCGTACCCAGCGCGGTTCCGATGATCAGGCCAATCGCCACTGCCGCCAGCGCAGCGCAGAGCGAATGGGCAGCGCCGTAGACGATTCGACTCCACAGATCGCGACCAAGCTGGTCGGTGCCCAGCCAGTGACCCGCCTGGGGGGCCAGGCGCTGGGCGCCGGGGAAACCTTCCAACGGGTTATAAGCGGTAAACAGCTGCGGGACAACGGCCATCAGCGCAGCAACGATCATAATCGCCCAGGCCAGCAGCAGGCCGGGCTGGAAGCGTAGCGTGCGCCAGTCTGGCGAGCGGCGGCGGGCGGCGATTGCGTAATCAACCAGACTCATAGCGTACCTCCCTCAGCGGTTTTCAGGCGCGGGTCGAGCAGCGGCATCAGCAGGTCGACCAGCAGATTAATCAGGACAAAACCAAGGGCTGAGATCATCACCACCGCCTGCAGTACCGCGATATCCTGATTATTGACCGCCTGCTGCGTCAGCAGACCCAGCCCGCCGCGGCCAAACACGGTTTCGGTAATCAGGGCTCCGGCGATCAGTTCCCCGAGCAGCAGCCCGGCCATATTGAGCACCGGTAGCAGGGCATTGCCGGTAACGTGCCGCCACAGCACGCCGGTCTCGCTCATGCCTTTAGCACGAGCAACGGCCACAAACGGCAGCGCGGCGACCTGATCCAGACTGCGCATCAGAATCTGCGCCAGCGGAGCGGAAATCGGTACCGCGACGGCGACGACGGGCAGAATGAGTCCCTCAATCGGTCCCGGATTGATCACCGGTATCCAGCGCAGCTGAAAGGAGAAAAGCTGTATCAGGGCGATAGCGAGCCAGAACGTCGGCAGGGAGATAAACAGCACCGGCAGCGATTGCAGCGTATTGCTTAGCCAGCGCAGACCCGGCAGCCGTGAGGCGAAGGCGAGGGTAAAAGCCAGCGCCACCGCCAGCGCAAAGGCGGGGAGCGCGAGGCTTAGTGTCTGCGGCAGATTGCTGGCGATCAGCGCGCTCACCGGCAGTCCGGCCTGCAGCGAATAACCAAAATCCCCGCGCAGCATGGCGAAGAGGGTGTGGAGATACTGCTTCCACACCGGGCTATCGGCCCCCCAGGCGAGGCGCATTTCGGCGATCTGCTCAGGGCTGAGCCCCAGATCCGGATTCTGAAACTTGATCAGTACCGCATCGCCGGGCAGCACCTGTAACAGGATGAAGGAGAGGGTAAATGCCGCCCATAGCACCAGTAAACCCTGGCCGGTTCGCCGCAGAAGATAATGGCTCATCGCAGGCTCCTCAGTGCTTTTCCAGCCACGCGCCATAGAACGACGGGCGGCCTACTGCTTCAAAACTGACGCCTTTCACCCACGGGGCGCCGGCGAAGACCTGCGGTTCTTCAAATATCGGGATCACGTAGGCATTATCCAGCAGATAGCGTTGGGCATCGCCGGTGAGCTGGAGCCGTTTTTGCGGTTCAACTTCGGCTGAAATCGCGCTCAGCAATGCGTTGAGCTTATCGTCGCGGAACCCCTGTACTTTGTCGCTGGAGCCGCCTTTTTGCAGCAGCGCGTCGCGGTTAGTGGGGAAAAACATGCTTTTCACCACGTCGGGGTCGGCGCGGCCCACTTCCGACACGGTGAGCGGCGTTTTCAGCGGATCGAGGTTATCCAGCGTACGGCTGCCGGCATCGCCGGCTTTGACCGCCAGCGCGACGCCGACCTGACGCCACTGCTGAGCGACAAGCTGCAAAACTTCTTTATTTTGCGGTTGCGGCAGAGATTCATAGACGGTTAAGGCCAGCCGCTGGCCATCTTTGACCCTAATACCATCGGCAGCCGGTTTCCAGCCCGCATCATCAAGCAGTTGTTTCGCTTTGGCCGGATCGAAAGCCAGCTTGTCGCTGAGGTTAACGTACCCGGCGGCGGTACTGGCGACGACGGAGGTCGCCTGCGGATAGTTGGCGGAGAACAGCGTTTCGACTATCTGCCTGGCGTCGGTGGCGTGCAGCAGCGCCTGACGAACGCGCAGGTCGGCAACCAGCGGATTATCCGGCCGGAAGCTCAGGCTATCGTTAACGCCGCGCGTGGGGGCAGCATAAATTTTAAAGCCCTGCCCGGTGGCCTGCTTTTCATCGTAGGCCTGTACCTGACGGATAAAGTCAGCCTGGCCCGCCAGCAGAGCGCCAATGCGCACGCCATCTTCAGGGGTAACGATGTAAGTGATGCCATCGAGATTAGCTGGCCCCTGCTGGCTGAGATTTTTCGGTCCCCATTGATAATCTTTGCGCGCGACCAGAGTGAGTTCGCGCCCCGGCTTTTCATCTTTTACCGTAAAAGGTCCGGAGCCAATAATATGGCGGGCATCGCCCAGCTCTTCAAAATTACGCGCCAGGGTACTGAGGGATACCAGCCCGGAGCCGATGGTGGCGGTGCCCTGCAGAAATCCCGGCGAGGGCTTTTTAAAGTAGAACTTTACCGTCAGCGGATCGATGACTTCGCTGCGATCGTAGTTATTAATGACCTCAGACACCGGCAGGCGGTGCGCTTTATCACCGAGGCCGTAGGTATCAAAGTTTTTGGCGACCGCCCTGGCGTCAAGCGGGGTGCCATCTGAGAAGGTCACCCCGGGGCGAAGCTTAAAGGTATATTCGGTTTTATCCGCGTTGGCGCTCCAGCTTTCGGCGATCCACGGCTCCACCTGCAGGGTTTTCGGGTCCTGCCAGGTGAGCTTATCGGTTATTTGATTAAGAATGCCGCCGTTGGGGTAGAAGCCACCGGCCGGTGGGTAAAGATTAGTATGCGGCTGCTGCTCCAGATAGATTAACGTACCGCCTTTAACCGGGGTGTCGGCGGCCCAGGCGGAAAACGCGCCGGTTAAAAATAGCGCCGCCAGCGCGGGCAGGCGAAAACGGATGTGCATGGTGAATTCCTTTGTTATCTCTTGTTTAGTCATCATCGGGCGCGCGTTTTAACAAAGGAAGTAAGGATTTGCGCTAAGCATTTGCGTAAAAAGCATTTATATCCTGCATACCACAGGCTGCGCATAGCGGGGAGAGCGTTGTTAATGAAGGTGGTAGCCGGTTCGATATTTATCGGCTGAACGATGATGAGCGTAAGAAAGGATTTCTGCCGGGCATCATGTAAATATGCGCAGCAGAGCTACGTGCATAAGGGGATAAATGGAACCTCTCCCGTAGCGAGAGAGGCGAGAAAATTAACGGCGGAAATCAATCACCATACGACCGCGAATTTGTCCCTGTTCCATCTCCTTAAAGATGGCGTTGATATCACCTAGCGGGCGCAGGGTGACCTTCGGTACCACCTTACCCTCGGCGGCAAACTGGAAGGCTTCGGCCAGATCCTGGCGCGTACCCACCAGAGAACCAACCACCTCGATACCGTCCAGTACCAGGCGCGGAATATCCAGGCTCATGGCTTCCGGAGGCAGGCCGACGGCCACCACGCGTCCGCCGGCGCGAACCGCATCCACCGCAGAGTTAAACGCCGCTTTGGCGACCGCCGTCACGACTGCGGCATGGGCGCCGCCGGTTTTCTCGTGGATAATTTTGGCCGCGTCTTCGCTGCGGGAATTGATGGTCAAATCTGCGCCCATTTCTGCGGCCAGTTTCAGCTGTTCATCATTAACGTCAAGGGCGATGACCTTGGCGTTAAAAACGTTTTTCGCATATTGCAGGGCCAGGTTACCCAACCCGCCGAGGCCATAAATGGCGATCCACTGGCCGGGTTTGATATGGGAAACTTTTACCGCTTTATAGGTGGTGACCCCTGCGCAGGTGATGCTGCTGGCTGCCGCAGAATCAAGACCATCCGGCACTTTGACCGCGTAATCGGCAATGACGATACACTCTTCGGCCATCCCGCCATCAACGGTGTAGCCCGCATTTTTTACCGAACGGCACAGCGTTTCGTTACCGCTGTTACAATATTCACAGTGACCGCAGCCTTCGAAGAACCATGCGACGCTGGCGCGATCGCCCGGCTTGAGCGAGTGCACGCCAGGGCCGACCTGCTGCACCACGCCCACGCCTTCATGGCCCAGAATGACGCCGGTTTTATCGCCAAAATCGCCGTTCTTAACGTGCAGGTCGGTATGGCAGACGCCGCAGCAGTCCATTTTTAAAAGGGCTTCGCCGTGCTGTAATGGGCGAAGTGTTTTTTCCGTAACATTGACCTGATGATCTTGCGTGACGACGGCAGCTTTCATTCTGTTCTCCTTATTAAACATAAGCGTATTAACACAATATTTGTTTTTACGCATGTTAACAAATAGCTTAAATTGCCAATAAATCAAGGTAATAATAGATTTTTATGCTGGTTAAAGATTTCTTTTGTTTGTTTTTCGAACAGTTTTTCTTATGTTACTGCGCGTCATATTTATGTCACTTGCATGTCATGAAATTTTCATCCGCGATCTCTATCGTTCTGTTTTTCAATTTCTTATTAACCTGGAGCGACATGACAATGCATCTGGCGAAAACCCTCCTGGCCGCAGGCCTTCTGCTTTCTACCGCTGTTGAGGCGCAAAACGTGCTGGATTTCCCGCAGCCGAACAACAACCCTGAAGAGTTTTACGCCGTAACCGAAATCCCGGCAGGCGGCATTATCAAATACGAAACGGACGCCAAAACCGGCTTTCTGATCGCCGATCGTTTCCAGTCGATGCCGGTGGCCTATCCGGCTAACTACGGCTCGCTCACTCAATCGCTGGCAGGGGATGGCGATCCGCTGGACGTGGTGTTTTATACCCGCGCGCCGATGGCCCCGGGAACGCTGATTAAGCTGCGCGCGATTGGCGTGCTGAAGATGATTGATGGCGGCGAGAAGGACGACAAAATCATTGCCGTTCCGGCAAGTAAAATCGACCCAACCTACGATGACGTGATTAACATCAGCGATCTGCCGAAAATTGAGCAGGAGCGTCTGCAGGCTTTCTTCCGGGTTTACAAACAGCTGCCGGACGGACGCAAAAAAGTCGAGCTGGACGGCTTTAACGATGCCGCCGCCGCGAAACAGGAAATCAAAGCGGCATGGGAAGCGTGGAAAGAGAAAAATCCGCAATAAGTACAAAAGCGGGTAAAGCCGGCAGGCGTCTTTTTCCCCGCAAGGTGGGTATCGGCATGGTGTCACGCGCGAGTAAAGTGCGAGCATTCACCCCGTTCAGTTGAGGCCAGTTCAGGGAGGAGGCAACACGGCGGCTTGACAGCACGCAGCAGAAAATGGTTGTATCATGCAACTATTTCTGACAGAGCTGACCTCAGATGAACTCACCCGCGCTTGTTGATGAAATTCGTACCGCTTCCCGCCTGATGGTGCGTGAACTGGGCTTTATGAGCACCACGCTGGCCGCTACGGCGTACTCACCTTCGGCGGTACATACGCTTGTGGAAATTTCACTACGCGGCGCGATGACGGCCGCTCAGCTGGTGCAGATCCTGGGGCTGGAAAAGTCTAGCGTCAGCAGGATGCTTTCCCGTCTGCTTGCCGCCGGGGAACTCCGGGAAAAAACGTCCTCCCGCGACGGGCGGATTAAGCAGCTTGCGTTAACGGCGCAAGGTGCGGCGACGGTCAAAAAAATTAACGCCTACGGCGCTATGCGGGTAGTGGATGCGCTGGAACACCTGAGCGATGCGCAAAGACAGTGCGTCGCTCAGGGCCTCACAACCTGGGCCTGGGCGTTGGAAAAATGCCGCGACGTCGAGGCTACAGGCTCGAAAAAGACGATTGATATCGCTACCGGCTATCGGCCTGGAATGATTGGCCGCATAGCGCAAATGCACGGCGAGTATTATGCAAAACATTATCAGTTTGGTGCTTTTTTCGAGAGTAAAGTCGCCAGCGGGCTGGCGGAATTTTCAGCTCGTCTCGATAAACCGTGCAACCGTGTTTGGCTGGCCGTTCAGGGCGAGCAAATTGTCGGATCGGTAGCGATTGACGGCGAGGATCTGGGGAATAACCAGGCGCATCTGCGCTGGTTTATTCTCGACGATAGCTGCCGGGGTAGCGGCATTGGTCGGCGCCTGCTGAGCGAAGCCATGGCTTTTTGCGATAGCCGGGACTTTGCATCAGTACAGCTATGGACCTTCAGCGGCCTGCACGCCGCCCGCAGGCTGTATGAATCCTTTAGTTTCACGCTGGATAAAGAGTGGCAGGGCGAACAGTGGGGCAGGACGATGACCGAGCAGCAGTTTAGTCGAATCAAACCGCGACCGGCGACTCATGCTAAGTAAAACCCCGGCGCAGCGGGCTGCGCCGGGGAACAACATTTAGCTTAGCAAAGCGTTGAGGGTGGCTATCTCCTTACGCCACTGCGCCTGCAGCTGCGGTTTTTGATGTTTTGGTTTACGGGCCAGATCGTCGGCCAGCAGTTGCTCAAGCGACACTAACCGTTCCAGCAGCGTATCATGGTCTTCCTCCGCTTCGCGGCGGTTCTCCGCCACGACCTCCGGGGCCGGACAACGAACGGCGGTGCGTAAAACCTCATACACCTCTTCGGCGCTGTGCCATTCGCTCAGCCCGCGCTCGTCAATAAGCCAGAAGCGATTGCAGCTATGGTTAATGAGTTCGCGGTCGTGGCTCACCAGCAGCAGTCCGCCTGGGTAGTCGCACAACGTTCTTGCCAGCGCTGTTTTGCCGTCCATATCCAGATGGTTGGTTGGCTCATCCAGAAGCAGCAGGCTATAGCAGGCCAGAGACAGGCCGACAAATAGCAGACGCGAACGCTCGCCGCCGCTTAAGGTGGCGACCTTTTGCCCGTGACGAGCCCAGCTAAATCCGGCTGAGATCAGCGCCCGCTTGCGCGCGTCCGCCGCCGGCTCAAAAGGCTCCAGCGCGTTGAGAAGCGTGTCGTCATCCGCAAGCTGATGCAGGGTCTGATCGTAATAACCCGGTTTCAGCCGCGGGTGCAGGCGTAAGCCGTCCTCCGCTGATTCCTGCTGCATATGTCGCCACAGTAGACGCAGCAGGGAGGATTTCCCGCCGCCGTTACGGCCCATTACCGCGACCCGATCGCCGCTTTTCAGACGAGCCAGACCCGCAGTAAACAGGACCGGCAGACCCGGCGCGGGCGGGACGGGAAGCTGATCCATCTCCAGCAGCCTGTCTGCCCGCAGCATGTCGCCGCGCAGCGTTAGCCGCCAGGGTGTTCCGGCGGTGAGACCGGTTTGGCTCTCCTTCAGGCGCTGAACCTGCTTTTCCATTTGCTTAGCTTTACGCGAGAGATCTTCGTTGTCATAGGTGCGCCCCCAGATAGCCAGTCGTTTGGCGCTGGCGGCGACCCGGTCAATCTCTTTTTGCTCGGCTTTATGGCGCAGCGCATCGCTGGCATCTCGCTCATCCAGCGCCTGACGGGCAGCGCTGCAGGGCAGGGAGAAGGCATGCAGGGTTTTGTCGCGCAGGATCCAACTCGCATTAGTTACAGCATCCAGTAAGATGTTGTCATGAGACACCAGAACGAAACTCCCCTGCCAGGTTTGCAAGAAGCTTTCCAGCCACAGGAGAGTCGGCAGGTCGAGGTGGTTTCCCGGTTCGTCCAACAGCAGGAGATCCGGTTGCTGAATCAGCGCCCTGGCGAGCAGCAGCCGGGTATGCTGACCGCCGCTCAGGGTTGATACCCGCTGCCGGGCCTCATCGGACGTAAAGCCCATCTCCGCCAGCAGCCGCTCCGCTTGCCAGCGCTGGTTCTCTCGCTCAAGGGCGGGAAGTTTTTCCAGGACCACCTGTAGCAGAGGTTGCGCTAACAGCGTATCGGGTAGATGCTGTTCCACCCGCGCCATCAGGCAGTGGCTGGCCAGCGCCACGCTGCCCCCATTCGGAATCATCGTGCCGTCCAGCACTCTAAGCAGGGTACTTTTTCCGCAGCCGTTATAGCCAATCAGGCCAATGCGGTCGCCTTTTTTGAGGGTAAAGGAGAGGTTTGTGAACAGCGGGCCAAACGCCGTATCAACATGGAGAGATTGTGCAGTTAGTAATGTACTCATGGTGAACTTACTCAAGAGTTACAGGCATGTTTATGCCTCGTCAAACATCGCTGACGATAACCCGGTAAGCCCGAGGGAAGGGATTCAGTCTTTGGTTTCTTCGCTCAAGCTGAAGTTATCGCAGCACGATACCGATAACGCTTGAGCAGGTGCGATCGCCAAATGCACGTGAAAAAAACATTTCACGGTACGACATGGGATCCTCCTTTTTTTATTCAGTAAGTTGATAGGTGCAGGCAGTGTAATGGGTGAAATCCGTTTTGGCTAGCGATCCGTTTACGCCGGGCACGCTTTTGCCACTAACATCCTGGGCGCTTGAACCCTATCAGGCTTAGCAGCGCTGCTTTGGCGCAACGCAAAAGCGATAACGCAGAAGAATTATTCATGAAATCAATATAACTTACGTAATCTCGCTCATTTCATAATCGATTCGACAGAAAAGAAGAATATTTCCGCTACCAATTGATATATATCATTATTTTTCTGCAAACTGTAATGGTTCAAAATCAATTATTTGTCATACTTATAGCTATTTATGCTTCAGATACAATGATTATCGGTTTTATATACTTTAAAAACCGGGCTCACTGTTTTCATGCTGCTAAATAAATCTGTTTGCTTAGATTTTGATCATCAATAGCTAACGTTGAATAAGCCACGGCATGTGGTTTAATATTTGTTTCGTCTGTATAAGCCTGGCGAGATAATCTGACAGCAGGACTGATTATCCTCAATAAACGTTAGCCAGGCCGTTTCCTGAGATAACTATATCAATTGTCTGGTGCTTTATATCCTTATAAAGCGCTTTGGATTTTTATTCGCCGTGAGCCGGGTTTATGAAAAATTTAATTATCACCGCTAAAAACTATTTATTAGCGTTTTTAATGCCGCATGCTACTTAACGTACAGCAACAGCCGCACAATATAGTTATTAAAAAATAAAAAGGTCACGCCTGTTAATTACTATCGAAATAGGGGGGGAGATGCGCATACTTGTCTTTGCGGATAAGGCTCTGCTGCGTCATCATTTGAAAGTACAGCTAACGCAGCAAGGGCATATCGTCGATGATGCACAAAACGTCAAGGAAGCGAATTACTATATCGTAGAGTATCCGCCTGACATCGCCATTATTGATCTGGACGCGACAAGTGAAGCGGGTCTGGCTCTGATCCGCGATTGGCGCGGCCAGGGGGTTTCTGTACCGATATTGGTTATGAGCGCAGGCGAGTGCTGGCAGGATTGCGTTAACGCCCTCAACGCCGGTGCGGACAACCACATCCGTAAGCCATTTCATATTGATATTATGGTTGCGCGTATCAATGCGCTTTTTCGCCGCAACTATGGATTGTCATCAGAATTAATCTCAATACCGCCATTTCTGCTAAATCTTTCGCGTCGGGAATTGTCGGTAAATGGTGTTACGTTAAATCTGACCGCTTTTGAATATATTATTATGGAAACATTAATCCGCAACTGCGGTAAAGTTACCAGCAAGGATGATCTTATGCGCCAGCTGTATGCAGAAGGTGAGCTATATTGCAGCAGTTCACTAATGGTCCTTATTGGGCGGATACGTAAAAAGATTCGGGCGTGTTATTCATCTGAGTCCATCGTGACGATTCGCCGGCAGGGCTATAGATTTGATATCAAAAAATAGCGAACCAGAGAATTATTTCCCAGGTAACCAGGAGCATTAACGCTCCCGGTTACGCTAGTGGTTATATTGACGTCCGGCGATAGTTGCGATATTCCGGCTGCCAGAAGTTATCGGCGATCGCCTGCAGCAGCGCTTCGGCGGAGGTTTTCACCGCCACGCCTTGCTCCTGGGCAATTTTACCCACCGCAAAAGCGATAGCGCGCGAAACGCTCTGGATATCTTTCAGTTCCGGCAGAACCGGACCTTCACCGTTATTCACCAGCGGCGAATGTTTCGCCAGCGTTTCGCTGGCGGCCATCAGCATCTCATCGGTCACGCGCGATGCGCCTGAAGCGATAACCCCAAGGCCGATCCCCGGGAAGATATAGGAGTTGTTACACTGGGCGATGACGTACTGCTTGCCTTTGAGCGTTACCGGAGCGAACGGACTGCCGGTAGCGACCAGCGCTTCTCCGTCGGTCCAACTGAGGATATTTTGCGGCGTGGCTTCCACCCTTGAGGTCGGGTTTGACAGCGGCATCACGATTGGTCGTGGGCAATGCTTATGCATCTCGCGGATAATCTCTTCGGTGAACAGCCCAGGCTGCCCGGAGACGCCGATCAGGATATCCGGTTTTACATTTCGCACCACGTCAAGCAGCGACAGCACGTCACTGGTGGTGTCCCACTCTTGCAGGTGTTCGCGTTTCTGCACCAGTTTGCTCTGGAACGGCAGAAGATTTGGCATCGCATCCGTGAGCAGACCGAAACGGTCAACCATAAATACGCGTTTGCGGGCTTCTTCTTCGCTTAACCCTTCGCGCTGGATCTGGGCGACGATCTGCTCCGCGATACCGCAGCCTGCGGAACCGGCGCCGAGGAAGACAATTTTCTGCTCGCTCAGCTGACTGCCCGCGCCGCGGCTGGCGGCAATCAGCGTACCGACGGTGACCGAGGCGGTGCCCTGGATATCATCGTTGAAGGAGCAGATTTCGTGGCGATAGCGGTTAAGCAGCGGCATAGCGTTTTTCTGCGCGAAGTCTTCGAACTGCAGCAGCACATCCGGCCAGCGGGCTTTAATCGCCTGAATAACATCGTCAACAAACTGGTAATACTCATCGTCGGTAATGCGCGGGTGGCGCCAGCCCATGTATAACGGATCGTCGAGCAGTTGCTGGTTATTGGTGCCCACGTCAAGAACGACCGGCAGGGTGTAGGCCGGGCTGATCCCCCCGCAGGTGGTATACAGCGACAGTTTGCCGATAGGAATGCCCATTCCGCCGATGCCCTGGTCGCCGAGGCCGAGAATACGTTCGCCATCGGTCATCACGATAACCTTGACGTTATGGTTCGGTACGTTTTGCAGAATATCGTCGAGATTATTGCGGTTCTGGTAAGAGATAAACACGCCGCGGGCGCGACGATAGATCTCAGAGAAGCGCTCACAGGCGGCGCCGACGGTCGGGGTATAGATGACCGGCATCATTTCATCGAGGTGGTTGCCGACCAGACGGTAGAACAGGGTTTCGTTGGTATCCTGAATGTTGCGCAGGTAAATGTGCTTGTCGATCTCGGTTTTAAATCCCTGGTATTGGATCCACGCGCGTTCGGCCTGCTCTTCGATGGTTTCGACCACTTCCGGCAGCAGGCCCAGCAGATTAAAGCTGCTGCGCTCTTCCATGCTGAAGGCGCTGCCCTTATTGAGCAGCGGAAATTCAAGCAGCACGGGGCCGGCGTAAGGGATGTAAAGAGAGCGGTTTTTCTTATGAGTGAATTGCATCGCACTAACTCCTTGATAATCGCTTCAGCCCGGGCGCGGCGACAGGCGGGGGGCTGGCAGGGAATGGCAGCGGGCAGAGTATAAAGCAGAAGACATCAAAGGAGGGTAAACATGAGGGGGATAGTCTTAAAAAAACACCATCCTGGAGAAAGGACGGTGTTTTTATCATCACTTAGCTGAAAGATTAGCCACCGCGGCGCTTGCGGCCGGTGGCGCGAACATGGTTAACCGTGGTTTCCGCATCGCCTTCCAGCAGGACCTTTTTCTGCTGAGAAAGTTTGTAGTTCAGACCAAGAAGATGACGTGCCTGTTGGTTCGATTTCATTCTTACTCCTTTATCCTGTGTCGGTTTCAAGGACAAGCCCGACGACTGTCGGACGAAATTTAACCCTCAATACGCCGCTTATTTTTCACGCGGCGATCATTAGCGTGGCCCATTTTGCCGGGATTAGCAACATTGAGACGGCACAATCAGCCTCATTTTCAGAGTGGTCCGGGGTCACTCTGCTTCTGCGGATAGTGCCCGGTAAGGCGTTCGCCTTTCCGGGCCGACGGGCGGGTGGCGGGTTTACCCCCTGGATATAGCATTAACCTTCACCAGGCAGAAATCCCCGCGTAATACCCAGACTTACCACTTCATTTCGCCGGTATTCACTTTGGCGCTCAGCTCCAGCGAACTCTCTTCCGCGAGCCCCGGCCAGCGCTCTTTCATCGCCTTAATGACGCCAGCGGAATCTTTATGCTCTTTGAGCGCCTGCTCAAACTGGGTCAAATAATCGCGAGTAAAAGTAATCGCCCGGTCACCGGCTGGCGGCGTGCCGAGATAATGGCCGGGGATCACCTGCTGCGGATGCAACGCGGCCATCTCGTCGAGCGTATTTATCCACTGCTGACGGCTTTCGACGCTCTGAGTGTCCGCCGTCCAGACGTGCATACCCCACGCCACGCCGGTACCGCCAAGAATGGCTTTATTCGCCGGGATCCACACATAGGCGGCATAATTTTGCGGCTGGCGGATCTCAACCTTTTCGCCGTCGATAGTGAAGGTATTAGCCGTCAGCTCCTGCGGGACATAAACCTGGGTCGGCGCGCCGTCCTTCATCTGCGGGCCCCAGTACGCCAGTTTGGCCTGTTTGGTGGCGTTAATGTGTTTAACCACTTCTGCGGTTGCCACCACTTTGGCTTCCGGGAACGCTTTGACCAGCGGCTGCAGGCCAAAATAGAAATCCGGATCGCCGGAAGTAATCACGATGCGGGTCAGTTTTTTACCGCTTTTCTGAATCATTTCAACCAGCTTCTCGCCATCCTTCACGCTGAACTGAGCGTCAAACAACACCGCTTCATGCGGGCCGGAGGCGAGGGTGGAGTTAACCGCGAAAATACCGTTCTCCTGCGGGTTATAGGTTTGCAACGTTAATGGGGCTGCCAGAACTGAAGCGCTGAACAGCGTAGTGGCGATGGCAAGGGCAGATAATTTCATGTTCGTTTCTCTTCGTCAGGTGAATAAGCGCTATTTTACGGATTTCCTGATTTGCGAAAATTCCTGAAAAAAGAGATGCTGAGTTTCATAAAACGTGCAGATGGAATCAAGTTATGGATCGAGTCATTGCCGCGCAGGTCTATATGCGTATTTGTGAGCTGGGAAGCTTAAGCGCCGCCGCGCGGGCGCTGGGGATGTCGCGGCCGATGGTGAGCCGCTATCTGGAACAGATGGAGCAGTGGGCTGGCACCCGACTGGTTCATCGCTCTACCCGTAAGCTGACGCTCACGGCTGCGGGGGAAAAGGTACTGCAAAAAACGCGCACCCTGACGCAGCTGTCGGATGAGATCGCCGGGCAGAGTGAACGAGCGATCCCCAGCGGAACGCTGCGCGTAGCCTGCGCTCATTTTACCGCGATGCAGCTGATTTCTCCGCTTTTGCCCGATTTTCTCGCCCGCTATCCGCAGCTGCGTCTTGAACTGGATATCAACAATCATCCGGTAAGTCTGATAGGCGAAAGGATCGACGTGGCGATTCGGATCACCGACAATCCGGAGCCGGGAGCTATCGCCCGCCGTCTCGGCGTTTGCCGTTCGGTGCTGTGCGCTTCGCCGCGCTGGCTACAGCAGAATGGGCCGCTGCATACGCCGGACGATCTCACTCGCCACAACTGCCTGCATTACAGCCATTTTGCCAGTCAGACCTGGCAGTTTAGCGACCCCAGCGGCGAAAGCGTGACGGTGGCGGTTTCCGGCAACCTCAGCGCCGGGATCTCCTCGCTGTTGATGGAGGCGGCGGTAGCCGGCTGCGGCATTGCAATGCTGCCGGAGCTGGAGGCGCAGCGGGCGCTCAACAGCGGGGCGCTGAAACAGGTTTTACCGACCTGGCGGCCAAAAGCCTTAAACGTGTATGGGATTTATCTCTCGCGGGACTACCAGCCGAGCGCGCTGCCGCTGTTTCTTGAAGAGATTCAGCAAAAACTGGCACAACCTAACGATATAAAAGGACCCTTGTGATGATTGTTATTCGCCCAATGCGCGATGAAGAGTACGCCGCGTACCTGAACTATTTTATTGCCGATTATGCGGCGGAGATCGCGACCAATTACGCGCTTTCTCCGGAGGCGGCATTGGCCCAGGCGCAGCGCGAAATTGCCGAGGATCTGCCCGATGGCGTCAATACTCACGGTCAGGCTTTACGCTGCTTATTCGATGAAATTGACGGTATAGAAAAGCGGGTTGGCTATCTCTGGTATAAGCCTGACGCAGAAATACGCTCCGCCTTTATCTGTGATTTTTATATTTTTCCGTCCTTGCAGGGGCAGGGATTGGGTAAACAAGCGATGGCGGCTTTTGAGCATGAATTAAAAAACCTGGGTATCCGCCAAATAAAACTGCGCGTCGCCGGCGATAATCCGCGCGCTCGCCGACTCTATGAAGTCACCGGATTTCGCGTTACCGGCATCAATATGAGTAAAAATATCGCTGCGGATTGATCCTAAAATCGCCGCGTGCCGCCCAAATGCGTAAGGGAGTTCTATACTTAACCCTTTCATGTCACAAAAGGAGCGATATCATGGCAATCCATAAGAAAGGTCAGGCGCATTGGGAAGGGGATCTAAAAAGCGGTAAAGGAACCGTCTCTACCGAGAGCGGCGCGCTGAACCAGCAGCCTTATGGTTTTAACACCCGGTTTGAGGGTGTGAAGGGGACTAACCCGGAAGAGCTAATCGGCGCCGCACATGCCGCCTGTTTTTCCATGGCGCTATCGCTGATGCTGAGCGAAGAGGGCTACACCGCGACCTCCATTGATACCGTGGCAGTGGTAACGCTGGATAAATCCGGCGGCGGTTTCGCCATTACCCAGATCGCGCTACAGAGCAAAATCGTGCTGCCAGGCATTGAGGCCGACGCGTTTGACAGCATTATTCAGAAAGCAAAAGCCGGTTGTCCGGTTTCTCAGGTGTTGAATGCTGAGATAACCCTCGATTATCAGCTCAATTCCTGACCTCTCGGGTGCCCGCGTTCAGCGGGCGCTCTCCTTTAAAGCCGTTTCAGGACAATGCCCCCGCCGTTGATTAATGTTATCTTTCTTGCTCACGAATGAGAGCAGGTGGGTCATGATCAGCATACGCGGAACGATTGAAGCTCAGGTTCTGGGCTTAACCGGCATGGCGCTAAAAGAGATCGATTTTGAACATCCCAAAGGCGAACCGGGGCTTTTTGGGCCGCAGTCGGCTATCTGGCAGGTTCACGGCGATTTCACGTCCATGCTCTGCGGCGGGGTCAGCGCGCTGTTGTTACAGATGCTGCATCCGCTGGCCCTGGCGGGCGTCTGGGAACACTCAAATTTCCGTGAAGATATCTTTGGCCGCCTGCGCCGCACCAGCCAGTTTATTTCCGCCACCACCTTTGGCACCACCGCCGATGCCGAACGGTTGATTGCAAAAGTACAGGGGATCCATCTGCGGGTAGGCGGCCAGGACAAAGACGGCACGCCCTATCAGGCCAGCGATCCGCACTTGCTGACCTGGGTACACGTCGCCGAATGCAGCAGCTTTATGGCCTCGCATCTGCGCTACAAGCGGACCGTGGTCAGCGCCGCCCGTCAGGAGCAATACTATGAGGAAGCGGCCGAAGT
This sequence comes from Klebsiella sp. CN_Kp100, assembly GCF_040065315.1. Taxonomy (NCBI): domain Bacteria; kingdom Pseudomonadati; phylum Pseudomonadota; class Gammaproteobacteria; order Enterobacterales; family Enterobacteriaceae; genus Klebsiella; species Klebsiella sp. CN_Kp100. The sequence continues at coordinate 56,872 of NZ_JBEAIJ010000058.1, forward strand.
TGCCCGTCGCCTCGGGGCGCGGGATATCCCGCAGACGCCGCGGCAGATTGCTGATTACCTGCAGGATATGCGGCCGGTGCTGCGCTGCGATGAGCGAACCCAGGAAGTTGCCCACGTTCTGCTGTCGACCCGTCTGCCGGGCCGTATGAGCCGGCCGGTGGGGCGAATAATGATGCGCGCCGGAATTGACCTGCTGCCGCCGTGGGCGCAGGAGATGCTTAATTTGCCGATGAGCACGCTACAGCGGCACAGCGCGCGGTTTGCGGTTCACGGCGTCGCTCGCATACTGCGCGCCTCGGTGCGCAACGGCGCGTATCATTGCGCAATGCGCCGGATGAATCAGTTTTAATTTTGCCCCTTTGTTGAATACGCGGAAATATAGCCATGGCTATTATTGATATGGCTTTGTTGTTTAAAAACAAACTATTCTCATTTATATATTTAAGGTCGGAAGAAATAATTAAACACTCTCTTAATGGCGGCGAATTATTCAGGAAAAATTAAGCCTGAACGCGTAGTCTGGCTCTTTTTCTTCGGGGAAGTGTCGGTAATGAAAATAAGTAACGATAATCAGCGTTCCCAGGTTGCGCGTAAAACGACGCTGGTCAGCGTGATGGTCAATCTCTTTTTATCCAGTTTTCAGATACTGGCCGGGATATTCTCCGGCTCGCAGGGCTTAATCGCCGATGGTATTCATTCTCTTTCCGATTTGGTGGCCGATTTCGTTGTGCTGTTGGCCAATAAAAAAAGCGGCAAACCTTCGGATAGCGACCATCACTACGGGCACCGGCGCTATGAAAACGGCGCTTCACTGGTGATTGGCGCGCTGCTGTTACTGGTTGGCGCGGGTATGCTGTGGTCTGCTTGCGGCAAACTACTGCAACCGGAATCTATTCAGAGTGTGCATATTACCGCGCTGTGGGTGGCGCTCGCCGCGCTGACCGCCAAAGAGATTTTATTCCGCTATATGCTAAGGGCGGCTAAGCAAATCCAGTCCTCTATGCTAATTGCCAACGCCTGGCACGCCCGCTCAGACGCCGCGTCTTCGGTAGTCGTTGCGGTCGGCATCATCGGTAATCTGGCCGGTTACGCCTGGTTTGACCCAGTGGCCGCACTGGTTGTCGGCGCGCTGGTCACCCGCATGGGCTATACCTTTTCGTCTGACGCCCTCCATGACCTGATGGATCGGTCAGTGGATAGCGATAGCGAGCGGCAAATAATCGCCACTATCCTGGCAACGCCCGGCGTCGTGGCGCTGAACGACCTGAAAACCCGTCGTGCCGGGGATTTGATCCTGGTCGATGTGCATGTCGAAGTACCCGGGCATTTATCGGTAGCGGAGGGGCACGATATTGCGCTGCTGGTGCGGACCCGGGTGCTAAGCCACCATAACGTTCTGCATATGATGATTCATATTGACCCGTGTCGCGCAGAGAGCGCCGCGATTGTCGCGTAAATTATTCCCCTGGATTTTCGAGGGTTATGTCGGATTGCGGATAATATTGCCTGCGAAATAAAAAAGGACCATAATTCAGCGGCTATTCTTTCATCGCTGATAAATAGCCGGCTGACAAAATGTCGTGTTTTTAAACAATATAAGAAACCAATCGGTTAATAGAAACGCTCTATAGCCTGAATAATTCAAGTTACAGGAAGACGGCGGCGCAGGGAGTCCCCAGAATCTGACTTCTGTCAGCGTACGGGGTGCGAGGAAAGCCAATGTCCAGGTAACTTGCCGTTTGACAGAGATATTAACCGTGCGAAATTTCAGGAAGTAATACAATGATTATCCGGCCAGAACAACACTGATTCCTTCGCTTGTTTGACTGGCACGGCTCCGTGCTGTCCAAAATTGTTTTTCGCCTGCTGCTTAACGTAATGATGTCGATTATCGCCATCATTAGCTATCAATGGTATGAGCGGCTGGGGATCCATCTTACCGTCGCGCCGTTTAGCCTGCTGGGGATCGCCATCGCTATTTTCCTCGGATTTCGCAATAGCGCCGGATATAACCGCTTTGTTGAAGCGCGCAATTTATGGGGGACGGTGCTGATTGCCCAGAGAACGCTGGTGCGCCAGCTGAAAAATATTCTGCCGACGGAAAGCGCAGCCCATCAACGCCTGGTGAGCTATCTGGTGGCGTTTAGCTGGAGTCTGAAGCATCAGCTGCGTAAGACGGATCCGAGCGCCGATTTAGCACGTCTGCTGCCGCCGCACAGCGTAAAGGAAATTCTCGCCAGCTCGATGCCGACCAACCGTATTCTGCTGCTGGCAGGTGATGAGCTGGGGCGTCTGCGCGCAGAAGGGAAAATTGGCGATATCACCTTCAGCCTGATGGACAATAAGCTTGATGAGCTGGGCCACGCGCTGGGGGGCTGCGAGCGGCTGGCCAGCACCCCGGTGCCCTTTGCCTATACGCTTATTTTGCAGCGCACGGTGTATCTGTTCTGCGCGCTGCTGCCGTTTGCGCTGGTCGGCGATCTTCACTATATGACGCCGTTTGTGTCGGTGTTTATCTCCTACACCTTCCTGTCGTGGGATTCGCTGGCGGAGGAACTGGAAGATCCGTTCGGTACCGCCGCTAACGATTTGCCGCTGAACGCGATGTGTAACACCATTGAGCGCAACCTGCTGGATATGACCGGACAGTATCCCTTACCGGAGAAACTGGTGCCGGACCGCCACTACAATCTGACCTGATTTTGTGTGTTTATTATTCGTTAAATAAGTTAAATCTAACGCGTGATAGATAACATTGATTATACAGTCATGGCCCTGATTGTTATGCTTTCGTTAACAAAACGCCCGCTATTTTGACGGATAGCGGGTGATAAGACATCAGGCGGCATTTCACCTGCAATCCGCCGCCGAAAGCGCATCAGGAGTCAACATGAGTAATAGAAGACGCGTCGTTCCCGGCGTCCATCCCTATGATGGTCCGGCGGGCGGCTGGGGTGCCTTAAAAGCCACCGCGATCGCCGTGCGTACGCAAATGGACGCGCTCGATGCTCCCGCCACGCTGCTGCGGACCAATCAGCCGGATGGTTTTGATTGCCCTGGCTGCGCCTGGCCCGACAAAGAGCATAAATCGACGTTTCAGTTCTGCGAAAACGGCGCCAAAGCGGTGACCTGGGAAGCCACCAGTAAACGCGTGACGGCAGAGTTTCTGGCAGCCAATACCGTGACCTCGCTGCTGGCGAGGAGTGATTTCGAGCTGGAAGGCTACGGGCGCTTAACTCAGCCTCTGGCCTATGATAGGGCCAGCGATACCCTGCGTCCTGTCTCATGGGAAGCGGCGTTTGCCCGTATCGGCGCCATTCTCCGGACGCTGCAGCCTCATGAAGTCGAGTTCTATACCTCCGGACGCGCCTCTAACGAAGCGGCCTTCCTGTTCCAGCTGTTCGCCCGCGAATATGGCACCAACAACTTTCCGGACTGCTCCAATATGTGCCATGAGTCGACCAGCGTCGGCCTGCCGCAGTCCATCGGTATCGGTAAAGGGACGGTCTCACTTGATGATTTTGATAAGACCGAGCTGGTGATTTCTATCGGCCACAATCCCGGAACCAACCATCCGCGCATGATGGGCACGCTGCACGAACTGGCGCGCCGGGGCGTGCCGATTATCGTCTTCAATCCGCTAAAAGAGCGGGCGCTGGAACGTTTCGCCGATCCGCAGAACGTCATTGAGATGGCGACCTACAGCTCAACCAACATTGCATCGACTTACTTCCAGGTCAAAGCGGGAGGCGACGCGGCGGCGCTTAAGGGCATCGCGAAGGCGTTGCTGCAGCTGGAAGCAGAGCAGGGCAAAGTGCTGGATCGGGCGTTTATCGATGAGCATACGCTGGGCTTTACCGACTTTGCGCAGGATCTACAGGCGACGCAGTGGCAGGATATTGAGCGCGAGTCGGGTTTAACGCGGGGCGATCTTGAACGGGTAGCGGCGGCCTATGCCAAATCTCACGCCACCATTATCACCTACGGCATGGGCATTACCCAGCATAATAAGGGCACCGCTAACGTCCGACTGATAGCCGACCTGCTGTTGATGCGCGGCAATATCGGTAAGCCGGGTGCCGGAATCTGCCCGCTGCGCGGACACTCCAACGTGCAGGGTAACCGCACCGTCGGCATCACGGAAAAGCCGAGCCCCCAGTTTCTGGCCAACCTGCAGCGGGTGTTTGGTTTTACGCCACCGCAGGAGCATGGTCATGATGCGGTAAAAGCGCTGCAGGCGATGATCGAGGGTGAATCGAAAGCGCTTCTCTGCCTTGGTGGTAACTTCGCGGTGGCTATGCCGGATAGCGAACGGGCTTTTCCGGCGATGCGGGGGCTGGATTTGAGCGTGCATATTGGCACCAAGCTCAATCGTTCGCATCTTCTGGTGGCGAAAGAGACCATCATCCTGCCGTGTCTTGGGCGAACCGAACTCGATCTGCAGGAGACGGGACGGCAGTCGATCACCGTCGAAGATTCGATGTCGATGGTGCATGCATCGTCGGGCAAACTGAAACCCGGTTCGCCTGAACTGCGCTCGGAACCGGCGATTGTTGCCGGGATGGCCATGGCGACGCTGACGGAGAGCAAAATTGACTGGCTGGCGCTGGTCGCCGACTACGATCGGATCCGCGATCTGATTGAGCAGACCATCCCCGGCTTTAACCACTACAATCAGCGCATTCGCCATCCCGGCGGTTTTCGCATGCCGCTGCCGCCGACGGAGCGTATCTGGCCCACGCCGACCGGCAAAGCGATGTTCTCCGTTTTCGACGGGGTGCACGAAAACCAGCAGGTAGAAGGGCATGAGGTGATGCGCCTGGTGACGCTGCGCAGCCACGATCAATACAACACCACCATCTATGCCATGGACGATCGCTATCGCGGCGTGTTTGGCCGTCGCGACGTGCTCTTTATGAACGAACAGGATATGGCTGAGCTGGGATTTGAACACGGCGACCGGGTGGATATCCGCTCCGCGCTGCCGGGACACCATCAGCGGCTGGAAGATATCACGCTGGTTGCCTACAACATCGCCCCGGGCACCGTTGCGGCCTACTACCCTGAAGCTAACGTTCTGGTTCCTCTGGATTACCTTGATAAAGAGAGTGGAACGCCATCGTATAAATCGGCGCCCGTGCGCTTAACCTTGCGCTCGAAAGAGATTCGCGCGCTGACAGCGCTTCGCTAACCCCTTTTGCCCACGGCGATCGTCGCGTCGTGGGCAAAATCGCTACCTCTGCGCCAGAATGAGCTTAACCCCCAGCCCGACGAAACCGGCGGCAAAGCAGGCTCTCAGCCCCTGTAAAACCCCCGGACGCGTCAGCACGTATCCGCGCATCGCTGCAGAAAAGGCGCCGTAGAGCAGAAAAATCAGCAGCGTCATCAGCATAAACACAGTGCTCAGGATCAGCATTTCGCCGATCGGCGACCTCGAGTTGCGCTGGATAAACTGCGGCAGAAAGGCGAGAAAGAAGAGCGGCAGTTTGGGGTTGAGCAAATTGATCAGGATCGCGTGGCTGATGACCTGACGCGAGTTGCGTTGCTCGATGCCTGTCACGCTCAGGCTCCCGCGCTGGATCAGGGTGGCCCACGCCAGATACAGCAGCCAGGCAACGCCGGCGAACTTCACCAGCTCGAATGCGCCTGGCGTACTGTGGAGGATGGCCGCCAGCCCGGTTATCGCCGCCAGCATATGTGGAATAATGCCCAGCGTGCAGCCGACGGCCGCGGCAAAACTCATGCGTCTGCCCGCCGTCAGGCCGGTGGCAATGGTGTAAAGCGTCCCGGTACCGGGAGCGATGACCACAATAAGCGACGTTAAGAGAAACTCAGGGCTGATAAATGCCATGATGTCTTCCTGTGGGAGAGAATCGAGGCCCTGAGTATTTCGCAAAGCGCCGCGCGGGTATTGAACAAAATTGCACAGTTTCAGCTAGCGGCTCGCCTGAACGATAGCCTGGTAGCTGCCCGGCGTGACGGCAAACTGTTTTTGAAATGCGCGGGTCAGGTGGCTTTGGTCGGCAAAACCGGCCATGAAGGCGGTATCGGCGAGGGAGTGACCCTCCATCAGCAGACGACGCGCCAGACGAACGCGGGACTGTATCAGATAGGCGTGCGGCGTGATGCCGGTCGCGCGCGCGAAGCCGCGGATCAGCTGAAAGCGGCTGAGACCGCAAAGCCTGGCAAGCGCCTCAAGAGAGATTTTCTCTTCGGGGGCATCATCGAGATATTGTCTGGCCAGCACGATGGCGGGGGAGCCGATTTTGCCCGGCCGCCTGGCGCAGAGATGAAATTGGCAAACCTGCATCAGGCAGAGCAGCAGCGCTTCTTCCACGGCGGCGTCATCCGGCGCGCTGGCAACGATCTCGCGAAACAGCCGCTGCATTTGCCCGCGCAGCATCGGGTCTTCGACTACCGGGCGCAGGAAGATCTCTTCAGCCTTCATCTCTCCCTGCAACTCGTCAACGACACGCTCAGGATCGAGATAGACCATCTGCCAGCTGCGCGGGCCATCCAGCGGAATACCATCGTGCATCTCGCCCGGATTAACCATAATGATATTTCCGGCGACGGCCTCAATTTTGCCCAGATGGCTCCACGAATGCTGCGCGCCTTGAGTGAAAATCCCGATACCGAACTGGTCGTGGGAATGGCGCGGAAAGCGCTGATCCGTGGCTAACGATATGGCTTCCAGGCCTGGCATGGCCAGCCGGTGCTGCTGAACGTGATGAAGGCGGGTTTTCAACGGTTTCTCCTGCCGGTGCATCCCATGAGTGTAGCCTCAGGCACGCAGGACGAGCAACGGTCGACCGGCGCTTGAATTTCATCAACTCTGAACATAACATTTAACTAACATTTTGCCTGCTGCACCGGCAGCGGATTGCGCAAACAGTGGATGATAATGGATATTAAACAGCTTAAGTACCTGATTGCGCTCGACAGAACACGACATTTTGGCCAGGCCGCAGCGGCGTGCCACATTACTCAGCCTACGTTATCAATGCGTATTCGCAATCTCGAAGAAGAGCTCAATTTAACCCTTATCCAGCGCGGACAGCGCTTTGAAGGATTTACCCCGGAGGGCGAGCGTATTCTGGCCTGGGCGCGAGCGCTGCTGGCGGCGCATGACGGATTAGAAGCCGAGGCGGCTATCTGTCGGGGGCAGATGGTCGGCCAGCTAAGGGTGGGGATGGTGCCTTTAGCCAGCCTTAATCCGATGCAGTTGATAAAACCGCTGGCGGAGAACTATCCGGAGCTGCAGTTCAGCCTGCTGTCCATGACGTCGGAACAGATTATCGACGGCGTCAGCCGCAACCAGCTGGATTTAGGGATCTGCTACCTGCACCACGTCGATAGCCAACTGTTCAACGTGCTCTGGCTGCCGCATACGCGTATGGGGCTGCTGCATGATAAACGTCATTATCAATTTACCGATGCGACGCCGGAGTGGGAGACGCTGGCCGCGCTGCCGCTGGGCTTTCTGACCAAAGGCATGTACTACCGAGAATCGATTGAAATGAGCTTTAAGGCCAAGGGGCTGGCGCCAAAATACGTTTTTGAAAGCGACTCCACGTTTCAGATCATCCAGGCGGTGCAGGCCGGGATCTGCTGCGCGATTATGCCGCTGAATAACGGACTGGAAGCGTTAAGCGATAACCTGGAAATCAGGCCGATCGCCGAAACGGAGGTCGACTCGATGCTGGCGCTGATCATGCGCAACAAAGAGCCGGTGTCGTCGCTGGCGGAAAAATGCTTTGCCGATGCCCAGGCGATTTTTAGCGAACGCCAGCAGGATGAAGGCGCTTAGCCTGCCATCTGCCTCTGGATAAATTCAAGCCAGGCGCGCATTCTGGCGGGCATAAAATGGCGCTCCCGATAGAGGGCTGAAAGCTGTAACGGCGCCGGCGGTAACTCAAGCGTGACTTCCTGTAGCTCCCCGCGATTGATAAACGGGCGGCAGGGTTGTTCCCCCAGAATAGCGAATCCGACGCCGGCAAGAGCGGCATGCAGCGCCATTTCGCCGCTGTTGACGCGATAGTGTCCGCTGACGTTAACCTTTTTAAAGCTCCCGTCCGCCGCGACAAACTGCCAGGCTTGCCCCGCGAGGGCGCTGACGGTGGTGATACAGGGTAGCGAGGTTAATTGCTCGCTGTCTGTCGGCATACCCGTTCTGGCGATCAGCTGCGGGGAAGCGACCACGCAGCAGGGAAAAGAAAAGAGCGGGCGCGCAATAACGCTGATGTCTTCCATTTTGCCGCGAGTGATGATCACCGCAATATCCACATCCTCTTTTAACACCTCCGTTCCCGCCAGATTAGTCGTACAGCTCACGGTTATTTTTGGGTAGCGCAGGGCAAATTGCGCCATTAGCGGCGCAAACAGCGAGGGGCCAATTTCGTTAGGGAGACACAGGCGTAGGAGCCCTTCGGGTTCTGCCTGCTGTTGCGTTAGCTCAGCTTCCGTAGCGGCTAGCTGCTCCAGCACGGGTCGCATACTGGCGAGCAGCGTCTGACCGGCAGAGGTCAGCTTCATATGTCGGGTACTGCGCTGTATCAAGCGCAGCTGATGGCTCTGCTCAAGCTGGGATATCTGTCGGCTCACGTTCGATGAGGGCATCTGCAGCGCTTTTGCGCCGGCGCTAAACGAGCCATTTTCCGCCACGGTGACGAAGACCCGCAGCGCGTTGAGATCCAATCTTTTCACTCTCGATTATCCCAATTTTGATAACTAACAACCCCATTTTTACCGTCTTATGTCCGGTTTTACCAGACGCTAGACTCCCCGTATTACACAGTCAGGAGTGTACATGCCCGGATATCTGGTACGAATAACGTTGATCATGGCTTTTGTTCAATTTATCAACGCGCTCGAATATATGATTTTTAATCCCTTATTTGCCTGGATGGCGCCGACGTTTCAGGTGCCGGTAAGCCAGGCGGGTTACGTCACCGGCATTTATACTCTGGCTTCCGTCATTGCGGGGGTCAGCGTCTGGCGATGGGTCGGTAACGTTAAACCGCAGCGCTTTTTGCTCTGCAACATGGCCCTGCTGGGGGGATTAACGATAATGACGCTGACCACCACCAGTTTTAGCGGATTGTTATTTTGGCGTTTTCTCGCCGGTCTGGTCGGCGGAACAACGATGGGGGTGGGCAGCAGTTTGCTGGTCAACATTATGCCAGCACACCTGCGTCCTCGGGCGTTGGCCTCAACGATTGCCGCATTCTCGCTGGTCAGCATCGTCGGCATGCCGACGATGTTATTTCTCAGTGAAAAAATCGGCTGGCAGATAGCCCCCGCGACGATCGGCGGACTCTGCCTGATTGCGTTGCCACTGATAAAACTCGCGCTGCCGGAACAGACCATTGCGGCGAACCGTCAGGCAGATTTGCGCTGGTCTTCATCGGTGCTGTTTTACGCCTCCGGCAACGCCCTCGCGCAGTTCAGTGCGATGTTAATCATTCCGCTGCTGGTTCCGTTACTGACGGCGAAAATGGGGGCCAGCGGCGATCAATTACCGTGGTTCTTTTTCGCTGGCGGACTGGCGGGGCTGTGCGCCACTAAACTCACCGGCAAGCTATGCCAGCATTACAGCGGCTACCGCATCAGCCTGCTGGCCAGCCTGCTGTTTATACTGAGCCTGAGCATCGCTTTTACCTTCAACCACGGCGGCGGGCTGTTTATGGTGTTGTTTCTGGCGGCCGCCTACTGTCGCCTGGTGGCCTCATCGGCAGTGGCGATGCGTTTTCCAGAGGATGGCGCCAGGGCGGGGTTTACCCTTTTACAGAATACCCTGATGTCATTAAGTACGGCGGCGGCTTTTCTGCTTTCATCATGGTTGTTATCGGTTGCCGGGAATGGCGAGCGGGCGATGAATGGGATATTGCTGTTCTGCGCCCTGAGCGCATTGCCGCTGCCGTGGCTACTACGGGTTCAGGAGAAAAAATTAGCCGCGCGCGCCGCCGGTTAAACCGGCGGCGGCAGTCATCAAATATTCTCCAGGCTAATCCCTCGGGTTTTTGGTCCAAAGATGCCTACTGAGAGCATCACCATCAGCATGCTGGCGACGATAAAGCTAATTACCCCGGGTGTACCGGCGTATTGCAGAATAATGCCGATCAAAATGCTGGTGATCGCCGTGGACAGGCGGCTAAACGAGTAGCAAAAGCCGACCGCCCGCGCGCGAATATGGGTCGGGAAAACTTCGGCCTGGTAGGCGTGATAGCTAATGGTTAGCCAGGCGTTTGACCAGGTGATCATAAACCCGCAGATCACCAGCAGCATCGGACTGTTCTGAAGCGCAAACAGGGTACCAAATACCACCGTCATCAGCGCGGAAAGCACAATTTGCCATTTGTTTTCAAAACGATGGACGAAGCGGGTACAAAACAGGCAGCCAATCGGATAGGCGAGGGTAATAAAAAATGCATACAGCAGGCTGTGGGTGATGCTCGCTCCCTGGCCGGAAAGCAGGGCCGGTAGCCAGTTGCCGAAGCCAAAGAAGCCGATGGCCTGGAAGAAGTTCATCACCATCAGCATAATCGTGCGTTTGCGGTACTGCGGCGCCCAGATCGCTTTAAAACTTCCCAGCCTGCGCGGATGCTCCTGCGTCTGCACCTGATGGCGCGGCGAGGGAGAAACGCCGCAGCGCTGTTCCATTTCGCACATGACCTTATGGGCCTCATCATGGCGGCCCTTTTCCTCCAGCCAGCGCGCCGATTCCGGCAGCTTCTTGCGGATGACCCAGATACTCAATGAGCAGAGCGCGCCGAAGATAATCACCCAGCGCCAGCCGGTCAGGCCGAAAAGGGTAATCGGCACCAGCATCCACGACATCAGCGCCACGGCGGGAACCGATAAAAACTGAATAAAGAAGGCGAAAGCGAAGGCTTTATTGCGCAGATGCGTCGGCACCCATTCGCTTAAGTAAGTGTCGATGGTCACCAGCTCAATACCGAGACCGATGCCCACCAGAAAGCGGCAGAAGATAACCCCTTCAGCGCTGCTTTGCAGGGCCATCATCAGGGAAAACACGCCGTACCAGGCGAGGGCGAACATAAACGTCAGGCGGCGGCCCAGTTTGTCCGCCAGCGGCGCAAGCAGGCTGGCGCCGATAAACAGCCCCATAAAGGTAGACGAGGCGAAGGCGGCCTGGTCTGAAATCCCGAAAATACCCTGTTCGCCGGTATGGAAAATATTCTCTGCCAGCAGCCCGGTACTGATATAACCGGTCTGAAAAAGATCGTAGAGCTCGAAGAAACCGCCCAGCGCCAGAAGGGTGATAAAAGACCACAGGCCAACGGAGGCGGGCAGCGCATCAATGCGAGCGGTCAGGCTGGAGTGGGAGCGTCCCGGAGAGGCGAACGCGGCGTCGCCCAGGACCTGGGTGGTAGACATATTATTATTTTCCTTAGATGAAATGTTTGCCTGCTAATGTTATTTGATTGTTAATGGTTTTAAATTTTTAATCGCATCGGTGAAAAGGCATTTGCAGAATAAAATAATGTGAATAAGGTTTGGTTGGCGTTGTATGCTGGTTTCTGCGTTTGACCCGCCCAAAGGTTGAAGGAATTCACCATCATGCCGCTAAGTTTTGACCAGAATTTCATTTAGGAAAACGAGAGATTGTTGCGCTGAGGTTATTCATCTACATTCATAGCGAGTACTCCCTCTCAGGAAAAAAATCATGTCCAGAAAGCAAGTTTTGCAAGCGGCGCTGGCGGCGGCGCTTTCGCTGACCATGATGGCGACGCCTGTTTTCGCCAACCCCGGTAACGGCAACGGCGGCGGTAATCATGGTAATAGCGGTAACCATGGGAATAACGGTAACAACGGCAATAGCGGTAAAAACAACGTTGATAAGGGCAACAAGGGTCATAAAGAAGGAAACCCGGGGCAGAGAAAAAATTACGTCAAACCCGATCATGTCTCTGCCGATATCAGCTTCTCCAGAGCGCGTTCGCTGGCGGTAAACTACGGTTTAACCGGCTATCAGTCGCTGCCGCCGGGGATAGCAAAAAACCTGGCTCGCGGAAAACCTCTGCCGCCGGGGATTGCCAAAAAAGCGGTTCCGGCATCGATGCTTAACGAACTGCCGTACTATCCTGGCTATGAATGGCGCGTGGTGGGCCAGGATTTGGTGCTAATCGCGCTAAGTACGGCGATCGTGACGTCGATAATTAATGGCGTCTTTGATTAGTCAATTAACCCCGGTTCGCGCCGGGGTTAAGGTTATCGTGGCGGGAGTTGCGCATTAAGGTCATTCTAAACAAATCGTCACTAAAGCGAGATTTTAACTTTACTCGAATAATTGAATGACTATAATGAGCACAAATTCACGCAGGAGAAATATGTTGGACAGTCACCCTTACTTAAACATCAAGGCAAGCTGACGCTATTTTTTCTGCGCTGCTTGCCAACCGGCGGGCAGCAATCTCCTCATCCAGACGATTGCATCCCATAAAAATAACGCAGCATGGCTGCGAGGATAATCGTCATGTTCATGTTTAAAAATACATTATTCCCTCCACCGTCAACACGACGTTAATCGCCTTCCGGGCGACAATTTGTCGTGTGCTTAATAAAGCACATAGTTAATTCTTCCAGCAAAAATGGAGGAAACTATGTTGATGTTTCCTTATATCGCAAATTTACTTGCCGCGATGCTGTTGGGCGCGCTGATTGGCGCTGAAAGACAGTGGCGTCAGCGTATGGCCGGCCTGCGCACCAACTCGCTGGTCGCCACCGGCGCGGCGGTTTTTATTCTGAGCTCCATTTCAACATCGCCGGACAGCCCCGGACGTATTGCCGCGCAGGTGGTATCCGGAATTGGTTTTCTCGGCGCCGGCGTCATCATGCGTGAAGGCATGAACGTGCGCGGCCTGAATACCGCCGCAACCCTGTGGTGCTCTGCGGCGATTGGTGTACTCTGCGGTTTAGGCCAGTTCTGGCAAGCAGCGGCGGCAACGCTGATAATCCTCTGCGCCAATATTCTACTGCGCGAAGCGGCGCAGAGAATTAATCAGATCCCCGGCGCGACAGAAGAAGAGAAATGCTACGTTCTGAATATTGTCTGTCAAAGCGAATATGAAAATGCGATTCGTCAGCTATTGCTTAATATCAGTAAAGAGATGACGCTCAGCCTTCAGGGACTGGTGTCGACAGCAGCAAAAGAACAAGGGCATAAAGAAATCCGCATCGAACTGGTGGGAAATACCGACTGTCGAAAAGCGCGAGATCTCATTATGACAAGAATTGGCGGGGACGAAAACATTACGTCAGTCCGCTGGTGCGTCGAGGGGAGTTAACCTCGTGACTATTTCACTCTGACAATCATTTGTCTAAGGAGGGAATGATGGATATTCCCAGGCGATTAAAGTAATAAGCCTTTAATAACGTAAAAATGAATTATGCATAAGTCATTTATGCAGGGATAACGACGTCTTAAATTTGAGGATTAATCATGACTGACATGAAAATAGAAAACCGGAAAATAAACCGGTCTGCGTCAGAAAATGATAAGCAGCATAAAAAAAGCTTCGCCATTGAAACCGAGGCATTTAACAGTCCGGATCATACGCTGGCGCGGTTAAACAGCAGTCGCCACGGGCTCACCACCGAAGATGCCCTTGAACGACTGGATGAATACGGCCGCAATGAAGTGGCGCATGAGCAGGCGCCGCCGGCGTTGATCCAGCTTTTGCAGGCATTCAATAACCCGTTTATCTATGTCCTGATGGCGCTGGCCGCCGTCAGCTTCGTGACCGATTACTGGCTACCGCTGCGTAACGGCGAAGAGACCGATCTGACCGGGATCATCATTATCGTCACGATGGTTAGCCTGAGCGGGTTATTGCGTTTCTGGCAGGAGTTTCGCACCAACAAAGCGGCGCAGGCGCTGAAATCCATGGTCCGCACCACGGCGACGGTGCTGCGTCGCGGTCCCGGGAATATGGGGCCGGTGCAGGAAGAAATTGCCATTGAGGAGCTGGTGCCCGGGGATATCATCTTCCTGGCGGCGGGGGATCTGGTTCCGGCAGACGTCCGCCTGCTGGAATCCCGGGACCTGTTTGTCAGCCAGTCGATACTCAGCGGCGAGTCGCTGCCGGTTGAAAAGTATGACGTTCTGGCCAGCGTTTCCGGTAAAGGATGCGACAGGCTTCCCGAGCCGAATAAAGATAAAAGCCTGCTGGAGATGGGCAATATCTGTCTGATGGGCACTAACGTGACCAGCGGCAGGGCACAGGCGGTGGTGGTGGCCACCGGAAACCGTACCTGGTTTGGTTCGCTGGCGAAATCCATCGTCGGCACGCGTACTCAGACGGCGTTCGACCGCGGGGTAAACAGCGTTAGCTGGCTGCTGATCCGCTTTATGCTGGTGATGGTACCGATTGTGCTGCTGATTAACGGCTTCAGCAAAGGTGATTGGGTTGAAGCCTCGCTGTTCGCCCTGGCGGTAGCGGTTGGCCTGACGCCGGAAATGCTGCCGATGATCGTCAGCTCCAACCTGGCGAAAGGCGCTATCGCCATGTCGCGGCGCAAAGTGATCGTCAAGCGGCTGAACGCCATCCAGAACTTTGGCGCTATGGACGTGCTGTGTACCGATAAAACCGGTACGTTAACTCAGGACAATATCATCCTTGAGCATCACCTTGATGTCAGCGGTCATGAGAGCGACCGGGTGCTGACGCTGGCCTGGCTTAACAGCAGCAGCCAGAGCGGGGCGCGCAACCTGATGGACCGGGCGGTGCTGCGCTTTGGCGAGGGGCGGATTGCGCCAGCGACCAAAGAGCGTTTTGTCAAACTTGATGAACTGCCGTTTGATTTTGTCCGCCGTCGGGTCTCGGTGTCGGTGGAAGATGTCCGCCACGGTGACAAAAGCCTGATCTGCAAAGGCGCGGTCGAAGAGATGCTGATGGTCGCCACGCATCTTCGTGAAGGCGATAACGTTGTGGCGCTGGATGAAACCCGACGCGATCTGCTGTTAGCCAAAACGAAGGACTATAACGCCCAGGGCTTCCGCGTGCTGCTGGTCGCAACCCGCAAGCTGGATGACTCCGCGCTGACCACGCCGCTATGCACCGCCGATGAGCAGGGATTGACGGTTGAAGGGATGCTGACTTTCCTCGATCCGCCGAAAGAGAGCGCGGGAAAAGCCATTACCGCGCTGCGCGATAACGGCGTGGCGGTGAAAGTGCTGACCGGCGATAACCCGGTGGTTACGGCGCGTATTTGCCTGGAAGTGGGCATCGATGCCCACGGTATTCTGACCGGCGCCCAGATTGAAGCGATGACGGATCGCGACCTGGAGCGAGAAGTGGAAACGCGCTCGGTATTCGCGAAGCTGACGCCGCTGCAGAAGTCGCGCATCCTGAAAACACTGCAGAAAAACGGCCACACCGTCGGCTTTCTCGGCGACGGCATCAACGATGCGCCAGCCCTGCGCGATGCGGACGTCGGTATTTCGGTTGACAGCGCGGCGGATATCGCCAAAGAGGCATCGGATATCATCCTGCTGGAAAAGGATCTGATGGTGCTGGAAGAAGGGGTGATCAAAGGACGTGAGACGTTCGGCAATATCATTAAGTACCTGAATATGACTGCCAGTTCTAACTTCGGCAACGTCTTCTCGGTACTGGTGGCCAGCGCGTTTATTCCGTTCCTGCCGATGCTGGCGATTCATCTGCTGATTCAGAACCTGATGTACGATCTCTCCCAGCTCTCGCTGCCGTGGGACAAAATGGACAAAGAGTTTCTGCGCAAGCCGCGCAAGTGGGATGCGAAGAATATCGGCCGTTTTATGCTGTGGATTGGCCCAACCTCGTCCATTTTTGATATCACCACCTTCGCGCTGATGTGGTACGTGTTTGCAGCAAATCACGTCGAAGCCCAGGCGCTGTTCCAGTCCGGGTGGTTTATTGAAGGACTGCTGTCGCAAACGCTGGTGGTGCATATGCTGAGAACGCAGAAAATTCCGTTTATCCAGAGCCGGGCGACCTTGCCGGTGCTGCTCACCACCGCGGTGATTATGGCTATCGGGATCTACATTCCGTTCTCGCCGCTGGGAGCGATGGTCGGACTGGAGCCGCTACCGCTGAGCTACTTCCCATGGCTGGTCGCGACGCTGCTTAGCTATTGCCTGGTAGCGCAGGGCATGAAGCGTTTCTATATCAAACGTTTCGGTCAGTGGTTCTGACGATAAGGAGGCGCAGAGATGAATCGTTCTCCGGATACCATCATCGCGCTGATATTTTTCCTGATGGGTTTGCTGGTGCTGCTGTTAGCAATCTGGCAAATCCTGTTCTGAAAGGGGGCGCGATGCGCAGAGGATCGCTGGATAAAGTCTTTATTCAGGTGGCGATTATTGCGGCCATCATTATTCTGCTGACAATCTGGATTAGATAAGAGGATCCCGGGCCAGTGGCCCGGGATGTGCATTTCTGCCGGTAAAGATGTTACAGATCGAAGCGGTCGAGGTTCATCACTTTGGTCCATGCGGCGACAAAGTCACTAACGAACTTTTGCCGCGCATCGCTGCAGGCATACACTTCTGCCAGCGCACGCAGGACGGAGTTAGATCCAAAGACCAGGTCAACGCGGGTCGCGGTGTATTTCTCTTCGCCGCTCTTACGGTCGCGACCGATAAACAGCTCAGCGTGCTCATCAGCGGCTTTCCAGACGGTGCCCATATCGAGCAGATTGACGAAGAAATCATTGCTCAATACGCCCACGCGGTCGGTAAACACGCCGTGACGGCTGCCGTCGAAGTTAGCGCCCAGCACGCGCAGGCCGCCCACCAGTACCGTCATTTCCGGCGCCGTCAGCGTTAACTGCTGCGCCTTATCAATCAGCAGCGTTTCGGTGGAAATGCCGCCGCCAATGCGGCGATAGTTGCGGAAACCATCGGCCAGCGGCTGCAGCAGATCCATCGCTTCGACATCGGTCTGATCCTGGCGCGCATCGACGCGGCCTGGAGCGAAGGGGACGCTAACCTGAACGCCCGCCGCAGCGGCAGCCTGCTCAATGCCCACTACGCCAGCCAGAACGATGATATCGGCCAGCGAAGCTTTACCGGACGCCTGCTGAATCGCCTGCAGGGTCGGCAGCACGCGGGTTGCGATAGCGTTCACCGGCCAGGCATTCTGCGGTTCCAGCGCCAGACGTGCGCCGTTGGCGCCGCCGCGTTTATCGCCACCGCGGAAGGTGGAAGCCGACGCCCAGGCCACGGAAACCAGCTCGCTGACCGACAGACCAGCATCGGCAATAGCGGTTTTCAGCGCGGCGATGTCTTCTGCGCCCGGGTTGTGGATCGCTGCCGGTAACGGGTCTTGCCAGATCAAATCTTCTTTCGGTACTTCCGGACCCATATAGCGGGATTTCGGCCCCATATCGCGATGGATCAGTTTAAACCACGCGCGGGCGAAAGCCTCGTTAAAGGCCTGCGGATCGTTAAGGAAGCGACGGCAAATTTTATCGAATTCCGGGTCAAAGCGCAGCGTCAGGTCAGTCACCAGCATGGTCGGCTTACGTTTTATCTCTGGATTAAAAGGATCAGGGATAATTTCAGGGCCGTCTTTCGCTTCGAACTGAATCGCGCCTGCCGGGCTACGGGTTTGTACCCATTCATATTTGTACAGGTTTTCTAAGAAGTAGTTGCTCCACTGAGTCGGCGTTTGCGTCCAGACAACCTCAAGACCAGAGGTGATGGCATCCGCGCCTGCGCCGCTGTTGTAGCTGTTCGCCCAACCGAGACCCTGCGCTTCAATCGGCGCCGCTTCCGGCTCTGCGCCTACGTGGGTGGTCACCGCAGCACCGTGCGTTTTACCCAGCGTATGGCCACCGGCGATCAGCGCGACGATCTCTTCATCATTCATCGCCATATTACCGAAGGTAGCGCGAATCGCTGCGGCTGCGGAGAGCGGGTCGCCGCTGGCGTTGGGGCCTTCCGGGTTAACGTAAATCAGACCCATTTCAGTGGCGCCAATGGCCTGCTGATTCAGGCTTTCCGGATGGCGGTGAGCCAGCCATTCGGTTTCATTACCCCAGTCAACATCCAGATCCGGTTCCCAAACGTCTTCGCGGCCGGCCCCGAAGCCAAAAGTACGGAAGCCGGAATTTTCCAGCGCCACGTTGCCCGCCAGCATATAGAGGTCGGCCCAGGAGATTTTCTGACCGTATTTCTGTTTTATCGGCCACAGCAGGCGACGGGCCTTATCGAGGCTGACGTTATCCGGCCAGGAGTTGAGCGGAGCGAAACGCTGCTGACCGCGTCCGGCGCCGCCGCGACCGTCAACGGTGCGATAGGTACCGGCGCCGTGCCATGCCATACGAATAAACAGCCCGATATAGCTGCCCCAGTCCGCTGGCCACCACTCCTGCGAGTCATTGAGCAGGGCATGCAGGTCGGCTTTCAGCGCTGAATAGTCGAGCTTTTTAAACTCTTCCCGATAGTTAAAGTTCTCCCCCAGCGGGTTAGAGCGATTGGAGTGCTGGTTCAGCAAATCGACGCGTAGCTGATTGGGCCACCAGTCGCGGTTGCCGGTACCACCGCCCGCGCTCTGCGTTGGCGTTGGCGTTTCGGCGTGAAAAGGGCATTTCCCTGCGGATGGGGTGTTCGATGGATCGTTTGACGTGCTCATATCAGGCTCCGTTTGCTTTTGTGAATGCCATTACGATATACACTGCTTCGAGTAAACGATATGTGAATAAAACTACGGATTTAATAGATAATTCCGTTCAATTGCTCTTGTAAAAACCGAACATATGTCATTGTTGAATGATTAGTTTTCGGTATTAACGCGAACACAATAATAGGAACCTCAGGGTAAAGGAATCGTTAAAACCGCTTCAGCGCCGGGGAAGACGCATTGTTTGCGTTACGACAATTTTCATGCGTAAAAAAGCTTAGCGCTGCCAGTATAAAGGCGTACCAAAAACGTCGACAAAATAGTCAATTACCGTCCGTACGTTTAGCGAAGGGTGGCGAGCGTGAGGATAAATCGCCGACACTGGCGAAGGCGTGCTGCTAATCGCGGCGGTGTAATGAGGCATCAAATGAATCAGTCTTCCCGCGCCAATGGCTTCGTTGACCATCCAGTCGGGAAAAAGTACTACCCCCATGCCGCCCAGCGCGGCGGTCAGCAACGCATCGGCGTTATTGGATGCCAGCTGCGGGGTTTGCGGATAGTGAACCCATTCGCCTTCCGCGAGGCGAAATAACCAGCGGTTAGGCCCGTTTGAACCGCTGTACACCAGCGTACTGTGCTGGCGAAGATCTTCCGGCCGCTGCGGAACACCGCGACGCTGCAGATAGCGCGGGGCGGCAACCAGATAGTTATGCTGCATCCCCAGCACTCTGGCATGAACGCTGGAATCGGGCAGGCTACCGATGCGGAAAATAACATCGGTCGCCTCCCGGTGCGGATCGATAAAATCATCGGTCAGCGCCAGCTCAATTTGCATTTGTGGATAACGTTCGCTCAGACCCGGTAGCCATGGCGCAATATGGCGCTGGCCAAAGTAGACCGGGGCGTTGATTCGCACCAGCCCCCCAGGCTCAAGGCTCCGATCCTGCAGGTCGCGTCTGGCGGCGCTGAACTGTTCGCTGATGCCTCTGGCATGTTCGGCAAAAAGACGTCCGGCTTCGGTGGGCACCACTGCGCGGGTATTACGATAAAACAGCTGTTGGCCGAGGGAGTCTTCAAGCTGATGAATGACGCGCGACACCATGGACGGGGAAACGCCTTCCCGTCGCGCCACCACGGAAAAGCTCTGGCTGTCGTACACGGCGATGAACAGCTGTAGCGCCCGAAAATTCACATTACCCGCATCGCTCATTTATGCAATATCCGCAAAAGTGTTTCCCTGATTGTACCGTTTTTCACACTACTTCGCTGTTTTATGCTCTACCGCCTGATTAATAAGCGGAATTTAATGATGCAGTTATTACTGATTTTTCTGGTGATTGCCGGCGGCATGGGTCTGTCCGTCGAAGCCGGGCTACTGGGACCGCTGGCCGGTCAGGTAGGGGATTTATGGGCGACGTTCAGTATATTTGGCGTCGGGAGCGCCCTCACGTTTTTGCTGATGCTGCTGTTTGGCCCGCGCCAGAGCCCCTCATTTTTCTCTTTACCCGGCTGGCAGCTCACCGGAGGCGTGCTGGGCCCCATTTACGTCGTCATTTTAACCGTTGCCGTACCGGTGATCGGTATCGCTATGACCATGATCGGCATTCTTGCCGGCCAGGTCTGTAAAAGCCTGCTGATCGACCATTACGGCCTGTTCGGTTCGCCAAAACGTAAAATCGATGGGCGGCGGCTTATTGCTCTGCTGTTAATCGTTGTCGCCCTGGTTCTGATTGCCACAAGCTGAGGTTGTAAAAAATGAGTAGCATAATGATTTTGTTGGCGCTGGTCGGCGGCGCGATGCTGAGTATGCAGGCGGCGATCAACGGCCGTTTAGGCAGTCAGGTTGGTGTGTTTCGTAGCGCATTTCTCACCTTCGCCGTGGGAGGATTGATCACCGCGCTGCTGATTTTGTATTTCGAGCCTCCCCAGACGATGACGCTGCTCGATGTGCCGAAATGGCAGCTGCTGGGGGCGTTTTGCGGTGTACCCTATATCGTGATTATGGTGCTGGCGGTTCAGCGTATCGGCACCGCGACGGCCACGGTAGCGGTGATTTTTGGCCAACTGGCCATGAGCCTGCTGATTGATAATTTCGGCTGGCTGGGAAATGACGCCATCGCTTTCTCCCCGGGCAGGCTGGGGGCGATCGTCTGTCTGGGGCTGGCGTTGTTCTTTATTTATCGCTCCAGTTCAGTGGCCGCAGCGGAAGATAAGCAGTAGAGAGACATCTGTTTTGCCCGGTAGCGATACGCTACCGGGCGCCCCCTGTCAGCCAGACGTCGGCCGTTATCAGCTGCGAATACATTTTCGCTTCGGGCATCATCGACAGTAGACCGGCCATCAGCATTTCTCCTGCCTCATGAAGCGCGCTAAGCGGCATTTCCGGCAGACTTTCAAGAATAAACCACATCCGCGGACTCTCTACGCTCAGGCGAGTGCGTACTCCCTGTCGCCAGTTCCAGCGTCGGCAGGTCACCCCTGCGTCATCGCACCAGACCACTTCACCCGCGTCGGGGTTTTCGAAGACGATCTTTCCCTCTTTGACGGTATCGAACGGCTCGCTGCCGTCGGCGATCCTCAGTTGCGGGACGCCAACGTAAGCCGCCAGGTTTTCCCCACCGACCGGCACGGCGTAGCGCAGGCTCACCGCATTATACAGATCGACGATCGGATCGAGCGCTGCCATTTCGCCATCGCGCAGCACCCGCCTGCGCAAGGCTTCCGCCGAGCAGGGCGTGCGCTTAGGCTTTGCGCCAAAGGCGCGGAATACCTCGTTCCAGGCCTGCAAATGTACTTCCGCCCACTGCGGCTCACCGGCGATAACCGCACGGCAGGCGGAACGGAGCGCTTCAGCGCCAACCTGCGGCGCGCGTACGGGAGCAGAGATAACATCAATGCTCAGGGCGCGAAAGCCGGGAGCCAGCGCCGACACCTGTGGGCTGATTGACGGTAATACGTTATTCATTGGATAATCCTTTAACGACTATTTTAAAGCATGATATCGACCGATGACCAAAAAAGTCAATATAACGACCGGGGCGGGTGCTGATGCCGCCAGCATCAATGAAGCCGTTGCGGCGCGCATTAAGCGCTATCGGGCGGAAAAGAAGATCTCCCTCGACGAGCTATCAAGGCGCGCGGGCGTCAGCAAAGGGATGCTGGTAGACATTGAAGCCTGCCGGGCTAACCCGAGCATTGCGCTGTTATGCCGTCTGGCGTCAGCCATGGGCGTTGCGGTGGCCGATTTCGTCAATGTTGCCTCCGCGCCGCCGGTAAAGGCGATCGCCGCAGGCGATATCCCCACGCTGTGGCAGGGTGAACAGGGCGGCCACGCGCGACTGCTGGCCGGAACCAGCGGTCCAGATATGGTGGAACTCTGGCAGTGGAGTCTTTATCCGGGCGAAATTTTTACTTCTCCGGGCCACGGAGAAGGGACCACGGAGCTGCTTTTTGTGACCGAGGGCGCCCTGACATTAACGGTGAACGACAGCCTCTATTTGATTCCCGCCGGTGATTCAGCCGTCGCACGTACCGACGCTCCGCATAGCTACGCTAACGCCGGCGAAACGGTGACGCGATTCACCATGACGGTCAGTGAAAAAGCGCGCTAGCCATTCGCCTCCGTCGATCTTACGATGGAGGTTATTTCAGTGACAGTGTCACTTTAAATCTCTAACATGCTGATACATTTCTGCCAAATCATTAGCAACCTTTCGGTAGGGCTCCCGCTGCGATAACGCTATTCTTCCCCGCTTTTCCTTTTTCAGGCCCTTTGTAACCCAGGTAAATGCCCGCTAATGTCCCTTATGAGAGATGAAATTCGCGACCATTCAGCGGAAGAGATGCTATTTATCCGCCGTGCCGTCATTGCGTTTCTACTGGTGGTGGTCTGCTTTGCTGTCCTGATTGTTAACCTCTACCGCCTGCAGGTAGAGCAGCACGACTTTTATCAGACCCGTTCAAACCAGAACGACATTAAAATGCTGCCCATCGCGCCGAGCCGCGGGCTGATTTTCGACCGCAACGGCATCCCGCTGGTACAAAATATTACCCTCTACCGTTTGCAGGTGATCCCGAGCAAAATCGCCGATATGACGGCGCTGCTGCAGCAGCTGACGCCGATTGTTGATTTAACCCCGCAGGATATCGCCGACTTCCGCGACGATATGCACCACACCAGCCGCTACAAAGAGGTGACCTTAAAATCGGACCTGAGCGATGTTGAGGTGGCGCGTTTTGCCGTCAATGAGTTCCATTTTCCCGGCGTTACCGTAGAGAGCTACCAGCAGCGCGCTTATCCCTACGGCGCCGAGCTGGCGCACGTGGTTGGCTATGTCTCGAAGATCAACGACAGCGATTTGCAAAAGCTGGCCAAAGCCGGCGAAGAAGAGAACTACGCCGCCGACCATAATATCGGTAAGCAGGGCATCGAAGGCTACTATGAGAAAGCGCTGCACGGCACCACCGGTTATCAGGAAGTTGAGGTGGATAACCACGGGCGGGTGGTGCGTCTGCTAAAAGAGGTGCCGCCGGTGGCCGGGAAGAACATCTACCTGACGCTGGATTTGCATCTGCAGCAGTATATCGAGTCGGTGCTGAAGGGGCAGCGCGCGGCGGTGGTCGCCGTCGATCCGCGCGACGGCGGCGTGCTGGCGATGGTTTCCAGCCCCAGCTATGACCCGAATCCCTTTGTCAGAGGCATTGGCTACCAGGCCTATCGTTCGCTGCTCGAAAACCCCGACCGTCCGCTGATTAACCGTGTCACCCAAGGGCTCTATCCGCCCGCGTCGACGGTGAAGCCCTACATGGCGCTGTCGGCGCTATCGGCGGGCGTAATCACGCCAACCACCTCCTTCTTCGGCGCGCCGACGTGGACGCTGCCGGGAACCCAGCGCCGCTACCGCGACTGGCTGAAGAGCGGCCACGGCATGCTTAACGTCACCAAAGCGATCGAAGAGTCGGCGGATACGTTTTTCTATCAGGTGGCGTTTGAGATGGGGATCGACCGTATTCACGAGTGGCTGAGCAAGTTCGGTTACGGTCAGTCTACCGGTATCGATCTTAACGAAGAGTATGCCGGGGTGCTACCGAGCCGGGAGTGGAAACAGCGGGTGCATAAAAAACCGTGGTATCAGGGGGATACCATTTCCGTCGGCATCGGCCAGGGCTACTGGATTGCCACGCCGATCCAGATGGTTAAAGCGCTGACGACCCTGATAAATAACGGCAAAGTGCAAAATCCGCATCTGCTTTACTCCATGAAGCAGGGGAATAGGGTCGAGCGCTATCAGCCACCGCAGAATCTGCCGCAGATTGGCGATCCGCATTCGCCATACTGGGACGTGGTACGCAACGGTATGTACGGCATGGCGAACCTGCCAAACGGCACCGGGTATAAGCTGTTCCATACCGCGCCGTACCAGATCGCGGCAAAATCGGGGACGTCCCAGGTCTTCAGCCTGAAGGAGAATCAGACCTACAACGCGAAGATGATCCCGGTTCGCCTGCGCGACCATATCTTCTACACCCTGTTTGCGCCGTATCAGCATCCGAAGGTGGCGATGGCGCTGATTCTGGAGAACGGCGGCGGCGATGGCGTAGTGGCAGGACCGACGGCACGCGCCATCCTCGACCATATCTTTGACCCGGCCAACGCGCCGGCTGAACAGGGTGCTGCGGCTGCGGTGCCGCAGGTGGAGAGCGCGGACGCGCAGTAGACGTTATTCGCCCGGAGCATAAGCGTTAGCGGATTGGTTATTTGCCGCCGCTGGCGCTTTTGCTCATAGTAGGGCTCTGTGTTGTTGTGAAAAAAGGCCCTCCGATGTCGTTAAGCCGAAATACGCTTCTCATTGTGCAGACCGGCACCCCGCCGGATGAAATCGCCTCCGACCACGGCGATCTGCCCTCCTGGTTTGGTCATTTACTGGCGCCGTGGCGCAATAAAATCAGCGTGGCGCGAGTGTTTGCCGGGGAGACGCTTCCCGCCCCGGATAACGCGACCGTCGCGGTGATTACCGGCTCATGGGATATGGTGACCGAACGCCTGCCGTGGAGCGAAATGACCGCGGCCTGGATCCGCGAGGCAATGGCAATAGAGATGCCGCTGTTTGGCGTCTGCTACGGGCATCAGCTGATGGCGCATGCGCTGGGCGGCGAGGTGGATTACCATCCTGCCGGGCGCGAGGCCGGAAGCAAAACTATTTCGCTGTCAGAAAGCGGGCGGGCGGATCGTCTTCTGGCCGATCATCCGGCGCCGTTCAGCGCGCATCTGACTCATATGCAAACGGTCACCCGATTACCGCCGGGGGCGACGGTGCTGGCCTCGTCGCAGCACGATCCGCACCAGATTGTGCGCTACGGCGCCCATGCCGTCTCCACCCAGTTCCACCCGGAAATCACGCCGGCGATTGCTCGCTCGCTGATCGCGTACCGTCAGGCGGCACTGCGCAACGAGGGTATTGACCCGGATAAGCTGAGCCTTGAGGTTGAGGAAAGCCCGGTGGCCTCGGCGATTTTGACCCGCTTTGTTGCCGGCTATCTGCCGCCGGATCGGGAAACGGCGTAACGTTAGCGCTGGTTTTCCTCAAGCCAGGCCGCCGTTTCACGCAGGATTTCATCTGAAAACGCCGAATCAGCGGTCATTCGCGCCAGAATCAATGCCCCGACCATGGCAGACCAGTTGCCAATCGCCGCACGACGGCTCTTTTCCGGGTTTTTCTCATTAATCGCTTCGCTGAGATAAGCTATCTGCTGCTGCAGTCGCGCGGTCATTTCATCGCGTGCGGATTCAGACTGGCGGATGGTCTCCGCCGCCAGCGCTGCCAGCGGGCAACCGCTGGCAAAATTATCCCGGTGCTCAGGTGAGAGATAACGTGCGATAAGCGATTCGACGTCGTTATCCGCCGCTTCGCTCTCTATCTTCAGTTCAGCAAGGGTTTGTGCGATCAGGTCATCCTTCGATTTAAAGTAGCCGTAAAATCCGCCGTGGGTCAGACCGGCTGATTTCATAATATCGGTGACCGTGACCGCGTCAAAACCGCGCTCACGAAACAACCGGCCGGCGGCGGTCAGTATTGTCTGCTTATTCTCTTCAACCTGTTTTCTGCTCACTCTCATGGCGTTTTCCTGCGATAAATTATTTATGATGACCATCATATAACAATATTTACAGCTTACCCAGCTCGTGCCATTATACATGACGATCATCATGTATAATTCAGGAGTGTCGTTATGAGTAGTCAATCAGCAGTACTGGTGACCGGGGCATCGACAGGTATTGGCGCAGTCTATGCCGAACGTTTTGCTCGCCGCGGTTATGACCTGGTGCTCGTTGCGCGTCATCTCGAGCGGCTGACGGCGCTGGCCGAGCGGCTGCGCGGTGAAACCGGCGTTCAGGTCGACATCCTGCAGGCCGACTTAACTCAGGATAGCGACATTACCGCAGTCGAGCAGCGACTGCGGGAAGAGGCACAAATTGGGATACTGATTAACAATGCCGGCACGTCGATACCCGGCGATTTTCTTAACCAGAGCAGCGCCGATATCACTCGGCTGATTACCCTCAACGTTACTGCCGTGACCCGCCTGGCAAACGCTATCGCACCGCGTTTGGCTCGGGCTGGAACAGGGTCCATCGTCAATATTGCATCGGTGGTTGGGCTGGGCCCGGAAATGGGCCTGACCGTATACGGCGCGACAAAAGCGTTTGTGCTGTTTCTTTCGCAGGGGCTCGACGTTGAGCTAAGCGCGAAGGGCGTATACGTGCAGGCGGTCCTGCCTGCGGCCACCCGTACCGAAATCTGGCAGCATAGCGGTAAAGATGTCAACGCCATTCCCGGCGTTATGGAGGTGGAGAAACTGGTGGATGCCGCCCTGGTCGGTTTTGACCGCCGCGAATTGGTCACCATACCGCCGCTGCAGGACGAAACGCAGTGGCAGACGCTGAACGCGACGCGTCAGGCTATGCTGCCCGCTTTCGTGCAATCTGAGCCAGCGGCACGTTATCTCGCCTGATCGTTTGTTTGTCTCACCGTGTATCGGAAAGGAGAGTCGATACCCGGTGCGACAACATCGCGCCATCGCACGTCCGGCGCAGATATAACGCCTCCGGGGAAAGCGCCCGAAGTGGCAGAATTTCCCGGAGGCGATGCTGCGCATCTGCCCGGGCTACGCGTCCTCAGCAGTCTGCAGGACTGTAGCCCGGGCAGGCGCCTTGCGCCGCCCCCGGGAAATGGCGTGACAACGTCACAAGCTCAGGGCGAAACCCAATAAAAAAGCCGATAAGGTAAGTTATCGGCTTTCGTGGTCAATGCGAAAAGCTTACTGCGCCAGCAGCTCCTG
The DNA here is from genome assembly GCF_040065315.1 of Klebsiella sp. CN_Kp100. Classification (NCBI taxonomy): domain Bacteria; kingdom Pseudomonadati; phylum Pseudomonadota; class Gammaproteobacteria; order Enterobacterales; family Enterobacteriaceae; genus Klebsiella; species Klebsiella sp. CN_Kp100. Next base: position 83,841 of record NZ_JBEAIJ010000058.1, read on the forward strand.
GGCGGTGCGATCGACCAGGCTCAGCAGCACCTTCACGTCATCTAACGTAACGATCGGGTTCAGCAAGGTCAGCTTCAGGCAGGTAACGCCGTTGTGCTCGGTCACCCCGACGTTAGCGCGGCCGGAGGCTAGCAGCGCATCGCCAACCCGCTGATTGAGCAGGGCGATGGCGGCGTCGTCGCTGCCCGCCATCTGCTGCGGACGGGAACGGAACAGCACGCTCGCCAGCTGCGGCTGCATCACCAGTTCCAGCGTCGGCTGCGTTTCGACATAATCCGCTACGTTCAGCGCCATCGTCACGCCGTGATCGATGATTTCCGCGTACTGCTTCTGGCCCAGCGCCTCAAGACCCATCCACAGCTTCAGCGCGTCGAAGCGGCGGGTGGTCTGCAGCGATTTGGACACCAGGTTCGGTACACCATGCTCTTCATCGAACTCAGAGTTCAGATAGGCCGCCTGATAGCGCATCAGCTCGTAGTGACGGGCTTCTTTTAACAGAAACGCGCCGCAGCTGATGGTCTGGAAGAACTGCTTATGGAAATCCAGAGTGATGGAATCCACTAAGTCAATGCCGTCCAGACGATCGCGATACTTCTCAGACATCAGCAGCGCGCCGCCCCAGGCTGCGTCAACTTGCAGCCAGATCTGATGCTCTGCCGCGACAGCCGCGATTTCTCGCAGCGGGTCAATGGCCCCCGCGTCGGTAGTGCCAGCGGTAGCGACAATCGCCATAATCTGCTCGCCGTTAGCCTGAGCCTCGGCGATTTTCGCTTTCAGGTCCGCCACGTCCATCCGCGCGAATTGGTCGGTTTTCACCAGCGTCACGGAACGGTAGCCGAGGCCCATCAGCGCCATGTTCTTCTGCACCGAGAAGTGGGCATTTTCAGAACACAGTACTTTGTAGCGACGAACATCGCCCGGTAGACCATCCTGCTGGATGGAGTGGCCCTGGCGGGCAAAGAAGGCATCGCGCGCCAGCATCAGGCCCATCATGTTGCTCTGGGTACCGCCGCTGGTGAACACGCCCGCATCGCCAGCGCCGTAGCCGACCTGCGCACGCAGCCATTCAATAAGCTTGATCTCAATGATGGTGGCTGACGGGCTTTGATCCCAGGAGTCCATGCTCTGGTTGGTGGCGTTAATCAGCACTTCCGCCGCCTGGCTAATCACCAGGCTCGGGCAGTGTAGATGCGCCACGCACTGCGGGTGATGTACCGACAGGCTGTCTTTCAGGAAGTACTCGATCGCACGTTCAATCGCCGCCTGGTTGCCCAGACCCTGTTCGTTGAAATCAAGGGTGATGCGCTCACGCAGTTCGTCAACGCTTTTCCCCTGATACATTTCAGGCTGCTGCAACCACTGCGCGACAGCCTGGCTGGTCTGGGCGATCGCTTGCTGATAGGCATCAATACTCTGTGCGGAACCAGCAAGAATCGGATTCAACTTGGACATTGCGGTCACTTACTCCACTCAGACCGGTTTTACGCCGGCGGCCAGCAGGGCCTGTTCAAATTTGTCGAAGAAAATTTCCAGCTCAGCGTTGCTGATCAGCAGGGACGGCAGCAGACGCAGCACGCAGCCGTGGCGACCGCCGCGCTCGAGGATCACGCCCGCTTCGAAGCATTTCTTCTGCAGCAGGGCGGAGAGTTCGCCGTCCGCCGGGTAGCAGCCCATGTGATCCGGCGCTTCGTTCGGTTTAACGATTTCAATACCGATCATCAGGCCCAGACCGCGAACGTGGCCAATCACCGGATAGCGTTTCTGCATCTCGGCCAGCTTGCCCTTCAGCCATTCGCCCTGAGCGGCGGTTTTATCCGCAATGTTATTGTCTTTCAGGTGGCGCAGGGTGGTCAGGCCGGTCGCCATCGCCAGCTGGTTGCCGCGGAAGGTGCCGGTGTGGTGACCCGGTTCCCAGGCGTCGAACTGCTTTTTGATACCGAGAACGGCCAGCGGCAGACCGCCGCCGACGGCTTTCGACATCACGATAATGTCCGGCTCGATGCCCGCGTGTTCGAAGGCGAAGAATTTACCGGTACGCGCAAAGCCAGCCTGAACTTCATCGACGATCAGCAGAATGCCGTGTTCCTGAGTCACTTTACGGATGCGCTGCAGCCACTCGACCGGAGCCGGGTTCACGCCACCTTCACCCTGAACGGCTTCAAGGATCACCGCCGCCGGTTTACGCACGCCGCTTTCGACGTCGTTGATCAGGTTTTCGAAGTAGTAGGTCAGCGCTTTTACGCCGGCTTCACCGCCGATACCCAGCGGGCAGCGGTACTGGTGCGGGTAAGGCATAAACTGCACTTCCGGCATCATGCCGTTAACCGCCGCTTTGGGCGACAGGTTACCGGTGACGGACAGCGCGCCGTGGGTCATCCCGTGGTAACCGCCGGAGAAGCTGATCACGGAAGTACGGCCGGTGTATTTTTTCGCCAGCTTCAGCGCCGCTTCTACGGCGTCAGCGCCGGAGGGACCGGTGAACTGCAGGCAGTATTCTTTACCTTCGCCCGGCAGCAGGGAAAGCAGGTATTCAGAGAAGCGATCTTTTAACGGAGTGGTGAGATCGAGAGTATGTAACGGCAAGCCGCTGGTAATGACACTTTGGATGCTCTGCAGCACATCAGGGTGGTTGTGACCGAGAGCCAGAGTACCTGCGCCGGCAAGGCAGTCGAGATACTGTTTGTTATCCGCATCGGTCAGCCAGACGCCTTCCGCTTTAGTAATCGCAAGGGGCAGCTTGCGCGGGTAGCTCCTGACATTCGATTCGAATTCAGCCTGACGGGCCAAAAAGGTATCGTTGTTTGCATCTAATAAATCTGCGCCTAAAGTATCAATACGGACTTTATCCGTCATCATATCACTCCCACAACCAGCGTTACGGTTGAGCGCTGGTTGAATAAAATGGTGTAAGAAAATGAATCGCCATGCATTAAAGCGGGCACAATATATGGCTTTTTAGAACCGCGTTCAACGTTTTATTGATTAAGCTATATTTACGTTATTTTTACACTGCAAAATTAACGCATAAAGCATTGATAAAAAAGAAGTGTTTTAAAGGATGAAAGACCTTTAAAATTGTAATTATTAGTGAGGGATTCTCGCAATTTTTATTACTGCCGCCTGGCTATTGCTGGCGAAAGATTTCCGCCAGCAATGGTATGACTTAGTGCAGTTCAACCGCATAATTCGTTAAAGGTGTGACTTTTTTCACCAACTTGTTGTTATATAAAAACTGTTCATAAGCTTCATAACGAGGTTTATCCAGCGCTGCCGGATCGCTGGCAAACAGAGGAAGAGTTTTCAGCCAGGCCTGCTTGTTCAGCTCCGTGTTAAGTTCAGGATGCGCGTCGGCAAACGCCTGCCAGGTTTCCTGCGGATGAGCGCGAAGGTAAGCAACGCCTTTTTGCAGCGCTTGCAGGAACGTCCTGATTTTCGGTGCGTTGACGTCGTCCCGGTTGGCGACAATCACCAGCTCATCGTAGGCCGGGACGCCGTAATCCTCGACGTTCATCACCTGCGGATCTTTCCCCTGAAGCTGCAGTTCCAGCGCTTCGATATTACGATAGCCGCCAATCACCGCATCGACCTGTCCGGCCAGCAGGGCGCTGGTCAGCTGAAAGTTAACATTGATGAGCTTGATGCTTTTGGGATCGATTTTCGCGTGCTGTGCCATAGTGGCCAGCGTCGCCTGTTCGATTCCGCTTACCGAATACCCCACTTTTTTGCCCTGCAGATCGGCGGGAGATTTGATGCTTTTATCCAGCGCGATCACCGTGTTCAGCGGCGAATTAATCAGCGTGCCGACGCGGACCAGCGGCAGACCTTCATCGGCAAAAAAATGCACCTGCGGCTGGTAGGTAATCGCCAGGTCCGCCTGGCGGGCGGCGACTAATCGCGGCGGCAGCGCCGGGTCGGACGGTGGCACAATTTTAACGTCCAGACCCGCCTCTTTAAAGGCGCCAATCTGTTCAGCCACCACGATCGGCGCGTGGTCGGGATTGATATACCAGTCCAGCACCAGGGTGAGTTTTTCATTGGCCAGCGCCTGACCGCTGAACAGCGCGGCAAGCGTGATACCGGCATAAATACGTTTACGCATGGTTAGTCCTTTTATTTAAGAGCGTCATTCCGGCGTCCAGTTAATCAGCCGGTGTAAAAAAGCATCCACCGCCAGCCACAGCAGGACGGTCAGTAGCACCAGAATAAACAGGGCTGCAAAGCAGATATCGGTTTGCAGACGGGCATTGGCGTTAAGCATGACGTAGCCCAGTCCTTCGGCTGAACCGACCCATTCGCCGATAATCGCCCCGATAGGCGCGACGGCGGCGGCCATCCGCAGACCGGAACCGAGGGCCGGAAGGGCAGCCATCATGCGGATGTGGCGCAGCTGCGCGCCAAAAGAGGCGCCCATGGTGCGCGCGAGGTCAAGATAGTCCTGGTTAACCCGGCGCAGCCCGTCAAAAAACGCCGAGGTGACGGGAAAGAAGATCACCAGCACCGCCATCATAACCTTGGCGCTCATCCCGAAGCCGAACCACAGTACCAGCAGCGGGGCAAGGGCAAAGACCGGGATCGCCTGGCTGGTCAGCACCAACGGCATCAGCCAACGCTGAAGGCGCGGCGAAACAATCATGCACAGCGCCAGTATCACGCCGAGCAGAACGCCGAGCGCGAGACCGCTGAGGATCTCGCTTAATGTGATCAGCGTGTGCCCACCGAGGTAGGCGCGGTTAACCCACAGGGCGCTTGCCACCGCCGAAGGCGAAGGCAGCAGAAAGGCGGGAATGCCGCTGCGGGTCACCAGCCACCAAATCAGGAGCAGGCCGCAGAACACCACGGCGGCGCGAAACAGTTTTGCGCTCATTCATTAGCCCTTATCAGCTGTTGCAGCAACTCCGCCTGACCGGCTAATAGCGCCGGATCGTCCGGCGCGCGCGGCGGTATGCCGGACAAGCGATGCGTGTCGTCAATCCCGCCGGTGGCCGGGGAAAGGACGAGCAGACGGTGGCTCAGACGGCAGGCTTCCATCGGATCGTGGGTGATCAGTACAACGGTCCGGTTCACCAACAGCCGGGCGGCCAGGGACTGAATACGCGTGCGGGTGATCGTGTCGAGCGCGGAAAAGGGCTCGTCCATCAGCACGATGGGCCGGTCTTCGTAGAGCGTACGCGCCAGCGCCGCACGCTGACGCATGCCGCCGGAGAGAGCGGCCGGGCGGTCATCGGCGCAGTGTTCAAGCCCAACCTGCTGTAGCAGCGTAGTCACGCGCAGGTGATCGATGCGCTCCCCGCGCAGGCGCGCCCCCAGCGAGACGTTGTCGCGCACGCTTAGCCACGGGTAAAGCAGATCTTTTTGCCCCATCCACGCCAGGCGTCCGGCAATCGCCAGGCCATCGCTGGCGCGAACTTCGCCCCCAGAGGCTTTCGCCAGCCCGGCGATGATGCGCAGGAGGCTGGTTTTACCGGCGCCGCTGGCCCCCAGCAGCGAGCTCCACTGGCCGCCGGGAATAGAGAACGTCAAATTGTCGAAGATCGGTCGCAAACCAAAGCGCAGGCTCAGTCCGCGTACTTCGATGTCGGGAGCCATCACGCCTGGCGCTCCGCGAGGGCGTTAAGACCCATTTGCCAGAAGTTAGCCTCCAGGCGCGTAGCGGTCGTAAAAATGGCGCTGAGTTCGGCAAAACGCGCTTCGCCGCCGCGCTGCTGCCAGAGGGTTTCCAGCAGGTTTAAGGCTGCATTGACGCCGTTAAGGTAGCCCTCATCACCGTAGTTGCGGATCCACGAGGCATATGGGTTGGCAGTCAGCCGGGTCGCCGGGTCGTGCAGCAGACCGAGGCCGATTTCCGCATAGCCGGCCACGCAGGGCATCAGCGCCGCCAGTAGATCCAGCGCGTCGCCGGCGTGGCCGATGTCCAGTACGTAGCGGGTATAATTTACCGTTTCAGCGGCTTCCTCTTCAGCCGCCATCGTCGCTTCATCCAGCCCCCATTCCGTACAGTAGCCGACGTGCAGCGGCAGTTCGTCGAGAATGGCGTGCATGGACGCGGCGGCAACGCGCATTTCCGCGAGGGTACGCAGCTTGCTCACCAGCAGCGCGTAGCTGCGTGCAAAGTGGATCAGGAACAGGTAGTCCTGCGTCAGATAGCGACGAAAAGCGGGTTCGGGAAGGGTGCCGTCGGCAAGCTGGCGCAGGAAGGGATGGGCGACGTAGCGCTGCCAGTCAGCACCGGCCTGCAGGCGCAGACGACCATAAATACCCTGAGTAAATGCGGGAAGAATCACAGGACCTCCTGATAATAGGGAGATCCGGGCGTGCTGAATGAAGTGTGAACAGGCAATGGCGCAAAACTGGCGGAAATGCCGACCCGTCCCTTCGCTGGCATGACCCAGATCAGGTTCAAAGGGTTCGGCTTACGCCATCTCAGCCCTCACGGGACACCCCTCGGTTTGGCACCTGTTATACGACATTCGCTTTTTGATTACAATGCTGTGAACTTGCCGAAAATTGGTGACACTGTCACGTTAAGACACTGCGATAAATGGCCGTTGTGCATCATTTTGGCCCGGTGGCGGCTGGCGTCTTGCCGGGCGCAGAACGGCCCGATTCTCTTTGGCCGGGCAAGGCGTCAGCCGCCCCCCCCGGCAAATATTATTTATGGATTAATGGAAATCGACCCAGCGGGCGCCACTGTCTGCTGAACGTACGCAGTTCTCAACCCAATGCACGCCGAGCGCACCGGCTTTGGCATCCGGGTACCAGAAGTTTTCGAGCAAAGCAGCGTCGCGACGATCGGTAGCATCCATGGCGATGGCGAAGCGGCGGTACAAATTCGACCAGGCCTCAAACAGCCCTTCGGGATGGCCGCCGCCGATCCGGTCATCCTGCAGAGCCAGCGGGTCCAGATAGGGCATACCGCGTTCGAGAATGCGCACCGGCTCGCCCTGAATCTCATAGCGCAGCTGATTCGGCTGTTCATCCCACCACTCAAGGCTGGCTTTTTCTCCGACGATACGGACTTTCTGCCCGTGCATTGAGCCGCTGTTGACCGCCGAGCACCACATCGAACCCACGGCGCCGTTGTCGTACTCCATCAGCACATGCGCGTTATCCTCCAGCGGCGCGCGGCTTTTGACAAAGCTCTGGCGGGAGCACATCAGGCGAGTGATATTGAGCTTCGGCGCCATGGTCTCCGCCAGAAACAGCGGGTGAGTGGCGAGATCGCCCAGAACGTAGCTGGGGCCAACAAACTTCGGGTCCACTCGCCAGCGGGTACTGGGGTTTTCCTGCTCCACTGGCTGGTTATGAAAACCGTGGGCGAACTGCATATTGATAATGCGTATCTCGCCCAGCAGCCCCTGCTCAATCATCTGCCGCGCCTGCAGAATCAGCTGATGACCGGCGTAGCCGTAAGTCACGCCGATGATTTTGCGCTGTTTTTCGCTCAGGGCCACCAGCGCATCGGCCTCTTCGCCGGTAAAACAGAGCGGTTTTTCGCAGACCACATGCAATCCGGCCTCCAGCGCCGCGCGGCAAATGGCGTAGTGGGTATTGTTCGGCGTAGCGATGGAAACGGCTTCAATACCGTCCTCCCGCGCGGCCTCTTCGCGAAACAGCGTTTCGTAGTCGGGGTAACAGCGCCCGGCCTCCACGCCCAGCTGCTGGCCAAACTCACGCCCGCGCTGAGCGTCAATATCGAAGGCCCCTGCCAGCAGGGTAAACGTGCCGTCGCGCAGCGCCGCGGAGCGGTGAATATAGCCAATCTGGCTGCTTCCGCCGCCGCCCACCATACCCCAGCGTAACGACCGGCCAACAGGTTTAATACCGTTAATCATGTTTCATCTCCCGATTAAAAACCAACCGAATGCAGGTAGCGCAGGCTTTCCGTGACCGCCTTAAGGCTGCCCTCGACGTTGCGCGGGTCGCGCTCTTGCTCAATGGTGATCCAGCCTTGATAGCCGCGTTTGTCGAGAAAGGCGCGCACCGCCGGATAATCGATGGCGCCGCTGCCGAGCGGACACATCACGCCCTCCGCGCAGGCAGAGAAGAAGTCGATGCCGCGGGAAATTACGCTCCTGAATACCTGCGGATCGACATCTTTAAAGTGCAGGTAGTCAAGGCGATCAAAATGGCGATCCAGCCAGCTGATGGGGTCCATACCCGAATAGAAGAGATGGCCGGTGTCGAGACACAATCCGGCAACATCATGGGGGATTTGCGCCGCGAGCAGGTCGATTTCGTCGGCAAACTCGATGCAGCCGCCGGCGTGAGGATGGATAACCGGGCGAACGCCGTACTCCTGCCACGCCAGTTGGCTGATGGTAATAATATGGCCGATCATCCGCTGCCAGTCGGCGGGAGAGAGGCGGGGGGCCAGTTCGCTGTGTCCGGCGTATTTCGCCCGCAGCGGATTGCCGAAATCAATAATCACCAGATAAGGCGGCTGGAAGGGGTTGCCCGGCGTCTTCTCCGCCGACGGAACCTGCGACAGGTTGCGGCAAATGTTATGCGTCAGTGCGACAATATTCGCAAAGTTCTCTTCGCTGACCAGATCGTCAAAGATCGTTCCGGCCACCAGCGACAGCCCCTGCTTATTCAGCGCGGCGCTGAGTTCATCGGCTCGGGTCGGCAGATAGCTCCACGGCCCCAGTTCAATACTTTTATAACCGGCCGTCGCCGCCTCTTCCAGCACCTTGGTCCACGGCGGCAGGTAAGGATTTTTGGGATCATCGACGCCCCAGCTGCACGGCGCGTTGGCAATATGTATGGTCATGATGGCTTCCTTTTCAGATGAGGAGAAAACATGACCAGTATTGAATGAAAATTTCATCTTCAACAATCATGAAATTTAAATTCTTTGATGGAATTCAAGGTTTATTTTGATGTCTTAATTGATAGTTTTTTATCAAATGTAGCGCTGAAGCGGAGCGCGGAGAATATACCCGCGCTTTCGCCGATCAGAGGTTTTCTTTGGTGAGTAAATCAAAAGGCTGCAGGGCGTTAATAAACGTCGCCTGCGGCTGGTGAGCGGACTGGACAAAGGCATCGACGGTCGCTGAGGCGAATTCGGCAAGCCGATGAGCCAGCATCAGATCGATTGTCCCGTCGATTAGCGCCAGCTCGCCGTGGTCTACCGGGCCATGACAAATCAGCGTGACCTGATGCTGACGCTGATGCGCATGCAGCGCGGGGATAATCCCTTCCACGCCGCCGCAGGGCGCGTAGATGGCCTCCAGATCGGGATAACGCTGCAGCATCTCCTCCGTCACCCGGCGGGCGATATCGGCGCGTTCGTGGCTGCGTACAGGCTCCAGCACCCGGTCGCCTTTGCCATGTTCGCGCAGGTAGGAACGGAAACTTATCTCGCAGCTTTCCTGACAAATAAATCGGTTATCGCCGACGATAATGCCGATTTCGCCGCTTCCATGACACAGTCTGTCCACCGCCCAACCGGCGGTGCGGCCCGCTTTCTGATTATCCAGCCCAATGTAGCCGGTGCGTTGCGGGATGCTCATATCGGAGAGCAGGGTAAAGACGCGCACGCCTTTATCAACGGCCTGAGCAACGGCATGGCGGATAAGCGGATTATCCAGCGCCACAATACCGATTGCGTCAACCTCTTCGCTGAGGCGGGCGATTGCGGCAACCATATCGTCAATGGCGTTAATGTCATAATGCAGAAACACCGGCGCCTGTGCCGGACTATGCCAGGGCAATGCCGCCTGCTCAAGCGCCTGCGCCAGCTGATGGTAAAACGAGTGCGACTCCTGCAGCAGGATGAACCCCATTCTCAGCGGGATCGCCGACTGACCGGCTGCCAGCCGATACTGCGATTGTTCGAGCGCAAAGCCTAAGCGCCTGGCGGACTCAAGCACTTTACGTTCGGTGCTCTCTTTCACGGGAGTTCGTTTATTCAACACTCTGTCCACCGTCGCGATACCGACTCTGGCGTCTCTGGCTATATCCTTCATGGTGACTTTTTTCGCTGACATTGTTCTCTTCCTGTGAGGTTATTGATAAAAATCTATCATTTTTGTGGCGGATAAAAAGCGAAGCCACTCAGGGTTTATGCAAATCAGCAAAATGACCCGCTTCATTGAGCTGGTATTCAGGCGCCAGGGTCTACACTAAGTGCATCCCCATTATGGAACAGGATGTCATGACTTATTCCCTCTCAAAAAAATTCCTTACCGCCACCTCTGCGCTGCTATTGCTTTCCATGAGCGCTGTTCCGGCTAGCGCCGCTACCGACAGCACCGATGCCGTCTCTCCGCTCAGCGCGGAGAACGGGTTAAGCGAAGCGGCTAAGCAATATTTTCTGCGTTATCCTTCCCACAGCGGCGTGAACGGTAAAACCGCGCGCGAAGATACCGCGGCGGTCTTTATTCCCTTTGGCGCCACGCCGGAAGGGGGATGGCCAGTGGTGGTCTGGGCTCACGGTACCGTTGGCGTGGTGAATCACTGCGCGCCGTCGTTAAACCCGCGCAGCGATCGCGATAAGCAGTATCTGAACACCTGGCTGTCGCTGGGCTATGCGGTGGTCGCGCCGGATTATGCCGGTCTGGGCTCGTCCGGGCTGCACCACTATCTGAACGCCCGCGGCGAAGCGTGGAGCGTACTTGACAGCGTTCGCGCCGCCCTGAAACAGTTTCCGCTCAAAAATGAACTTATTCTGGTAGGACAGTCGCAGGGGGCGCATGCCGCCTTCGCCAGCGCCGGCTATCAGCCGCAATATGCACCCGAGCTTAATATTCGCGCAACGGTGCTGACCGGTACGCCTTATTTTGAAAAAGGGACCACCGCAGCCGACATTCTTCCGCCGGCAGGCGGCAAAGCGCCGAGCGGCGGCGATCCGAAAATTCCTTATATTTTCTATATTTATCTTTCAGCTGCCGACAGCAACCCGCAGCTCAATCCCGCCGACTATTTCCAGGACAAAGCGCTACCGCTGCTGAAAGAGGCGAACCATTTATGCATTACGCCGCTTAACGATGAGGTGATGAAGGCCGGTCTCAATGCGGCGAATGCCCTCAAGCCGGGAGTGGATTCGCTGTTAAACGCCAGCGTAAAAACCATGCTCTACCCGACGCTAAAAATCGATCATCCGGTATTTATCGGTATAGGCAGCGTCGATATCAACGTACCGACGGCGATGCAAAAACGCTTTGCGGATGCGGTCAAAAGCGCGGGAACCCGGGCGGACGTGCATATTTATGAGGGGCTGGATCATAGCGGAACGGTTAACCCGTCATTGCGCGACTCGGTGCCGTTTTTGATTAAGACGCTCAACGATAAGCGGTAATGGCGAGGGTCGATGAGCCGCCCTGAGCGATGGGGCGGTTCAGCGCAGGTATGACGTCGATTACCAGTATTTGGGGATCAGATAGCCATACATAACGACCGCGACAACAATCAGCAGCGTAATAATTGCCCAGTCTGCTTTTAATGATTTTACTGCCTTCATAAGTTCCTCTTTTTTCGATGAATCACCGGGTAACGTTACCGCCGCCGCCCGCACCGAAAGGTGATGAAGATCACACAATAACATTTGTCGTACAAATAAAGTGTGTCGATTTTTAAATATTGTTAGCAATATTTTGTCCGCTCATTCGTCTACCTCTGCACAGGTTACTATTCACAAGCGTTATGAGGTATACAAAGCATGAGAGATTTCGACAGGCGCGAGCAGCGCCATCAGCACCGTTTTGGTGACCACAGAATGGCAAAACCGCTTCTCATCGGCGCGGCGTTAATCATCGTTCTCGGGCTGCTGGTCATGTCGCTATGGAATGCGCTACTGCCCGCTATCCTTGGGGTAAAGAGCATCGGCTTCTGGCAGGCGATAGGTCTTCTGGCGCTGTCGCGGATCCTGTTTGGCGGTCTCGGTTTTCGCCCGGGAATGTTCGGTATGGGACAGGCGCGGCGTCGAATGCATGAACGCTGGATGAAGATGAGTCCCGAGCAGCGCGATGAGTTTGTACAGCGCTTTGGTCATCGCGGGCATCGTGGCCACTGCGGCTGGCGCGATCGTCGTAGTGAAAATGCGCCGCAGCAGGAGCCTGCGGTGAAAAATACGGATCCCGAGTGAGCGCAATGAAAAACGGCATCGCGACGCCATCGCGGCTGATTTCCGCTCTCGACGCCTGCCGGACGAAGCTGAAGGCGTTTATTCGCGCCCGGATCCCGCAAAGGGATGAGGCGGACGATATCCTGCAGGAAGTGACTTATCAGCTGATCCGCGTCGAGCAACCGGTGGAGAATATTGCCGCCTGGCTGTTCCGGGCCGCGCGAAACGAGATGACCGACAGGGCGAGAAAAAAGCGTGAGCTGCCGCTGGCTGGCGATTTCAGCGAGGAAGAAGAGGGTGGCTTTCCCGAGGATGAGCTGGCCGAGACGCTGTTTGGCGTTGCGCAAACGCCGGAGGAGGCGTATCTGAAAACGCTGCTCTGGGAGGCAGTAAACCAGGCGCTCGCGGAACTGCCGCCCGCCCAGCGCGAAGCATTCGAGAAAACCGAACTGCAGGGCTACAGCTATCGGGAGCTGGCCGAAGAGACCGGCGCAAGCGAGCAGGCGCTGCTGTCGCGTAAGCATAAAGCGGTACTTTACCTGCGAACCCGCTTGCGCGCGCTGTATGACGATCTGCTCGCCGATTAGTCTTTCTTCGGCCTCTGGCGCGGGGCCGAAGACCTGGTCTTTATCCGCTTAGCAGAATAAGGGCGGCGACAGGCCTGAAAGTGGCTGCGTAAACCTGGATTATGGCCCGTAGCCCCAGGCCTTGAGAAAGACGGTAATCGCGCATTCCGCGAGCTGTTCCAGCTTCTCCGGCTCAACCGCTTTTTGCGCAATTAAGGCCCCCGGCAGCGGATAGCCCATAATCGCGCCGAGAAACGCCGTTGCTTCGAGCTCCGGATCGCTGATGGTCAGCAAACCTTCGTTTTTTTTCTGCGCCAGTATCTCGCTCAGTGCCTGCAAAACGCGCCCTGAGGGGCGCTGTTCGAGCGTGACGTAGAGTTCGGGCTTTTGCACCAGCACCTGGATCAGCAGGCGTTGAAAGTGAATATTCTCCGGCGCATAAAAGTGCGCTTGCACCACTTTCGCAAACCCGCGCAGCAGCGCGGGAAAATCCTGCTGACGCTCCTGCAAAAGCTGGCGCAGAGGCGGCTGCATAGTGTCATTGAGAAACGCAAATGTCTCCAGCAGCAGCGCGTCTTTACCGCCGGGGAAATGACTGTAGAGCGTCGGCCGCGAGGTTCCCGCTTCGGCGGCAATCGTATCCAGCGACACATCAAGCCCGTGCCTGAGAAACAGCTCGCGGGCGGTTTGTAAAATGCGTGGGCGGGCTTTCATTGGCCGCCCGCGTTGATTTCCCATCAATTGAGTCCTTACCGTTTGCGCCCTTTAAGGCGCATCATTCCTTGCTGTACCAGCAGGAAAAAGAGTGGAACGAAGAGCAAGGTCAGCAGCGTCCCGGTGAGCATACCGCCGATCACCGCGGTGCCAATCTCCCGTTGGCTGGAAGCGCCGGCACCGGTAGAGAGTACCAGAGGGATAACGCCGACAACAAATGCAAGTGAGGTCATAATGATGGGGCGTAAGCGCAGACGAGCGCCCTCCAGCGCCGCGTCGGATAAGGTTTTTCCTTGCTGAAACTGCGCCAGCGCGAATTCAACGATCAGAATCGCATTTTTGGCGGAAAGCCCCATGGTCGTCAGCATACCGACCTGGAAGTAGATATCGTTTTCATATCCGGCGAGCAGCGACGCGCTCACGGCCCCCAGAATCCCCAACGGCACGATCAGCAGTACGGCGACCGGAATCGACCAGCTTTCATACAAGGCGGCCAGACACAAAAACATAAAGGCCAGCGACGCCAGATATACCCATAGCGTTTGCACTGAAGAGGCCTGCTCCTGCCAGGACAAACCGCTCCATTGCAGATCAAACCCGCTCAGCGTGCCCACCAGTTCGGCCATTTCCGCCATCGCCGAACCGGAGCTGACGCCCGATGCCGCATTGCCCTGGAACTGCACGGCTGACAGTCCGTTAAAACGCTGAAGCATCTGCGGCCCGGTGGTCCAGCGCCAGGATGAGAAGCTGTCGAAGGAGGCCATGTTGTTGCTGTCGCCGCGGACAAACCAGGCGGATAAGTTTTCCGGCGTCGAACGCCAGGCTGCGTCTCCCTGCATGTACACGCGCTTGACGCGCCCGCGATCGATAAAGTCGTTAATGTACACGCCGCCCCAGGCCGCAGAGAGAGTGCTGTTTATCGCGGCCTGATCCAACCCCTGGGCCTGCGCTTTCTGTCTGTCAACATCGACCTGCAGCTGCGCCTTCTCCTCCAGGCTGTTAATGCGCACCGCATCCAGTTCTGGCTGTTGTCTGGCGGCAGCGAGCAGGGTGTTTTGCGCCTCGATGAGCGACGGGCTGCCGTTTTGCGCGCTATCCTGTAGCCAGAGTTCAAAGCCGCTCGACTGCCCGAGCCCGCGCACGGTGGGTGGCGACATCACGCTGATGCTGGCCAGCCGGGAGGTTTTAACAAAGTACTGGTTCGCCCGGGCAATGATCGCCTGAGCGCTGTTCTGTTCTCCGGGACGCGCATCCCAGTGCTTGAGTTCGGCGAAGGCCATGCCGACGTTCTGCCCGCTGCCGGCGTTATTTCTGCCGGTAACCATAAAGATGACGTTGAGGTTATTCTCTTCCTCGCTCATGAAATAGCGGCTAATTTCCGCGCCGACCTCTTCGGTCATCGACATCGGCGAGCCGGAGGGAAGCGTAAACTGAACCATCACCGCGCCCTGATCCTCTTCCGGCAGAAAGCCGCCAGCCAGTTTCTGATACTGCCAGAGCATCAAAAACGTCAGCGCCAGAGCCAGCAATACAAAGCGGAAGGGGCGGACCGCTATCCGCCGGAGAATCGCCAGGTAACGATTCTGAGTGGCGGCGACGCCGCGGTTGAAACCGGAGAAGAACGGCCCTTTTTTAAGATGGCCGGGTTTGAGCAGATGGGCGCACAGCGTCGGCGTCAGGGTCAGTGCGACCAGCGCGGAAAGCACCATCGCCGAAACGATGGTCACGCTGAACTGCCGGTAGATAATCCCCACCGAGCCGCCGAAAAACGCCATCGGGATAAAAACCGCCGAGAGTACCAGCGCGATGCCAATCAGCGCGCCGGTTATCTCATTCATTGAGCGCAGCGTGGCTTCAAGCGGGGTAAGATCCTCTTCCACCATCAGGCGTTCAACGTTCTCCACCACCACGATAGCGTCATCAACCAGCAGACCGATTGCCAGAACCATCGCGAAGAGGGTGAGCGTATTGATGCTGTAGCCCAGCAGGCTAAGGATGCCGAAGGTACCGAGCAGGACGACCGGCACCGTGAGGGTCGGGATCAGCGTTGCCCGCCAGCTCTGGAGAAAGAGATACATGACCGCCACCACAAAAAGAATCGCCTCAATCAGCGTGCGCACTACGCTTTCGATAGAGACCGTCACGAACGGCGTGCTGTCGCGCGGATAAGCGGCGACAACGCCCTGCGGAAAGCGGGGCGTCAGGCGTTCGACTTCTGTCCGGATCTTCTCCGCCGTCTCCAGCGCGTTGGCCCCGGAGGCCAGCTGAATTGAGATTCCGGCTGAGGGGAAACCGTTGAGCGTGGTTTGGTTTTGATAGTTTTCCGCGCCGATCTCCACCCGGGCGACATCGCGCAGATAGACCACCGAGCCGTCGCTGTTGGTGCGCAGAATAATGTTTTCAAACTGTTCGGGATGCTCAAGGCGGGACTGCGCGGTGACCGTCGCGTTCAGATACTGCCCCTCCAGCGTAGGCAGTGAACCAATTTCGCCGCTGGTGACCTGAGAATTTTGCGCCTCGACGGCGGCCTGCACGTCGGAGGGCATCAAACCGTAGCCGTTCAGCTGCAGCGGATTGAGCCAGATGCGCATCGCGTACTGGGCGCCGAAAACGGTCGTTTCCCCCACGCCTTCCACCCGGCTCAGCGGCTCCTGCAGGGAGCTAACGAGAAAGTCGCTGATATCAAGGCTGGTTAGCGTTCGAGTTTGATCGTACAGGGCCACCACCATCAGGCTGTCACCCTGTGACTTGGTTACCGTAAGGCCTTGCTGCTGCACCTCTTGAGGCAAACGCGTAATGGCCTGATTAACGGCATTTTGTACCTGCACCTGCGCCATATCAGGATCAATGCGTTGATCGAAACTGAGACTAATACGCGCCTGGCCTGCTGAACTGCTGCTGGAGGAAAAATAGAGCAGGCCGTCGATGCCTTTAATCTGCTGCTCCAGCACCTGGGTCACGCTGTCTTCAACGGTTTCAGCCGAGGCGCCGGGGTAGTTGGCGGTGACGTTGACGCCGGGAGGAGCAATATCCGGATATTGTTCAACGGGCAGGGTCAGCAGGGCGAAAGCGCCGGTCGCCATAATACAGATGGCGATGACGGCGGCAAAAACCGGGCGAAACACAAAAAAGCGAGCCAGCATCGTTATGCACCTACGGTCAGTTGAGGGATTCTTGTAGCGCAAACACGGCCGGCGGTTCGCTTAGCCCGGAAGATGGGGGAAATACCGGCGTGGGTGGAGCCGGTAGCGCCGCATCCAGCGCCCTCGACAGAAAAAAGCGGCTGATTTCAGAACATGCAGTCGTACGCTGGTATTCACCCCATAGAAAGTCATAGGTCTGAATGCTGAAAATATTCTGCTGCAGTAAAAAATGCAGATAGCGTTGGCGCTGCTCCGCCTGCTGGCTAACGAGCAGGGCGTGACATAGCCTGGCCTGAGCCGGTTCATCTACACGTGAACATGCCGCCTGAATCTGCTGATCCTGCGTAGCCAGACTCAGCAGTGAGGCCTTCGCTACGCAGGGAAGAAATGATAATCCAATGAAACAAAACAGCTTTGCCCATTTTCCTTCGTTGAACATCCGCCTTACCCCGTCAGTTTGTTTACTTTACAGTAAAGTAAATAAACTGTTTAAACAAGTGCCCATCTGTACGAAGCGAAAATGGGTAAAGCGGAGGGAATGATGAGCAGAGGAGCTCTGCTCAGGCTCAGAACATGCCGTTGCCGCTGGCGGTTTTCTGCGGAACGTTCTGGGTCACGTCCCAGTGCTCAACGATTTTATGCTGTTCATCAACGCGGAAGATATCGATAATCGCCCGCGTCACTCCCGGCTCGCGACCGGTTACCTCCACATGGAGGATCACATGATCGCCGTCGACAAAGGCCTGCTTGATAACGCTGCGCGAGTCGGGATATTGACTCTTCAGGAAGGCGATAAACTGCTGAAAGCCTTCAACGCCGTCTTTCGCCATCGGGTTATGCTGTATGTAGCGGTCTCCGAGATAGGGCCTGGCGGCGGCAAAGTCCTTGTCATTTAACGCTTTGTTATAAAAATCAATGACGTTCTTCTTATTCAGCTGTTCGCTTTCACTGTTGCCCGCAAAAACAGCGGGCGACAGGGCGCAAAACAGGGAAAAGGCGATGAGCGATTTTTTCAACATACATCCTCCGGCGGTGATTGTAGTAACGGGCATCTGGCCTGTCAGGGGGAATCAACCTCCCCAGCGGCCTTTGAGGTAGTTAACGGCCTGCTGGGTCTGCGGCTGATTAAGGTAATTCTCTCTGAACAGAATAGTGCCCTGAATTTGCGGCATGGATTCATTCAGATCAAGCTGCTTTTTCAGCTCCGGCACGCCGCCGCTAATCATCCAGTCAGGCTCGCTCTTTGACGGTTCGCCAACTTTGTACAGCGCCACGCCGATATAAAGCCGGGTGTGGGTAGGCTTCACCACCTCAGCCCACCACTTTGCCAGCACATCGTAGCGCGCGGCGTCGCGGGCGAAGGGCCAGTAAATTTGCGGCGCGATATAGTCCAGCCATCCCTGCTGAACCCACAGGCGGGTATCCGCGTAAGACTCATCGTAGGCCGCCGCGCCGCGGGTATCGGACCCGGACGGATCGTGAGAGCGATTGCGCCAGACGCCCGCCGGGCTGACGCCGAATTCTACGGCGGGGTTCAGCTGCTTGATAGTGCGGGAAACCTGCTCAATCAGCAGCTGGGTATTGTGCCGCCGCCAGTCCGCTTTGGCAGCAAAGCCCTGGCCATACTGCTGGAACGTCCGATTGTCGTTCAGCTTCGACCCCGGCGTTTCGGTATAGAAGTAATCATCGAACTGGACGCCGTCTACCGGATAGCGCTCTACGACCTCTGCTACGATGCTGGTGATCCAGTCGCGCACTTCCGGGATCCCCGGGTCGAGAACGAAACGGTCTCCGGAGGTACGGATCCACTCCGGATGCAGGACATAGACGCTGGCGGGAAACTGCGAAAGGGTACCGTTAAGCTCGGTGACGGTTTTGGGGCGAGTATTGACCGAGACGCGATAGGGGTTGAACCATGCATGAACGCGCATGCCGCGCTTATGGGCTTCATCCAGCATAAACTTTAACGGATCGTAGCCCGGGTCCTCGCCGATTTTACCGGTCAGCATATCGGACCACGGCAGGATCTTCGACGGCCAGAGCGCGGTGCCATCAGGTTTCACCTGGAAAAAAACGGTATTGATACCGAGGCTTTTTAAATTATCCAGCTTGGCAATCAGCGCCTGCTGCTGCAGGGCGATGCGGCGATCGGCGGTAATGCCGCCGTTCACGGATTCCAGCGGCGGCCAGTCGAGGCGCGAGACGGTAGTCAGCCAGACGCCGCGCACCGGCTCGTGGCTTTTGGGTAACGTCGGCTGCTTTGTCGCGGGCGGCAGCGGCGTGACAAGAGAAACGGGCGGTTTACTGCCGCAGTGCGACAGCAGCAGCGCTGCAGCGATAGCTACGGCGGATGCTTTTACTTTTTTCAGGATGCTATTACGGGAGTGAATCGTCATATTTGCCAGCATTTCTGGTCAGCGCACAAAGAAGTCATTTTCGTATTATTCTACTTTAAGTCAATAATTTAGCCATAGACAGCGCCGCTTTTGCCTCAGCAAATTTCGCGGCCAGTCGTCTGCGCCACCACGCAACGGCTGGCCATGATATATCATTGATATGCATTAAAACTTGATCGGTTCAGGGCGAGTTTAAAAAGGATTTGTTAAAATCTGGCCAAACAATTGACCGCCAGCCCCCGATGGCGAGTCTAACTGGATTAGCATAATGAACTACTCATCGTCACGCCATCGTCTGTGGATAATCCTATTTCTCATGGCATTAATCAGCCTTGGCACCGGTCTTTGCTACTGGCAGATGCAAAAAAAGGTGGATAAGGATATCCAGTCGCGGCTGCAGCAGGCGATAGCCAGCCTTGATGTGACCGTTTCCCACGCCGAACAGGCCGCCGACCTGGCGGAACCATTTATGGGAAAAAATTGCAATGAGAACGTCCTGACGGAGCTGCGCACGCTGGTGGCGACCATTCCCGACGTGCGCTCGGTAAATTTAGGGCGGGATAACGAGATCTACTGCACTTCGGTTTTTGGCGGACGCAAATTTCAGTTTGATAGGACTCAATATACCCAAGGGTCGTTGCAGTTATTCCAGGGGAACGATATTACGCCGTCTCATCCGTTAATGGTGTATAGCGAACAGGACGACCGGGGGAATACCACGCTGATAGGTATTGATGGCTATTATTTATACAATATTTTATCCGTTCTGGATGGCGATGCTCATCTGTATCTTCAGGTTGGTAATCGGGTAATGAACCGCAAAGGGGAAGTCACCACGACGCCGAAGATCAAAATTCCCGTGCGTCTGACCTCTGAGCAATTTAATTATTCGGTCATTGCCGATCGCGGCTTTGCCTCCGGCGCAGTCGCATTTATCCGCTATGAACAGCATACCCTCATCGCCATTCTTCTCGCCTCCTTGCTGCTCGCCTTTTTGTTCAGAAACTATCTCCGCTATCGGCAGACGATTGAGTACCAGCTGAGGAAGGCGATCGAGCTGAAGCAGCTCAAACCGTATATTCAGCCGATAATTAACGATGAGGACGGCGCCATTATCGGCGGCGAGGTGCTGGTACGCTGGGAACATCCCAAACAGGGATTTATTGCGCCGGATAAATTTATCTCCGTTGCGGAACAGACCGGTTTGATTAAAGACGTGACGGCGATTTGCTTTGCGGAAGTAAGCCGACAGCTCCGTCGCCAGCAGTCCCTGCTCCCTAAAGGACTCTTTATTTGCTTTAACACCAGCTCGGTTAACTTTCAGGATGACGAGATAGTCCAACTCTGCCAGACGTTTATCCAGGAGCTGAAAGAGGCGGAAGTTCGGCTCGTCCTTGAGATAACCGAGCGGGAGTCGATTGAAAATACGCTGCAAACCTCGGAGGTGACGGATAAGCTGCGGCGCATCGGGATTCAGTTTTCGCTGGATGATTTCGGTACCGGTTACGCAAACTACAGCTACATCCAGCAATTTAATCCTGAGATTATAAAAATCGATAAGGTGTTTACCTTCAATATCGTCACCAATAATGCTTCCGCGCTGGTGGTCAAGAATATGGTGAATCTGGCGAAGAAGTTTAACTGTCAGATTATCGCCGAAGGCGTGGAGGATAAGGAGCAGCTTACAATGCTCAGGAATATGGGCATCGCTATTTACCAGGGCTACTACTTCTCACAACCGGTGCCGGTTGGCGAGTTTATCAAAATGCTGCCACGTTCATTTCGCTAGTCATGAAAGGGCTGGTTTGTTCGATCACAAACAGGAAATTAAAAGGTGATCGACTCGGCAAAACCGAATCGTAATTTCCTGTTTCACCTGAAAATTTGTCATCATTGAGGAACAACTCAACAACACGGAGGTTGTCTTGTTCGAATCTCACCTGAATATTTTTATCCGCGCGGTTTTCGTTGAAAATATGGCGCTCAATTTTTTCCTTGGCATGTGTACTTTTCTCGCTATTTCCAAAAAGATCGATGTCGCATTTCGGCTCGGGATCACCGTGACGGCGCTGCTAGCCATTGCGACGCCGATTAACAACCTGATTTATCATCACCTACTGAAAGAAAATGCTCTGATTGAAGGCGTGGATCTCAGTTTTCTCGATTTCATCACGTTTATCGGCGTCCTTGCGGCGCTGGTGCAGATCCTGGAGATGGTGATCGACAAATATTTCCATGCGTTAAACCATGCTTTAGGGCCGTTTCTGCCGCTGTTGACCATCCACTGCGCCATTTTTGGCGCGACCATATTTATGGTGCAGCGTGAATACAGCTTCCTTGAGTCGCTGACTTATGGCACCGGATGCGGTATTGGCTGGACGCTGGCGATTGTGGCGCTGGCTGGCATTCGCGAAAAGCTGAAATATGCCAATATGCCGAAAGGGTTACGCGGATTAGGCAGCGTGTTCATTACCGCCGGACTCATGTCGCTGGGCTTTATGTCGTTCGCCGGTATTTCCCTGTAAACAGAAGTCGGGAACCATGAGAGAGTGCGTCTGGCCTGACGACGTTTTACCGAAATTCTGCCGTACACCTTTGGGCGCGCACGGCAGAAGAGGGCGCTGGCGGGCGATGAACGCGCGTCGCGGGTTCATCGCACCGGGCTTGCTGGCGGATTTCAGGGGTAGTTGAAAGCCTCTGGATGGTTTTCCAGGCTGCCGCTCAGGGCTGCAAAGAGTACCGTTTTCCCATCGATGGATAATGGATCGCTAACGTTAAGCCAGGTCAGCTTTTCCTGGGATGTCTTGTCGTCAACGGTGGAAAAAACTCCGGACATCTGTCTGGATTTTTCCGACCACAGCACCGCGAGACGCTCCGCAGCGCAATCGTGAGGTTTGCAGACGCTGAGCACCTGATAAACATCCTCGCCAAGCTTTACCGTACGCGCGGGCGTGGTCGTGCCGCCTGAACTGACCCAACCGGGCAGGTGATGTCCTTTGAGCATCTGATTAAACGCGGCGGGCTCCTTTTTGGCGAGGCTGTTCAGCGTAATATCGTCCTGTGCCATAGCGTTTGCTGACGTCGCCAGAATAGCCAGCGCGGTTAACATTTTAAGCATAATAATACTCCTGTGATCTTTCCGATTCCGTTTAACGCCTGTTAATCATGGCTCTGGTTGGCGGTGAATGCAAATTTGCTCAGCTGGCTTCTCTATATTCCGCAAATGGTCGGAAAGTGGTGATTTCATTTCTTATGGTTTTGTAAAAAAGAATGTCACTATAGAATGCGAATTACTTATAAAGCATATAAAACCGGCAGTGATTATTACTATCGCGAGCTTTTATTCAACATTTTCGTGCCGTTGGTTGAATCACCATTAAGATAACGCGTCAATAATGGCTCAATCACTGTGCTTATTCGCTTGACCGCTAACGTATAATAGAATCCAGACTATTCTGCTGTTATTTTTCGGTAAATTATTGACGGTGTCATTTCACAAAAGAAAATTTGATCGCCGGCATCGCGCTTGTTAAAGTTCGCGCCACTTTTCAGGAGGGTATGATGAAAAAGACTCAATTCATTATCGCGTGTTCTTTAATTATGGCTTCAGGCTCTGCCCTGGCAATGGGTTTTACCGCTGAGCAGGGGAAAAACTTTACCAATCTTAATATGGAAATCGGTAAGAGTTCTTCCGGCCTGTATGCGGAAAGTAACTGGATTAAAAATACTCAGGACGGAAGTCAGCTTGGCGGCGTCGGCGTTGGCTACAATCTTGCGCTGGGTCCGCTCACGGCGAATATTGGCACAAAAGCCGTATATCTCGGGCCGAAGAAAGGGGACAACGGCGTCGCCTTCCCGATTGGCGGCGGCATCGATCTGGCGCTGACTGACAGTATCCATCTGTACGGCGAAGGATATTCCGCGCCGGAAGGGTTAACTAACAGCGTTAAAAATTACGTCGAAGCGAATGGCGGAATTAGCTGGACGCCGCTGACGCCGCTGACTATCAAGGCTGGCTATCGTCACGCGAGCGTTGATGGAAAAGATGGCCGCCCGGGACATACCATCATTGATGGCGCTTACTTAGGCGCTGGCGTGACTTTCTGATATGACGGTCGGGAGCGTGGGCTCCCGACATATTACTGAGTGATGAGAAAAATCTCAAAAGGCGCTTTCAGATGCTTAGCTGTTTTTGGTCTGTACCCAAAAAGCGTGAATGAGCCCTGGAATGTAGCCGAGGATCGTCAAAATAATATTGAGAATAAACGCCCAGCCAAACCCTTTTCCCAGCAATACTCCCAGCGGGGGTAGAATAATCGTTAAGACAATTCGCCAGAAACCCATAATATCTCCCTGTGTTGTTAGCTAACTTAATACTATTTTAGTGGCTGACGGTATTTTTGCAAATTTTAGCTTTTTAAATCATAAGCCTGCTAACTTTTCTGAGTTTCAAATACTACATATTTAATAAATTTCAAAGCGCTAATTTATGCCAGATATCTATATGGGATTATTCCAGGTTATTGCTTAAATTATGTTCTTCAAAGCTCAGTGGAAAATTTGTACGGAAGAGGGGGAATTACGCGCAATGATAGCCTGCCGGGTGGGGTAAATTGCGCTAGACTGCCCGTCCAGGGGATAAGATATTGACGGCGGGGTTACATGGACAACATCGTTCTTCAAAAGGTCATCGCCATCTTTCTGATGGTTTGGTGGGGTTGGGATATTCTGAAAAGAAAAAAGAAAAAGCAGAACCCCGATCCCCTTATTGCGCAGGCAAACGCTGCGGAGCGCTATCAATGGCGCTACTTGCGTTGGGGATGGCGACTCTTGCAATTCGCCTGTGGCGGGTATTTGCTGATAATGATGGTCACCTTTCTTTTAGGCTAGCGCTGGCAGGTGAAAAGAGAGCCGCTACCGCGGCTCTTTTGCTGACCAGGCACGTATCCGGAGGAGTTGCGCGCCAGCTCTTTTAGGCTACGCCGGTACCGCCATCTGAGCACCAGACCTGACCCGAAGCGTAGGAGCAGGCGTCGGAAGCCAGAAGGACGTAAAGCGGCGCAATCTCAACCGGCTGTCCCGGTCGGCCAAGCGGCGTATCCTCACCAAATTTTTGCACCTTCTCCTGCGGCTGGCCGCCGCTCGACTGCAACGGTGTCCAGTAAGGGCCAGGGGCAACGGCGTTAACGCGAATACCGCGCGGGCCAAGCTGCTGCGCCAGGGATTTAGTAAACGCCACGTTGCAGGCTTTGGTCTGGGCGTAATCCAGCAGAATCTCGCTGGGTTTAAATGCCTGGACGGAAGAGGTATTGATGATAACCGCCCCCGCAGACAGGTGACGGAGGGCGGCTTTGGTTATCCAGAACGGCGCATAGACGTTGGTTTTAAAGGTGGCATCAAACGCAGCGGTGCTCAGCTGTTCAATGGATTCGCAATACTGCTGTCTGCCGGCATTGTTCACCAGAATATCCAGCCCGCCCAGCTCGGCTACCGCTTTTTCAACCAGGGTGTCGCAAAAAGATTCAACCCGAATATCGCCGGGAATGGCGACGGCTTTTCGTCCCTCGGCCTGAATCAGCGCGATAACGGCAGCCGCGTCCGACTCTTCTTCCGGCAGGTAGCCGATGGCGACATCCGCGCCTTCACGCGCATAGGCGATAGCGACAGCGCGGCCAATACCTGAATCACCGCCGGTAATAAGCGCTTTTTTTCCCGCGAGCTTCCCGGAGCCGATATAGCTGGTCTCACCGTGGTCGGGAAGGGGCTTCATTTCAGATGCCAGCCCCGGAGCCTGCTGCGGCTGCTCAACAAACGGCGGAAGAGGATAATGTAGCGATGAATTATTTCCTGTTGTCATACCGGCCTCCTGATAAATGAAATTTAAGATTAGCCAATCGTTGTGATTGAGCGAGCAAAAAGCGTAAACCAGGAATAATTAACTTTGTAAAACCAGGAATTATTTACCTGACAATTAGTTCAACATGTAATACCAGAACAGCGCAATTTCATCTTTTTCCGCTAAAGCGTTGTAGAGATATCGATCGTATCCTCCAAGAGTAAAACCATAATTTCGATAGAAGAGGCAGGCGGGCACGTTAACGTTCTGCGTCTCAAGATTTAATCCAGCAGCGTTCATACTGCGCGCCCAGATATGGGCGGCGGCCATGAGCTTGTTGGCCGCGCCGGCTCTGCGATGTGAGCTTTCAATGGCAATATAATCGACGGAAATAAACCTGTTCCAGCTCAGGGATGCGGTGATAAAACCGGCCACCTGTCCCGCTTCGGTTTCGGCAATCAGGAATATTGCATCCGGATTAATACAGTGGTTTTCCAGCGTCTGGATATCCAGCTCATAGGTTTTATTATAAGCGCAGGGAAGTGTCTCAATTTTCAGATCATTATTGATGAAAGGGCCTCTGGCAACCTGGCTGACCGTGAAGGAAAAATCACAATATTCAAGGCGAGCAAGGTCAGAATTTAATCCTTTACGAATCTGCATAGCATTCCTTATTTTTTAGCGATTTATTAATGATAGACAACGTCGTTAAAAATAACAGTCAGGTCATCAACAGCGCATTCGTCCAAACCTGGGCTAATCTTATATTTCATGCTGCATTTCCTGCAGGTCGTTTGAGGACATTGAATGGAATCCATATCGTTTAAAAAGCATTGGGGGGCGGAATTCATTTCCGCGGATATTGTCCGCTTTCGCGTCTGGGCCGAAGGTCAAAAGTCGATGACGCTTAGCCTGAAAGACCGGGATATTGCGATGGAAGCCGTGGGAAATGGCTGGTTCCAGATCGATGTCCCTGGCGTTAAGCACGGGGATGAATATCAGCTTCGTTTAGCCGACGGCCGCCTCATTCCCGACCCGGCCACCCGCGCGCAGCGCGATGATGTCAATGGCCCCTCAGTAGTGATCGATCCCCGACGCTATCAACCGGTTAACCGTGACTGGAAAGGGCGTCCCTGGGAAGAAACCGTGATATATGAACTTCATCCGGGCACCTTTACGCCAGAAGGCACCTTTGTCGCCGCTATCGAAAAGCTTCCCTGGCTGGCAGAGTTGGGGATCACCCAGATAGAGGTTATGCCGGTGTCTCAGTTTGGTGGTTCGCGCGGCTGGGGCTACGACGGGGTACTACTTTATGCCCCGCACTCAGCTTATGGTACCCCGGCGGATTTTCACGCCTTCATCGATGCCGCTCACGGGTTAGGGCTTTCGGTGGTTCTCGATATCGTGCTGAACCATTTTGGTCCGGAAGGCAACTATCTCTCTTTGCTGTCGCCGGGCTTTTTTCATCAGGACCGAATGACCCCCTGGGGTAATGCCATTGCCTATGAAAACGAGGCCGTGCGTCAGTATATTACCGATGCGCCGCTGTTCTGGCTTACCGAGTATCAACTTGATGGGCTGCGCTTTGATGCTATTGACCAGATTGAAGATCGCTCCGCCCGGCACGTGCTGATAGAAATAGCCGAGAATATCCGCGCGGCTATACCCGACCGCCATATTCACCTGACGACGGAAGATAGCCGTAACGTGATTTTCCTTCACCCGCGCGATGAAAACGGGCACACACCGCTGTTTACCGCTGAATGGAATGATGACTTCCATAATGCCGCGCACGTTTTCGCGACCGGTGAAACCCATGCGTATTATCAGGATTTTGCGCATCAGCCGGCAAAGAATGTCGCTCGGGCGCTGGCGGAAGGATTTGTCTATCAGGGGGAGGTCTCTCCACAAACCGGGCAACCTCGCGGCGTCTCCTGCGCCGTTCAGCCACCGCAGTTCTTTGTCGACTTTATTCAGAATCACGATCAGACCGGGAACCGAGCCCATGGCGAAAGGCTTATTTCCCTGGCCGGCGCTGAGAAAACGCGCGTGCTGCTTGCCGCATTGCTTCTCTCTCCCCACATTCCCTTACTGTTTATGGGCGAAGAGTATGGTGAAACCCATCCTTTTCTATTTTTTACCGATTTTCAGGGTGCTCTCGCCAAAGCGGTAAGAGAAGGGCGGGCAAAAGAGTTTGCCGGACACGCAGGGCATGATGCCTCCGTTCCGGATCCGAACGATGCTCAAACCTTTATCCGCTCTAAGCTCGACTGGCAGAAGGCGGCAAGCGAGGAGGGGAAATCCTGGCTGCGCTTTACCCGCAACCTTATCTTACTGCGCCATCGCTATATCGTCCCGCTGCTCGCGGCAGGGGGCACCGTGGAAGGCAGGATCCTGCACGCGGCGGCGCATGCGCTGGCGGTGAGCTGGCGCTTCCCCGACGGGACGCTCTCCGTGGCGCTGAATATCGGCGCGGACCCCGTGACGATGCCGGAGATACCGGGAGAGGTCATTTTTAGCTGGCCGGAGCGGCAGGAAGCGTTAACGCCAAACAGCATTGTTGTCCGTTTTGCACATGGAGAAGCTTCATCATGATCCCTTCCGCAACCTACCGTATTCAATTCCGTAATGGTATGACCTTCGATCGCGCGGCGGCGCTGGCCCCGTATCTGAAAGCGCTGGGTATTAGCCATCTTTACGCGTCGCCGATATTTACGGCGACCACCGGCTCCACCCATGGCTATGATATTACCGATCCAAACGAAATCGACCCGGCTATTGGCGGGCGCGAAGGGTTTGACCGGCTGGTAAAGGCGCTGCGGAGCGCACAAATTGGCCTGATTCTGGATATTGTCCCCAACCATATGGCGACCTCTCTGGAGAATCGCTGGTGGCGGGACGTCATTGAACAGGGTAAGCACAGCGCCTGGGCCAATTATTTCGATATTGACTGGACGCGTCCCGTTACGCTGCCGTTTCTGGGGGATACCTTTGAGGCAGAGCTGGAGAGCGGGGCGCTTGAGCTTAAGCGCGATCCTGAAACGGGGAAACCGGCGTTCGTCTATTACGACCAGGCCTGGCCGCTGAATCCTGAAAGTCTGGCAACATGTGAGCAACTACTAACTTCGCCGGATCGCGACGCGATTGTGGCGCTGCACGAGGCGCAAAGCTGGCGGCTGATGTCGTGGCGGGAAGCGCCCAGACAGCTCTCCTGGCGGCGCTTTTTCGAAATTACGGGCCTGATTGGCGTCAGGGTCGAAGAACAGGCGGTATTCGACGATACCCACCGTCTTATTCTTGAACTGGTACATGCCGGTATCGTCGATGGTCTGCGCATCGATCATATCGATGGGCTTGCCGACCCATTAGGGTATTTGCAGCGTCTGCGCCAGGCCGCCGGGCCAGAATGCTACATTACGGTGGAAAAAATTCTTGCGAAAGGCGAGCAGCTTCCCGCTGATTGGCCCGTCTCCGGCACCACCGGATATGAGTTTATCGCTTCGCTGGCTGAAGTGCTGGTGGATGACAATAATCTCGACCAGCTGCAGCAGGTGCATGACGAAGCGCTCGGCGGCGCGGTAGATCGTCACCAGGCGCTGCGTGAGGCGAAAGGGCTGATGGCGGATCGCAACTTTGAGGGCGAATTTACCACTTTGTTGAGGCTGGCCATCGAACTGGCGCAGCGTAATAGCATGGAGGTTGAAAGCGAAGCGCTGCGCCACGCATTACGTGAACTGTTGCTGGCCTTTCCGGTATATCGCACCTACGGTACCGCTGAGGGAATGAGCGCCGAGGATATTACGCTATTAAACCGGGTCGTCGATCGGGTTAACGCTCGGGAAAACCGCCCCGAACCCAGGGCCCTTGAGGTCATTATCGCTATCCTGACCGGCAATTTACAAACAAGTAGCCTCGATGCCGCCTCGCTTTTCAGGACCCGTTTTCAACAGCTGACTGGGCCGTTAATGGCTAAATCGGTCGAGGATACGCTGTTCTTCCGCCATAACCTCGATCTGGCGCTGAATGAAGTCGGCGCGGATCCCACGCCGCGCGCTTTCTCGCTTTCTCGTTTCCATCAGGAGATGCGTATTCGCCTTGCTCGCCAGCCCGACGCGCTGCTGGGAACGTCGACGCACGACACTAAACGCGGGGAGGATGCGCGCGCCCGTCTGTATACCTTAACGGAAGCTCCGCAGCTGTGGGCGACCAATCTTGCGCGCTGGCGTCAGATGAATCAAACCCTGGTGCGTTTTTTGAACGACGGTACGGCGCCGAACGCGGCAGATACGTGGATGATCTATCAGGCGCTCGCCGGCGTGTGGCCTGCAACGTTGCTGCCTGACGATAGCGCAGGGCTGAAAGCCCTCGAAGAACGTTTTCTCGCTTTTATGGAAAAAGCGCTGCGCGAGGCTAAGCAAAGAACCGACTGGATCGACAGCAATGAAAGCTATGAAAGCGTCGTACTGAACTACGTTCAACAGCTGTTTTCTGCTGATAACGCGCTGTTTCTCAATGATTTTCACACCTCCCTGCAGCCTTTTGTCCGTGCCGGTCTGGTGAACAGCCTTAGCCAGACGGTCATCAAACTGACTGCGCCCGGGGTACCGGATATTTATCAGGGGAGCGAGGCGCTGAACTTTAGCCTCGTCGATCCGGATAACCGCCGTGAACCTGACTTCGCCGCCCTGGCACAACATCTTGATAGCGGAAGCGCGGAACTGTTTCATCATGAAAGCGCATGGCGAGACGGACGGTTGAAGCAATACGTCACCGCTTCGTTTCTCAGATTAAGGCAGCAGCATTCCGCGCTCTTTCATTATGGTGACTGGGTACCATTAAAAGTCGCGGGTGAAAGAGCAGATAATTTTATCGCCTACGCGCGTATCAAAGACGAGGAAGCCCTCATCGTGGTGGTTCCTCGGCTGGTGTTTGACGTGGCGGCGCACGGGTTGGTCGAGTCATCGGCGCAACTGTGGGGCGAGACGGCAGTATCGCTCCCGGAAGATCTGGCCGGAAGGCGTTATTGCGATGCATTAACCGGTGAAAGCCGTCTGGTAGAAGAGACGCTCGATCTGGCGTCAGCAACCGGGTGGTTATTGACACTTATTAGTGAAAAGGAACGTGGGGAATAACAATGTCAAAGGAAAATGCTTTTATCATACGGCCAGGCCACGGCCAGCAGTTGGGGGCTAATTTCGACGGGAAGGGGGTGAACTTCGCACTGTTTTCAGCGCATGCTGAACGCGTTGAGCTGTGCTTATTCGATCCTTCCGGTAAAACCGAAATAGCCCGGCTTGAACTGCCTGAATATACAGATGAGATCTGGCACGGCTATGTACCCGATCTGCAGCCCGGCGCATTGTACGGTTATCGGGTTTACGGACCTTACGATCCGGAAAACGGTCATCGCTTTAATCCCAATAAATTGCTTATCGATCCCTACGCGCGGGAGCTGGAAGGCGATGTTGAGTGGAACGATGCGCATTTCGGCTACGAGTTGGGCCATGAGGAGAGCGACCTGAGCTTTGATAGTCGCGATAGCGCGCCCTATACGCCAAAATGTAAGGTTATCGACCCGGATGCCTTCGACTGGCAGGGGGAAAACCGTCCCAATGTACCCTGGCCGAAGACGGTTATCTACGAAACCCATGTCAAAGGTTTTACCCGGCTTAATCCGGCGCTTCCTCAGGAGCTGCGCGGCACATTTGAGGGGCTTGGGCATCAGGCTTCCGTCGATTATATTAAAAGTCTGGGCATTACTTCCGTCGAACTGCTCCCCGTACACTGGTTTCCCGATGACCAGCATCTGCTCGAACGGGGACTGAAAAACTTCTGGGGTTACAATACGCTAGGCTTCTTTGCTCCCGCTTCCCGCTATTATGGCCCTGAAGGTATAGCGGGCTTTCGCAACATGGTGCGCGCTTTTCATGATGCCGGTATCGAAGTGATCCTTGACGTGGTGTATAACCACACCGCGGAAGGCAATGAGCTGGGCCCGACGCTCTCATTTAAAGGTATCGATAACTTCTCTTATTACCGGACGATGCCGGATCAGCATCGTTATTACATTAATGATACCGGGACCGGAAATACGGTGAATACATCGCATCCCCGGGTGCTGCAGATGGTTATGGATTCGCTACGGTACTGGGCGCAATCGATGCACGTTGACGGCTTTCGTTTCGACCTCGGGACTATTCTTGGACGCGAGCCAGAAGGCTTCGATCCGCGAGGCGGTTTTTTCGATGCGGTAACCCAGGATCCGGTTTTATCGAAGCTTAAACTGATTGGTGAGCCGTGGGATATTGGCCCCGGCGGCTATCAGGTCGGCGGTTTCCCGCCTGGCTGGGGCGAGTGGAACGACAAATATCGTGATACGGTGCGGGAATACTGGAAGGGAGATAACGTCTCCAACGACTTTGCCGCCCGCTTACTGGGCTCGGGCGATCTGTACGATTTACGCGGTCGTCGTCCGTGGTCCAGCGTCAATTTTATTACCGCCCATGACGGCTTTACGTTGAACGATCTGGTTTCATATAACGAGAAGCATAATGAAGCCAACGGTGAGGACAATAACGACGGGCACAACGATAATCGTTCCTGCAACTATGGCGAAGAAGGCCCAACGGAAAATCAGGATATTATTGCCGTCCGTGAACGCCAGAAGCGTAATTTTCTGGCAACGTTATTTTTCTCCCACGGTACGCCGATGCTGCTGGCCGGCGATGAGTTTGGTCGTTCGCAGCAGGGCAATAATAACGGCTACTGCCAGGACAGCGAGATTTCATGGTTCAACTGGGAAGCGCAGTCTGAGCGGGATCGTGCATTACGAGACTTCACCCAGCATCTGATTGCACTGCGCGCGGAGCAACCGCTTTCACGTCGTGAAAGCTGGCGCGACGGGCTGGATATACGCTGGTTTAACGCCGGCGGCGGTTTGCAGCAATCAGAGCAATGGGATGAGGGTTCGACCTTAGGCCTTGCCATCAGTCGACCCGATCTTGAGAAGGAGGAGGGCATCTGGCATGACGTGCTGATGCTGTTCAATCCCTTTGAAGGCGATGTTCCGTTCCAGATCCCGCAGTTTGGCGAAGGCGGCTGGGTTCTCGAATTGTCGACCGCAGAGGAAAAAACAGACGGCACGATTATTACCGAGACGATTGATTTTGTTCTGGCCGGGCGCAGTATTGCGCTATTCAGAAGGCCTTAGCCTACAAGACAACCCGGCGCAGATGGCCGGGTTTTTGTCATGTTGAAAAAGAGGTAATAATGTTCGATCCCGTAAACCTGCAATTGTTTGAGTTAATTTTCCACCTGGAAGTTAGCCTGCATCAGGCATCAACACGCCGCAGCGCGCAGCTTTTGCAGCAGTTGTTGCATGACGAATTTCTGGAGATAGGCCGTAGCGGAGAACGTTACGATAAAACGCAGACCGTAGCAGCATTAATTAACGAGGACGTGGAGGCCATCAACGCTTACAGCTTTCAGTTGGCTTTACTAACCAAAGATTGCGCGTTGCTTACGTACCGCAGCGAGGTTATCGATTCAGACGGACGCACTGCTAAAAAAACGCTTCGTTCGTCAATCTGGCAGAGGAGCCATATTTGTGCAAATCATCAGGAATGCTGGCAGCTCAGATTTCACCAGGGGACGCCAGTGAAAGAAGTTCAGGAAGAAGAGCAGGCGAGCAAGACGGCGAATTAAGAACCAGGTGTGCAGGCGTTAAGCTTCGAAAAGTCCATTTAACATAATATACATTATGCGCACTAATGATGTAACGGCTCAATGCTAATGCCTATTTGTGGTCCATCATCCATCAGGAATGTCCAGGCCATATATAGGTTCTCAGACCTGTATGGCTGGTCAACATCTCACTTCACTTTTCCTGATGAGGAGTTTTCTGTGGCTATACATGACGCCGGGATGTTCACAGTGAAAGAAATCAACCGCCTAAAAATCCTTCATGATGTCATCGACCGCGGCCCCGGACTTCTGAACTTAGCTTTGACAAATATGGTGTCAGCCAGATTATGCGGTTGTGACCAGAACTCAGGTTAACCCGCCAGGGATTCTGCTAATGCTCCCGGCGTTTCCATTCCCGCTGCCGGGATCTTGCGACATGTTATCGCTAACTGCCTCCCGGATGGTATATGCAGCGGTGTTGTTCTTTTACCGGCTCAAGAACCAGAACCACTCAGGATATTCTCAGCCAACGTCTGACAACAAAGACGAAAACGTATCGTCTGCATATTGCCGTGCTCTCATGCCAACATCCTTTGTTGAATTTCTTAGACATGGTCACCTGGCTTCACCGCAAGTCTTGCTATCTTGATTCCTGCCATCAGGATAACGCTGGATTAATCCTGGGATTGCCACGGTGTTCACCGTCATTTTTTGGCGATACTGAAAATGGCTACTATACTTAAAATGAAAAAGCTTTCGATGAGCTTTATTTAAAGGAGATTAGATAATGAAAAAGGTATTAGCTGCATTAGCGTTATCCGTGTTTGCATTTGGCGCCTCAGCCTCTCAGTTGATTACGAAACAAGAAGTTGACCATTTTAAACTGACCCATGTAGGCAGTATCTCTGTAGGACCTTCCGGCGGTCAATTCTCTTCTCCCTCTGACTTGCACGATCAGCTTTCAAAATTAGCTGATGAAAAAGGTGGCAAGTTCTATGTGATTACCGCGGCTCGTGAGCATGGTCCAAACTTTGAAGCAACTGCTGAAGTTTATAAATAACGATCCTGATAAATTTCATCAGAGCTTAATATAGCATCTGTTATATTTAACAGCCTGTTTCTCCTCGCACAGGCTGTTTGCTTATTTTTCTATCAGCTACGGTAAATCCCATTTTCATCAGTTTATCGGGTAACCACCCTGCTCCCGGGTTTCCGCCATTACAGAGGCAGACATCAGGTTGTGTGGCCGGGTTGTCAGTCGGCTTAGATCGCTCTTTTAACGAAAAACATCGTTTTTTGTATCAGATACGGTGTAAAGCATATAACAGATGAAAACAGCACAGAAAAAAACAACGTTGCTCCCTGGAGAGGAATACTGCGCGGAATTAGCCAGGTGTAGACTGCAACAAATAAAGAATGCCAGATATGACAGTAAAGCAGAACATCAAAAGCGATGACTGAAATCACATAAATAGCCAGGGAATGTTTTCCCGGGTACTCGAGCCAGGTGAGATCTATTACGGCCATTCTTTTCACTAATAGATAAAGCCAAATTGCAATGCCGACACAAAATAAGGAATTCGATACAATCGACAAGAACATTTGAATCTAACAAAGCAAAAAAAATGACATTTTTGATAATAATCAGCGCCAGAATGCCCTGAAGGAGTCGCGGCACTTCCCTGCTCCACGTTCTTCGTGTTCATAAAGTCGGTGTAAATCATATCACCTCCGGCGATCTCTGCTCCCATTTCTATTCGGATAATGAAAAAAGATAGCCACGGCACTTCTTAAGTAACTGAAAACCTCATAACTGCTAACGACCTGATGACATACGAGAAAAACAATGTCGCCACTCTCGCAAAAGAGACATTATCCACTTTATTTACAAAGTAACATGTTAAATAATCAGTTAAGAATTAATACGCAGTAGAGGAATTAAGATGCGTTTCAGTACCATGCCCGACAGTGAAATTATTTCTGAACTGTGCCGAAGAATTAAAGAAACGCGTATACAGCTGGGATTGTCACAGATTGAGCTGGCCGAACGCGCCCAGGTAGGTGCGGCAACCATTAAGCGCGTTGAATTGGGTGAGTCGGTGACCCTCAGTACGCTTATTGGCATTTTGCGCGGTCTGGATCGTCTGCATCAGCTGGAGTCGATTTTATTCGATTCGCACATGCGCACCTTTAAGGCGCAGCTCAATGCCGAGACCCCTTCCCGTATCCGTATCCGTAAAAAAACGCCTCAGGCAAAAGAGAAATTGCCCACTGCTACGCCGCCTGGCGAGGCTAATGCCACCATTAACGAGTGGTACACCTCATCGGCTTCGAACAGCGTGGTATGGTCTTTCACACCGCCGGACGCGGAGAAAAAAAGCTAAGGGACTTCAGAAGACGGCCGGCAAGTTTCGCGGCCAGAGAAAGAGTAAACCGCCTGCAGCGCGCACAGGCGGTTTTATACAAAATCAGGATTCACATACCGCGACTTTTATTGCCAGACCGCCCCGGGCGGTTTCACGGTATTTGGCATTCATGTCTTTGCCTGTCTCAAACATCGTTTCGATGACTTTATCCAGTGAGACTTTTGGATCGCTGGTCCGGTACATCGCCATGCTGGCCGAGTTAATCGCCTTCACTGCCGCAATCGCGTTACGCTCGATACAGGGGACCTGGACCTGCCCGGCCACCGGATCGCAGGTCAGGCCGAGGTTATGCTCCATGCCGATCTCCGCGGCAATGCACACCTTCTCCGGGCTGCCGCCCAGCAGTTCGGCCAGACCGGCAGAGGCCATTGAGCAGGCCACGCCCACTTCTCCCTGGCAACCAACTTCTGCTCCGGAAATCGAGGCATTCATCTTGTACAGAATGCCAATGGCGCCCGCCGTCAGGTAATAGCGCATATAGATTTCCGGCGTCACCTCTTTGATAAAACGATCGTAATAGGCCAGTACCGCCGGAACAATGCCGCAGGCGCCGTTAGTCGGCGCGGTAACCACTCGCCCGCCCGCCGCGTTCTCCTCTCCCACCGCCATCGCGAACATATTGACCCAATCCATGGCGCTCAGTGGCGTAATCGACTGGCTCTGGGGCGCCAGCACGCGGTGCAGCGCAGAAGCACGGCGCGGTACTTTCAGCGGCCCCGGCAAGATGCCTTCCGTATTCATACCCCGGTTAATGGCGTTTCTCATGGTCTCCCAGATTTTCGCCATATTTTGCTCCACGCTCTCTCTGCCGTGGCGAGCGATCTCATTTTTCATCATCACGGCAGAAATCGACAGGCAGTTGTCATGACAGTGCGCCAGCAGATTACGTGCGGAATAGAACGGGAACGGAATATCGACTTCGGCATCCTGATTCTTACCAAAGTTTTCCTCCGTCACGATAAAACCGCCGCCGATGGAATAATAGGTCTGGAAATGGGCAATTTTGCCGTCGCAAAACGCCGTAATGCTCATGCCGTTTTCATGCAGCGGCAGAAATTCATTATGAAAACGCATGCATTCCGCCACCGGGAACTGAATTTCTCGCTGGCCTTCTTCTATAAACAGACGATGCATGGTGTTCACATCACGAATAATACCGGGGATGGCGTCGATATCCACGGTATCCGGTAAATATCCCGATAGTCCGAGAATGATGGCGATATCGGTGTGGTGACCTTTACCCGTTAATGAAAGTGAACCATACACATCCACTACCAGACGATTCACTTTTTGCAGCAGGCCCTTTTCCTGCAGGGTATCAACAAAATGTTTTCCCGCTTTCATCGGCCCGACGGTATGTGAGCTGGACGGCCCGATGCTGATTTTGAAAATATCGAAAACGCTAATCATGTGGCACCCATGCGGTTACATAGCAAAACGGATGCGCCGCCTGTGGCAGGCGGCGCTGAATACTTAGCTAAACAGAGAGAAGAAAATGGCGGAGATGGCAATTAACCCCATGACAACCACAAACGCATTGCTGATATGACCGCTGTACTTGCGCATGGCCGGGACTTTGTTAATGGCATACATTGGCATCAGGAACAAAATCATCGCGATAACCGGACCGCCCAGGGTCTCAATCATGCCCAGGATGCTTGGGTTCAGGGTAGCGACAAGCCAGGTCGTCACCAGCATAAACAGCGCGGTAATCTTGTTCAGCTTGTTGATTTCGATGGATTTACCTTTTCCGCGCAGAGATTTAATCACCATGCCGTTGAAACCTTCACGCGCCCCGAGGTAGTGGCCAAGGAAGGATTTGGTAATCGCGATCATGGCGATAATCGGCGCCATCCAGGCAATCACCGGCGCGTTGAAGTGGTTCGCCAGGTAGGAAAGAATGGAGATATTCTGAGCCTTCGCTTCCGCCAGGTTTTCCGGTGAGAGGCTTAGTACGCAGCTGAACACGAAGAACATCACGGTCAGCACCATCATGATGTGGGCGAAGCCCAGGATACGCGAGCACTTGCGCTCAGCGTCCTGACCATATTCTTCCCGCTTTGCCACCGCAAAGGAGGAGATAATTGGCGAATGGTTAAAGGAGAACACCATGACCGGGATTGCCAGCCACAGGGTCATCCACAGACCGTTCCCCGTTGCGGAGGCGCTGCTCAGCGACAGCGTATCCAGTACCGCGCCGTTCCATTGCGGTATCAAATACAGCGCCAGCACCATCAGCGCAAAGACGAATGGAAACACCAGCACGCTCATGGCTTTAACAATCATTTTTTCGCCAAAGCGGACGATTCCCATCATGCCGACAATGAGAATCAGCGACAAAATGGCGCGCGGCGGAGACACCAGACCAAGCTGGTGAGTAATAAAGCTATCGACCGTGTTAGTAATAGCCACGCTGTAGACCAGCAGAATCGGATAAATAGCGAAGAAGTACAGCAGCGTGATGAGCTTACCGGCGCCCGTACCGAAATGCTCTTCCACAACTTCGGTAATATCTTCTCCCGGGTTTTTGCCCGACAGAACAAAACGAGTTAAACCACGGTGGGCAAAAAACGTCATCGGAAATGCAAGAATAGCCATGATGATTAACGGAATTAAACCGCCGACCCCGGCGTTAATTGGCAAAAAAAGCACCCCTGCGCCAATCGCAGTACCGTACAGACCCAGCATCCAGACGGTATCACTCTTTCTCCAGCCGCTGCTCTCGCGAGCGACGAGGGTATTTTGAACGGTTTCCATAATATGGCCTCAGTAATATAAAGTAGCGTCAGGTTTATTTGACGCTGATTCAGGTAATAAAAACGTGGTGTTTATTTGGCTATTTTATGAAATGCAACTATGCTAATTCACTAACCGCGATCACATAACCTGATTTATTGCAGTGACTTTTAACGTATCAAAATTAACCCCGAGAATTCGTTATTTTTTTAAGGTATCATTTTTAATACGTTATTATTTTCGTATGCTCTTAACTGCCGTTTCTTTATATACCCAGAACCTTGAGGTAACAAACAATATTTGTCATACGATTAATAAAAAAATCAAAGAAATTATTTCCCGACATGAAAATTCACCGCGGGTACCGGTCCTGCTTTTGCGCAGAGGAAATGACCGCATCGTCACCTCCTCCCCTTAAACTGCCTTACACCCCTTTGTAATGCTCTTTACTCAGGCCATACTTCTTCATTCTGAGATAGAGTTTTTTACGCGGTATAAGCAGATACTCCGCCACCTCATTGATACGTCCCTGGTGGATATTCAGCGCTTCAGTGATAATCTGCCGCTCGACGTCCTCAACCCGCCGATCCAGCGGCGTCGGTTCGCCGACAAGCATCTGCGGATTCACCGTTTCCGCGAGCGGTAATACCCCCACCGCAAACAGCTCGGCGGCGTTCGCCAGTTCGCGAACGTTATTTGGCCACACTCGCCGCATCATCCCCTTCAACAGACCGGCATCCACCTCCGGGACGGGATGATTCAGCCGTTGACAGGTTTTTTGCAAATAGTGATGAAACAGCGGCTCGATATCATCAGGTCGCTTTGACAGAGGCTGGCAGCCAATTTGCGTCATCGCGAAGCAGTAATAGAGTTCCGCCACTATCTGGCTGCTGGCGGCCAGTTCCACCAGCGAAGCATTACCGATACCAATCAGGCGAAAAGGCCGTTTCTCATGACTCTGCAGCTGTACCAGATGATGCTGTTGCCCGTGAGTCAGATGCTCCAGGTGACTTAAGACCAGCGTCCCGCCCTGGGCTTGCGCGATCAGTTCATTCAGCGTGTGGGCGTTAGCCGTATTTAGTTCGCAGGAGATAAACGGACCGTCGGCGTGACGCCCTAACTGGTGCAGGTAACGCGCGCCGGTCATGCGGCCGGTTCCCGGCTCGCCGTAAAGCCATACCGCAATATCCGTCTCTGCCAGCTGCTGAAGGCGCTGGCGATACCGATCCGTCCATTGGCTACGGCCAATAAGCTCAACCTGTAATTTTTGCTGACAATACTGGCGACGGGCGATCACCGATTGCCTCTGACGCAGCGCGGCATCCACCAGCGTGAGCAGCTTGCCCGGATCGATCGGCTTTTGCAGGAAATCCCAGGCCCCTTTTTTCACCGCCTCCACCGCCATCGGCACATCGCCGTGACCGGTGATAAGCAGAATCGGCAGCAGATCGTCATCCTGATGAAACAACGTCATTAAATCGATTCCGGAGCAGCCGGGCATGCAGACATCGCTTAAAACAATGCCGGGCCAGTCCTTCGGCACCTGCTCCCGCGCATCAAAAGGATTATTACAGGCACTGACGTGATACCCCGCTTGCTCAAGCAGCTGCGTATAGGCATCCAACACATCGGCATCATCATCAATCAGCAGAATCGAACAGTTATTACTCAACATCTTTTACATCCGTCAAATTGAATTCCAGCACCACGCAGGCACTGCGCGTAAACGTCGACGCCAGGCGCAACGCCCCTTCCATTTGCGTCATCAGCGAAACACATATCGAAAGCCCTATTCCCAGTCCCACGGCTTTACTGGTAGTGAACGGCTTTAACAGCGAAGGGAGTAAGGCCGCAGGCCAGCCGGGGCCGTTATCGGCAATCAACACGCACAGCCTTTCGCCCTGGATTTGCCAGCTCACGGTGATTTGCGCTGCGTGCGGGCAAGCATCAAGGGCATTTGACAGCACGTTCACCAGCACCTGATGAACACGCACTTCGTCTCCCAGGATCCAGACGGTGTCATCCGGTATCAGCAGCGTCCCCTGCTGAGGTTTATGTCGCATCGCCAGCAATTCCCACGCCACGGTAAATGTCTGGCGCAAATCGACCGGGTGCAGCGCTGTTTCCAGTTCTGCGCGGCGGGTAAACTGGCGCAGGGAGCGGATAATCGCGTCAATGCGGTTGATCAGCCCTTCCGCTTTGCTCAACGTCGTCCGCGCCTGCTCCGTCTGTCCCTGCTCGATTGCCCTTCCTGCGGTAAAAAGATACATCGACAGCGCATTCAACGGCTGATTGATCTCATGCGCCAGGGTGGTCATCGTCTGCCCCACCACCGCCAGTTTAGCGGTCTGGATCAGCTCGTCCTGAGTGGCACGCAGATCGGCCTCAATCGCTTTCCGCTCGCCTATCTCCTGTTCAAGCTGCTGTTTTTGCGCATTAAGCTGACCCAAGGTATGGCGAAGTAAACCGGCAATACGTCCCAGCTCGTCGCGCCCGTAAACCGGAATGGTCGCCTCGGTCTGGCCCAGACCAATCTGCACCACCGCCTGATTCAGCGCGGTAAAGCGCTTCACCAGCCGCGAGCGAATAAAATAATGATTCAGCCCCCACGCCAGCAGCAGCGCCAGCAGCGTCGCCACCAGGATTAACCCGCCGCTGACCCGGACAATCTGCCCCATACGCTGATTAAACATCTGCATCTGCTGGTGACTGCTGCCAAGCTGGGCTTCCAGCAGCGTTCTGAAGCGTCCCAGTGTTGCTTCTCTGGCCCGGCTGGCTTCCACGAGCGCTTTTTGCGCGGTAACGTAGTCGCGCATAGTGTCCGGCATCTTATTTTTCACCATGCCAATTTCCAGCAGCTCATCGATCGTTTGTCGCAGGGTAATGGTGCTCGGCCAGTCATCCAGCGCACGAATATTTTCATCCGACGTTTTCTTCAGGTTTTCAAGATAGCGGATATGCGTCTCCACCAGCATGCCGTCATCATTACCGGATTTCAGTTCATTGAGCCTGTCGCGCAGGTCGTCAACGATCTGATTTTCAATACGAGCCAGGGTATAGACCTGCTGTTGTTCATTCTGCACTTCCCGGGAGCGTTTCAGGTACTGCGCCGCATCCCCCTGTCGGGCTTCAATCTGATCGAGCAGCGTTCCCTGTTGCCAGGTAAAATCCTGCACCAGCGAATTCAGCTCGGTGGTGAAATCATCGTGCAGCCAGTCGATCCGCGCCGAAAGCTCTCCCACCTTTTCGCGAACCAGAAACATGTTGTAGAGCACGCGATCCAGTTCCGCCAGCAGCGCGCGGCTGTCCTGCAATATCACCGCCAGCTGCTGGCGTTCTGCCGGCGACAACCCCTGGCTCAACCGCTCTATTTTATCCAGATGCTGGATAATCTGGTTGCGCAGCTGCAGCCGTACCGTGGTATTCGGCGCCAGCAGAAATTCATTGAGCTGATCGACCACCAGGTTGAGATTCCCTTCAATCAGAAAAGCCGAATGGATGCGCGGAAAATACTCATCCAGCGAATAGCGGATCTGCGAACTTTGCTCATGCCATGAATAGAGGCTGACGCTGCTGACAATCAGCGTCAGCAGCGCCCCCATCAGAAAAGCCCCGCGTAGGCTGCTACTGATACTGATTTGCCGCAGACGTTGCAGCATGGACCTGCCCATCATTTCAGTTCTTCCAGTTTATTAATCGCCTGCCGCTGATTGTTGAGAAACCAGAGCTGCCACTCCATCATCTGCTGTTCCGCGAAGCTCTTATTGTCGAACTGAGCCAGCCAGGCTTCATCCTCGCTGCTCGCCGGATCGACCGGCACACGGGTCAGCAACGCGCGAATCTCGGGCAGCGGACGCTTGAGACGGGCCTCCGCGCTATGCAGCGCTCGCCAGGCATCTTTTAGCTGGGCAAGACGAAAGCTGATCGCCGTATCGAACATCCGTTGAACCAGACGCTGGCGTTTGAGGATCAGCCGATAGTTCAATGGCGGTTGATTCATCAGCACCGCCTGCTGCGCCGCCCGCGGATTGCCTGCCGCCAGCGGCGTTACCGGGTATTTCCCGGTATTAGCATCGGCGAGGATCGCCTGGCCCTCCGGGCTTAACAGATAGCGAATAAACCGCCGCGCCTCGCTGGCGTGCTGACTGTTTTTAAGCACCGCGACATAGGTCGGCGAAACCGCCGACTGCGGGAAATAGGTAAAAGCCAGGTGCGGATCGTTCAGCAGCAGATTGGCGTAGTTATCAATCACCGGACCGGCCACGCCCAGGCCGCTTTTAATCTTATCCGCCACCCCAAAGCTGCGGGATGAAATGGTCACGAGGTTTCCGGCACTCGTCAACAGCGTTTCCCATCCCTTAATCCAGCCCTTTTGTTGCAGCAGCGACTCCACCATCAGATGGTTGGTATCCGAACGCGACGGACTGCTCATCAGCAGCGCCCCCTGATAGCGGGGATCGGTCAGGTCATCCCAGTCCGCTGGCGCAGGCAGATGCCGTGTCATCAGCGCCGAGCGATTAATCAGCAAACCGAACCCGGAAATCGCCACGGCCACGGAGGTGGAGCGGATAGATTCCGGCACCAGATGTTGGCTGACTGCCGGCGCACCGCTGAACGGCGCCAGTTTTTGATGCTCCTGAAGATGCTGCAGCAGCATCGGCGACGAGGTCAGGATCAGATCGACATTTTCGGCATTTGCCGTATCAAGCAGCTGTTCCAGCGAGGCGCTGGTGCGGTTGAGCGTCCTGATCATCACTGACCCCGGCTCCGTCTGCCAGCGATCGATAATCCACACGGTGGCGCTGGGAGAAAATGTCGTCGCCATCACCAGCTCATTGCTTTGCGCCGCACAGGGTCTCAGCCAGGCGGTCAGCAGCATCAGCGCGAGCATTTTGCTCACTATCCCGCCCCGACGAAGAGACATGTTTGTGATCCCGTTCATAAATATTGAAATACCGTAAAAATAGCGTTGAGACAAAACTTACCCGTTTATGAAATCTGGCGAATTAATCACCGCGACCGGCAAAATAGTCAAACGGGCGTCCGGGAATATCAGGAAAGATTACCAGATAATGATTGGGGAATTTGCTGGTATCCGCACAAGCCTGACATAAAATCAGCGCAAAATTATTTCCGCAGGCTCTCGCTCATTCAATATGAGTCAAAAGTAACCTATCAATTCATTATTTTGAGTCAGTTTTGACTCATTTCGACGATTTGTATTTTATAGCCGCTTATTTCACCCTTCAGGTCGAATACTCCTGATGTTCACATCAATATAAAATACAGGTGACGACATGTTATCATTATTAAAAAAAGGGCCGTCGGCGAATAAAGTTCCTGCTGAGAAAATTCAGGCAACTTATGGTCGATACCGCATGCAGGCGCTGCTAAGCGTATTTCTGGGATATCTGGCGTACTATATTGTGCGCAATAACTTCACATTATCCACGCCCTATCTGAAAGAGCAGTTAGACCTTAGCGCCACGCAGATCGGCTTGCTTAGCAGCTGTATGCTGATAGCGTACGGTATCAGTAAAGGCGTGATGAGCAGCCTTGCGGATAAAGCCAGCCCGAAAGTGTTTATGGCCTGCGGTCTCGTACTGTGCGCAATCGTCAACGTCGGGTTAGGATTCAGTACCGCATTCTGGATCTTCGCTGCGCTGGTTGTCCTGAACGGCCTGTTTCAGGGGATGGGGGTCGGCCCCTCTTTTATTACCATCGCTAACTGGTTCCCGCGTCGGGAGCGTGGCCGCGTAGGGGCTTTCTGGAATATTTCCCATAACGTCGGCGGCGGGATTGTCGCCCCGATCGTCGGCGCCGCATTTGCGATTCTCGGTACCGAGCACTGGCAGAGCGCCAGCTACATTGTGCCGGCCTGCGTGGCGGTGGTATTCGCCATCAGCGTACTGGTGCTGGGTAAAGGTTCGCCGCGCGAGGAAGGCCTGCCTTCGCTGGAAGAGATGATGCCGGAAGAAAAAGTGGTGCTGAAGACCAAACATAATCAGCAAGCGCCGGAGAACATGAGCGCGTTCCAGATCTTCTGCACCTACGTCCTGCGCAACAAAAACGCCTGGTATGTCTCCTTCGTCGATGTCTTTGTCTACATGGTGCGTTTCGGCATGATCAGCTGGCTGCCTATCTATCTGCTGACGGTGAAACATTTTTCTAAAGAGCAGATGAGCGTCGCCTTCCTGTTTTTTGAGTGGGCAGCGATTCCTTCTACCCTACTGGCCGGGTGGCTTTCCGACAAGCTGTTCAAAGGGCGCCGGATGCCGTTAGCCATGATCTGCATGGCGCTAATCTTCATCTGTCTGATCGGCTACTGGAAAAGCGAATCTCTGCTGATGGTCACGGTATTCGCGGCGATTGTGGGCTGCCTGATTTACGTCCCGCAGTTTCTGGCCTCGGTCCAGACCATGGAGATCGTCCCCAGCTTTGCCGTTGGTTCAGCCGTG
This sequence comes from Klebsiella sp. CN_Kp100, assembly GCF_040065315.1. Classification (NCBI taxonomy): domain Bacteria; kingdom Pseudomonadati; phylum Pseudomonadota; class Gammaproteobacteria; order Enterobacterales; family Enterobacteriaceae; genus Klebsiella; species Klebsiella sp. CN_Kp100. The sequence continues at coordinate 127,863 of NZ_JBEAIJ010000058.1, forward strand.
GGTCTGCGCGGATTTATGAGCTATATCTTTGGCGCCTCGTTAGGCACCAGCCTGTTTGGCGTGATGGTCGATAAAATGGGCTGGCACGGCGGGTTCTATCTGCTGATGGGCGGGATCGTCTGCTGCATCCTGTTCTGCTACCTCTCTCATCGCGGCGCGCTGGAGCTTGAGCAACAGCGTAAAATCACCGAGCAGGAAGAGGCCCGGCTGGCGCTGGCTGACGCACAGTAAGCGCCTGATAACGTAGAAAGAAAGTGCCAGCCTGCTGGCACTTTTGGCCTTACGCAGAGTTGGCCGTCGTTACGCAGACACCCTTAAATAGGGCGCAATGCTCGCTAATTTTTCCCGGGTTTCCGTCAGTTCGCGTTCCGGCGTCGATTGCGCAATGATCCCCGCCCCCGCCTGTATCCAGCAGCGCTGGCTGTCCTGAAATACGGATCGCAGGACTAACGCCGCATCAAAGCGCGTGTCCTCCAGCAGCAGCACCGCCCCGGAATAGAGCTCCCGCGGCGTCTTCTCAATTTGCATAATCGCGCTCAGGGCCGCATTCTTGGGGATACCCGAGGCGGTAATCGACGGAAACAGCACGGTAAATGCATCCCAGGCATCCTTACTTTCCGCAAGCTGGCCGCTGACGCAAGATCCCAGATGCTGAACGCTACCGCGCTGGCGAACCGACATCAAATCTTCAACCACCACGCTGCCCGGCTGGCAGACCACCGCCAGTTCAGCGATCGCCTCCTTCACCGACAGGATGTGCTCCAGCACCTCTTTACCGTCATGCAGCAGCTCGGTCTCTTTCTCCTTATTCTGCTGCGGATCCCCCATGCGATCGCGGGTACCCGCAAGGGGTTCAGTGACGACTTTGCTTCCGCTGACCGCCATCACCAGCTCCGGGCTAAACCCCAGCGCTTCTCGCCCCTGCTGGCGAAACATAAACGAACGGGTGGGCGTATTGGCCTGCCGCCCGCATAATAGCGTGGAGGGCATATCAATACGCGATGGCAAGGCAATAGCCCGCGAGACAATCGCTTTGACATATTCACCGCGGCGGATCGCCGAAACCACGCGCGCCACCTGCTCCTGATAGGCTTCACCGTTGTCAGCGGTATCCACAGTCACGGTGTTACACGGCGTCGCCGTACCGGCTGCTTTTACCCACTCGCACAGACGTCGGCATTCGCTGGCGGTGTCGGCAGAAACGGTGACATTTCCCTGTTCAAAAATCAGTTCCTCACGGGGAACGGTTAACGTCAGCAATGGCCACTCGCCAGCGTGATAGGCTATCCCACGGGTATGCGCCGCAAAGTTAAACCCGACCTGGCCATATACCCGACGCCCTTTCACCTGAGGATGGGCCATAAAACGACGCGCGCAGTCGGTAATGGAATCCACCGCCCATTGCTGCTCTCCGTCCGCATTGATGAAGGTCGCCCGCGTGCCGTCAGCATTAATGATCAACCGTGCCAGGCATCCTTTGCCGATATACCAACACGGTTGCCGCTCATAGACATAGCACTCTTCATCGGCGAACTGGCGTAAGACGCCACAAATCGTCGGCAGCCGCCGTTCCTCTGGGAGCGCCAGATGTAAAAATTCACTGATTTTCATCCCTTACCTCTCTGTGTTATTCCCGGATCCTTCAATTGCGTTTGTCGAATGCAGCCGGGTAGAAGCAATCCACGCTGCCAGCAGCGTGAATGCGCCGCCAAACATAAAGCAGGCCGCATAGCCAAAATGCTGCGCAATTACGCCGCCAACCACGCCGGCCAGAATGGCGATGGCGGCATCAGTACATTGAAAGAGCGTAAAATCGACGCCAGCCTGCAGAGGCGATGAAAGCGTCATCAGCGTGGCGTAAAGACAGACCAGGGCGCAGGCCAGCGAAATGGATTGCAGGATGATCAGCCCCTGGAGTAACGGCAGCCGCAAATGTCCCGGCGCCAGCAGCAACGTCGTTACTATTGCCAGCAGCACGACGCCCTGGAGGCCATAAGCCGCAAGCAGCGCTCTGCCGGAGGAGGTGTATTTCATCAGCACCCCGCCCGCCAGCGTTCCTGCGATACCAGCCGCGATATTGCCAGCGCTGAATAGCGCGCCGAGCGCCGTCATGCTCAACCCCTGATCCAGCAGCAGCGGCGCCAGAAGAGGCAACACGAACCGCATCCCGGTATTCAGCATCAGCACCAACAGTAAACCCAGCCGCGCCTGTCGCCTTTTAAGCGCATAACCCAACGCCGGAACATGCGGTACAGACGTGATGCGCATGGGTTCGGCAATGCGCCACAGGGGAACGGATAAGACCAGGATCAGCGCCGCCATGATCAGCATGGCCACCGGCCAGTCGAATGCCGCCGCTAGCATCAGGAAGACGCCGCCGCCGCACATCATTCCCAGATAGCTGCCGCCGACCTGGACGCTGTTTCCCCAGCCGTAACCTGCGCGACTGAGCTGATCGACACAAAAGCCGTCGCTGGCAATATCGATGGTGGCGGCAACCGTACCCGCGAGTAAAAACAGCGCAAACAATGCGGCGATCTGCGTGTCGGGAAATCCCCCAGTTCGCCCGACCGCGCCGGTCGCAGCGGCAACCGTCAGGATCGCCGCCAACCCGACCTGACCCCGGAGGATTAACAGGCGGGAACGACGCTCCGGGCGATCGGGCGGCAGGCGCCAGCGCTCAATCCACGGCGCCCAGATAAACTTCAGCGCCCAGGGCAACATAAACAGCGTTGTCGCGCCGGCAAGGGCCAGCGCGCCGCCGGCGGCGCGCACCAGCGCAGGCAGGGACTGCATAGAGAGCGCCGATACCAGACTCTGCGTCACATAGATCCCGGCAATGGCAAAAATCACCCGTCCGGTCGTTAACGGTTTCACCTGCGACTGAACATCACTCATGCAGTCGCTCCTCAGATGCGTCAACCTCTGCATCACGCCAGACGCGCGCGGCCATTTGCGCCTGCCACAGCGCCTGGTAACGTCCCTGACGGGAGAGAAGCTGCGCATGCGTGCCCTGTTCAACCACTTCTCCCTCTTCCATCACCAGGATGTTTCCGGCCCCGGCGATGGTTGACAGGCGATGGGCGATGATAATTACCGTCCGGTTGTGAACCAGACTATCAATAGCTTTCTGTACCGCCAGTTCGCTATCAATATCCAGCGCGGCGGTCGGCTCATCGAGAATGACGATCGGCGCATCTTTCAATAAGGCCCTGGCAATGGAAATTCGCTGGCGCTCGCCGCCCGAAAGCTGCCCGCCCATCTCGCCCATTGGCGTCAGCCAGCCTTGCGGAAGACGGGAAATGAATTCAAGACACTGCGCCGCGCGGGCGGCCTCTTCCACCTCCTGCTGCGTGGCCTGCGGGCGGGCAATAAGGAGATTCGCCAGCAGCGTGTCATCAAACAGCCAGACATCCTGAAACACGACGGAAATCAAGCTATTGAGCTGTTCCGCCGTCAGATGACGAATATCGACGCCACCGATAGAAATCTCTCCCTGCTGCGGATCGGCATAGCGCATTAACAGTTTGCTGACCGTGGTTTTACCGGCGCCTGAGGCGCCCACCAGCGCGCTCATGCTGGCGGCCGGAAAGGTCAAAGAGAGGTTGTTGAGCGCGGGATCGCCGCTGTCATCATAGCGGTAGCAAATGGTGTCAAAGCGGATATCGTAACGCTCCGGCATCTCGCCGCGTTCTGCGACAGGAAGCGGCGGGATCGCCATAAACTGCTCAATACGCTGCAGGGCGCTTGCGATCAGTTCCACCACCGAGGTGTAGCTGATAAACATCGCCATTGGTTCCGAAAAACGCATAATCATCGCGGCGGCGGCTATCAGAAAGGCGAGGTTCAGAGTCCCCGTTACTACCCAGACCACCCCGGCTAACACGACCACCTGCAGGCCCAGCTCCACGACGCCGGCGATCAGCATCGTCGCGCCGGCGCTCTGGCGATGCGTGCGGCTCTGCAAGCTTTCCAGCGCATTAAAATGCGCCAGCAACGCCCGGCTTTTTTCGCCATCGCTGCCGCAGGTACGCAAAACCATCATCCCTTGCGCAAATTCAACGATATCCCCGCTCAGCTGCTGGTGCGCTTCGCCCAGGGTCTGCATTTGTCGGCGCATCGCCGGCCGGCGCCAGTAATAAAACGGCACCAGCATGGGAAAGATCAGCAACATCACCAGCCCCAGCCGCCAGTCGATCCACAACGTTGCCAGCGATGCGGTCAGCGGAGTGACGATGGTTAAAAGCAAAATATTGGCTATCGCAATCACATAGTTGAGATTTTCATCCACGCTGCCCAGCAACAAGGCGTTCGTTTCGCCCGCTCTGCCGCGCTGGAGTCTTTCCAGCGGCACGCGGCGTAGCTGTTCGCCCAGGCGCAGGCGCAGTTCATGGGTGGCCTGCGCCAGATGACCACGGTATTCAAAGCCCAGCCCATACCAGCGTAGCGCCAGCGCCGCGAACGCCGCAGCGCTGAAAGCCAAAGCCCAGGTGAGAAGCGGCGATGCTTCACCACGTAATAGCGCATCAACGATCGGATAGAGGCAGGCATAGGCAATCCCCTGCATCAATGCCGCCAGCAGCAGCGCAATCATACTGCGCCGCAGCATCCCTGCCTGACTGCCAACGCTGGAGATAAGCTGGCGCCAGATGACGCGCCAGGCCAGGTTATCCGCGGGATTAATGGCTTTCATTTTCCGCCTCCTCTGGTTGTGTTCTCCCCGGCATCCATTGCTGCGCCTGCTGATAGCGCAGCCACAGCTGCTGATACAAGCCGCCCTGGGCCAACAGTTGCCGGTGGCTCCCGCGTTCCCGGAGCCGCCCGTCGGAAAACAGCAGGATCATATCGGCGTGAGTCACCATGGAGAGTCGATGCGCGACCATGATGACCGTCCGGCCGCGCATGGCCGCCGCGAGGGCTTTGATCAGCGCCGCTTCGTTTTCCGGATCGGCAAACGCCGTCGCCTCATCGAGCACAAGAATGGGGCGATCCTGCAACAGCGCCCGGGCGATGGTGATGCGCTGCCGCTGACCGCCGGAGAGAAAGACGCCGCGCTCCCCGACGCGGGTGCTGTACCCCTCCGGCAACGCGCTGATAAATTCATGGGCCTGCGCCACTCTGGCCGCCGATATCACCGCTTCCAGCGGCGTATCCGGCGCGCCCAGACGAATGTTATTGGCGATGGTGTCGGCAAAAAGGAAGTTGTCCTGGAATACAAACGAGATTTGCTGCATCAAGGTGTCCGTCTGCATATCGCGCAGATCCACGCCGCCGATGCGAATATGGCCTTTATCGGGATCGGCATAACGCAGCAGGAGTCGCGCCACGGTGCTTTTCCCGGCGCCGCTCGGCCCGACCAGCGCCACTATTTTTCCGGCAGGTACATGAAAGCTCACCTCCTGCAGCGCCGCGCCTGCGCGCGCTTGTGGATAATGAAAACTCACCTGCTCAAAGGTAATACTCGCATCGTTCGGCTGCCGATCGACAAGCGGACGGGAGAGTTCCGGCATCGCGAGAACCTGATAAATACGCTGAGTGCTTAAACGCGTTTGCGCGACCAGGTTATTGAGCATCATCATGGGCATCACCGCTTCCGCCATCCCGCTGCCCAACAGTAAAACGGCCACCCAGGCGATAAAATCGAGGCTGCCCGCCTGCATCAGGCCGTATCCGCACCAGATCAGAACGAATAAGGTCGGCAGCGGATTGAGGATCGAGAATGAAAAACGCGCGGAAAAGCCGGCTTTGCGATACCAGATTTTGAGCACATCGACCCACTCCTCAAGGGCATGCTGATAGCGCAAAAAGCTGGTGCTGCCGCTATCAAACGTTCTGACCACCGGCATGGCCTGCACGAACTCAATCACCGCGGCGCTGACCTGCTCGCGCGCCTGATGATAACGCTGAGCCATCTCTCCCGAGCGCTGGCGGGCGAGAGTAAGTATCAGTGAACCCAATGCCAGCACACCCAGCGTGGCAATGGCCAGTCGCCAGTCCAGCCAGAACAGGATAGCGGCGGTCGCCAGGGGCATGACTATCGCGCGAGCGTACAGCGGCGTGCTGTCAGCAACGAAAATGTGTAACGACTTCACATCATCCAGCATCACCTTCGCCATCGCACCGCTGCCCATTTGCTGTAACGCGCCCGGGGCAAGCTGCACGGCTTTCTGCGCTAATCTGCTGCGCAGAATATTCTCCAGATGAAACGCCGCATAATGCGAGGTGTTAAATGCCTGCAGGCGCAGGACAAAAGTCAGCGCCACGCAGCCAAATAGCCCTCCCAACGACCAGAGTGGAATAACGTCGGGCGAGACGCGAAGATCGCGCAGGCTCCATGCCAGAAAAAGCAGCGCCGCAAGGCTGGTGATGGCCGCCAGACCCGCCAGCGCCATCGCCAGAATGACCTTCCGGCGAACCGGGGTTATCACCTGCCAGAGCGGAAACCGGGACAGAGATTCAGTATTGGATGATTGAGATGACATGGGAGTGGCTGAATTTCCTGATGAATTTTTACGGACGCCAAAAACGCTATTTCAGGGTGGCGTTCTGAGAATTAATGTGAATAATAACCATTATCAATTACTCATCTACCCCATTCGGTTCTATTTTTACCCGCATTGGTTTAAGCCACAGGGAGATAACCCGGTCATGACGGAGTCACCACAAACGCAATCTGCAATCTCAATTCATCAGTTGGTGGTCGGGAAACCCGCTAACGACGGTACTATCCCGGCCCAGTGTGAACTGCTGCGCTGTTCGTTGCAGGAAGGGATGGATATTTTGCTCTGGAGAGGCCATTTTGCGCAGCCTGAGACGTTACAGCTTCACGATGATCTGGGCAGGATTAACTTCTCGTGCATCCTCGAGGGCACCTCGCGCTTTGCCATCCAGGGGCTCAGACGCCACACCGAGTGGGAACTGGCCCGCAATCGCCATTACATTACCCACACGCCAGATTGCCGCGGCAGCGCCTCCTACGGCGGCCGATTCGAGAGCATCACCCTCTCCTTCAGCCCTGAAACCCTCGCGCTGTGGGTACCGGATATCAGTACAGTCATTAAAAATAAGATCGACTCCCACTGCTGTTGCCAGCAGCAGCGCTGCAATGCGGAAACCCATTTAACGGCCCAGGTTTTGCGTCATGCGCTAATGCGGATGCACGGCGGATTCAGCCATGAACAAAAACCTTCGACGCTCTGGCTACAGGGACAGAGTCTGGTGATGCTAAGCCTGGTCCTGGATGAGCACCGCGAAGACGCCAGCTGCTTCTCCTGCCACTTCAACCCGGTGGAGCGCCAGAAACTGCTGCGGGCAAAGGATCTGCTGCTGGCCGATTTGACGCAGGCGCCGGGCGTTGCTGAGCTGGCGAGAGAGTCCGGTTTGAGCGTGCTGAAAATTAAGCGTGGCTTCCGCGTTCTGTTTAACAACAGCGTCTATGGCCTGTTTCAGGCTGAACGCATGCAGGAGGCACGAAGAAGGCTGGCCAATGGCAATACCTCCGTTATGACGGTAGCCGCCGATCTGGGCTACGCCAACGCCAGCCACTTCTCTGCCGCTTTCCAGAAACAGTTTGGCGTCACCCCTTCCAGCTTTAAACGCGTCATCTGATCGCCGATTGACCCCTCCCCGTCAGCGGCCCGGAACCCCCCTCCGGGCCTCAGTGCTTTCCTCCAGTGATTAACCCGAAACGGGCATAAATAGACCCGTTTCGGGTAGCACTCAATTGTTAATAATTATTATTCTCATGTAAGGAGTATTTTCCGCTAAGACGTGCCATCAGGAGGAAGAATGATTTCTGGCGCACCATCTCAGGAACCGCGGTTACCGGACAACGGCAACGCGGCTGATTATCAACAATTACGCGAGCGGCTAAAGCAGGAGCTAAATTTAACGCCGCAGCAGCTACATGAAGCGTGCAATTTGATCCAGGCGGGCCTGGATTCAATCAGATTGATGAGATGGTTAGACTGGTTTCGTAAAAGGGGCTACCGCGTGACCCTGCGCGAACTGTATGCCGCCCCCACGCTGGGCGGGTGGCGCCAGCTGATGCGCAGCCGTTCGCCGGAGAAACCGGCGGAGGAAACGGCATCCGGTGAAAGCGTCTGGCCGACCATGACCGAGGGTACCCCCTTCCCTCTGACGCCGGTCCAGCATGCCTACCTGACGGGGCGAATGCCTGGACAGCCTCTCGGCGGCGTGGGCTGCCATCTGTATCAGGAGTTTGCCGGGAATTCTCTGACGGCGGAAAAGCTGGAACAGGCCATCGCGATCCTGATGCAGCGCCACCCGATGCTGCATATCGCCTTTCGCACCGACGGACAGCAGGTCTGGTTAAAGCAACCTTACTGGAACGGCGTGACGGTTCATGATTTGCGCCAGAACGACGCCGCCAGCCGCCAGGTCTATCTGGACGCCCTGCGCCAGCGCCTGAGCCACCGCCTTTTACGCGTGGAGATCGGCGAAACGTTTGATTTTCAGCTGACGCTGTTGCCCGATAATCGCCACTGCCTCCATGTCAATATTGACCTGCTGATTATGGATGCCTCCAGCTTTACGCTCTTCTTCGATGAGCTTAATGCTCTGCTGGCGGGCGAATCGCTGCCGGCTATCGACCCCCGCTATGATTTCCGCTCCTATTTGCTGCACCAGCAGAAGGTGCATCAACCGCTGCGAGACGAAGCCCGCGCGTACTGGCTGGCGAAAGCGCCTGCGCTTCCTCCTGCGCCGCTCTTGCCGCTGGCCTGCGACCCCGCCGCGCTACGTGAAGTCCGTAATACCCGACGCCGCATGATTGTCCCGGCCAAACAGTGGCATGCGTTCAGCCAACGGGCCGGTGAGTACGGCGTCACCCCGACAATGGCGCTGGCAACCTGTTTTTCCGCCGTCCTGGCTCGCTGGAGCGGCCTGACGCGGCTGCTGCTCAACGTAACGTTATTCGACCGCCAACCGCTGCACCCGGCGGTTAGCGCTATGCTTGCCGACTTCACCAATATTCTGCTGCTGGATACCGCCTGCGACGGCGATACCGTCAGCGGCCTCGCGCAGAAGAATCAGCTGACCTTTACCGAAGACTGGGAGCATCGTCACTGGTCCGGCGTCGAACTCCTCCGGGAGCTCAAACGCCAGCAGCGCTATCCCCACGGGGCCCCGGTGGTATTTACCAGCAATCTGGGACGCTCTCTCTACAGCAGCCGCGCGGAACCGCCTTTGGGCGAGCCGGACTGGGGCATCTCGCAGACGCCACAGGTGTGGATAGATCATCTGGCCTTCGAACACCAAGGCGAGGTCTGGCTGCAATGGGACAGCAATGACGCCCTGTTCCCTCCGGCATTAGTAGCGACGTTGTTCGCGGCCTACTGCCAGCTGATTAACCAGCTCTGCGAAGATGACAGCGCATGGCAAAAACCGTTCCCGGATACCCTGCCCGCCAGGCAGCGCGCGATTCGCCAGCGGGTCAACGCGACCGACGCGCCCATTCCCGCAGGACTGCTGCATGAAGGCATTTTCCGCATCGCCCTCCAGCAGCCGGAGGCGCTGGCGGTCACAGATGCTCATTATCAGTGGAACTACCGTGAACTGACGGACTTTGCCCGCCGTTGCGCCGGCAGGTTAATCGCGTGCGGGGTGCAGCCGGGCGACAATGTGGCGATCGGCATGTCAAAAGGCGCGGGACAGCTGGTTGCGGTGCTGGCCGTGCTGCTGGCCGGGGCGGTCTACGTTCCGGTTTCGCTGGACCAGCCCGCTGCGCGGCGCGAGAAAATCTATGCTGACGCCAGCGTTCGGCTGGTGCTGATTTGCCAGCACGACGCCAGCGCGTGGTCAGACGATATTCCCCTGCTTGCCTGGCAGCAGGCCATTGAGGATGAACCGATCGGCAACCCGGTGGTTCGCGCACCGACACAACCGGCCTACATTCTCTACACCTCCGGTTCTACCGGCACACCGAAAGGCGTGGTCATTTCTCACCGGGGAGCGCTCAACACCTGTTGCGATATCAATAACCGCTATCAGGTAGGTCCAGGCGACAGGGTGCTGGCGCTGTCCGGCCTGCATTTTGATTTATCGGTATATGACATTTTTGGCGTCCTGAGCGCCGGCGGCGCGCTGGTTATGGTGATGGAAGAGCAACGGCGCGATCCCCGCGCGTGGTGTGAACTGATCCAACGCCATCAGGTCACGCTCTGGAACAGCGTCCCGGCGCTATTCGATATGCTGCTGACCTGGTGCGAGGGTTTTGCCGACGCTGCGCCGGCAAATCTGCGCGCGGTAATGCTTTCCGGCGACTGGATCGGTCTCGATCTTCCCGCCCGCTTTCGGGCCTATCGGCCGCAAGGGCAGTTTATCGCCATGGGCGGCGCCACCGAGGCGTCTATCTGGTCTAACGTCTGCGAGGTCAGAGAGGTTCCTGAGCACTGGCGCGCCATCCCCTACGGTTTTCCGCTGGCTAACCAGCGCTACCGGGTAGTCGATGAGCGGGGCCGGGACTGCCCCGACTGGGTGCCCGGCGAATTGTGGATTGGTGGCCTCGGGGTCGCTGAAGGCTATTTCAACGATCCTCTGCGCAGCGAGCAGCAGTTTTTGACGCAATCGGGCGAGCGCTGGTATCGCACCGGCGATCTCGGCTGCTACTGGCCAGACGGTACCTTAGAGTTCCTCGGCCGCCGCGATAAGCAGGTCAAGGTCGGGGGATATCGCATCGAGCTGGGCGAAATTGAGAGCGCGCTCGGCCAGGTGGCGGGCGTGAAACAAGCCACCGTTCAGGCGATCGGGGAGAAAGAGAAGACCCTGGCGGCCTGGGTTGTTCCCCAGGGGGAGGCTTTTTGCGTTCCCCATCATCGCGATCCGTTGCTGCCGCAGGAATGGCGTACCCTGGCAGGAACGCTGCCCTGCTGCGCCTGCCCGCCAGAAATCTCCGCCGCTCAGGTCGCTGATTTTCTGCAGTATCGCCTGTTAAAACTGCATCCGGCCCACGCCTCTGACGTCGATCCGCTCTCCCTGATCGATTCGCTCGCTATCCAGCCGCGCTGGCAGGCCGTGATGGAACGCTGGTTAGCCTTTCTTGCGGCTCAACAGCGGCTGCAGCCCGCTGCTGAGGGTTATCAGGTCTGCGCGGCAGAAGCGCCGGAAAAGCGCCATCCTTCGTTCAGCGGGCATGACCTCACCTTAATGCAGATTCTTCGCGGCGCGCGCCACGAACTGTCATTACTGAATGATGCGCGGTGGTCGCCGGAAAGTCTGGCTTTCGACCATCCGGCCAGCGCCTTGTATATTGAGGAGCTGGCGACAATGTGCCAACAGCTTTCCCGACGGTTACAGCGCCCGGTACGCCTGCTGGAGGTGGGTGTCCGCACCGCCCGCGCCGCAGAGTGCCTGTTGTCCCGCCTCAACGCTGGCGAGGTTGAGTATGTCGGGCTTGAACATAGCCAGGAGCTGCTGCTGAGCGCCAGACAGCGGCTTGCCCCATGGCCTGATGCCCGTCTGACCCTCTGGAATGCGGAGACGCTGGCGGCGCACGCGCATTCGGCGGACATTGTCTGGCTGAATAATGCCCTGCATCGTTTGCTGCCAGAAGATCCCGGACTCCTTACGACCTTACAACGGCTCGCCGTCCCCGGAGCGCTGCTCTACGTCATGGAGTTTCGCCAGTTGACGCCGTCTGCCCTGCTCAGCACGCTTCTGTTAACCGCTGGACAACCGGAGGCTTTACTGCATAACAGCGCAGCGTGGGCAACAATATTCAGCGCCGCCGACTTCAGCTGTCAGCATGGCGATGAAATCGGCGGATTACAACGCTTCCTCGTCCAGTGCCCGGCCAGCCAGATGCGCCGGGACCCGCGTAAACTACAGGCCGCCCTTGCCGAACGCTTGCCCGGGTGGATGGTGCCGCAACGGATCCACTTCCTTGACGCTTTCCCGCTGACCGCTAACGGGAAAATTGACTATCAGGCGCTGACCCGTCGCCATACCCCTGAGGCGGAAACATCGGCCGAAGCGGATTTACCTCAGGGCGATACGGAAACATGCGTGGCCGCCATCTGGCAGCAGCTGTTGTCGATCGGCACCGTCACCCGGGAGACCGACTTTTTCCAGCAAGGCGGCGACAGCCTGCTGGCCACCCGGCTGACCGGACAGCTCCATCAGGCGGGTTATACCGCGCAATTAAGCGATCTGTTTAATCATCCCCGACTGGCGGATTTTGCCGCTACCCTGCGTAAAACCGACCTCCCGGTCGAACAGCCATTCACCCACTATCCTGAAGATCGCTACCAGCCTTTCGCGCTTACCGACGTGCAGCAGGCCTACCTGGTCGGACGGCAGCCGGGGTTTGCCCTGGGCGGCGTAGGCTCCCACTTCTTCGTTGAATTTGAGGTTGCCGATCTGGATATCCGCCGGCTGGAGAGGGTCTGGAATCGTTTAATCGTCCGCCACGATATGCTGCGCGCCGTTGTTCACGATGGACAGCTGCAGGTTCTCGAACAGACTCCCCCCTGGATCATACCCGCGCACGTTTGCCCAACGCCAGACGAGGCGCTGCGGCTACGTGAAAAACTGGCGCATCAGGTACTCAACCCCGAAATCTGGCCGGTATTCGATCTCCAGGTCGGATACGTCGACGGGATGCCCGCCCGACTCTGGCTGTGCCTGGATAACCTGTTGCTTGACGGGCTAAGCATGCAGATCCTGCTGGCGGAGCTGGAAAACGGCTATCGCTATCCGCAACAGCTGCCGCCGCCGCTCCCCGTCACTTTCAGGGATTATCTGCAGCAACCCGCGCTGCGGGCGCCAGACCCAGACTCCCTGGCCTGGTGGCAGACTCAGCTGGACGACATCCCTCCGGCGCCGGCGCTGCCGCTGCGCTGCTTGCCTCAGGACGTTGCGACGCCGCGCTTTGCCCGCCTGAACGGGGCCATGGACAGCGCGCGCTGGCGCCGATTGAAACAGCGGGCGGCTGAAGCCCACCTTACCCCGTCGGCCTTACTCTTATCGGTATGGTCGACGGTGCTCTCGGCATGGAGCGCGCGGCCTGACTTCACGCTTAACCTGACGCTTTTCGACCGCCGTCCGGTGCATCCGCAAATCAACCAGATTCTGGGCGACTTCACCTCGCTGATGCTGCTGAGCTGGCGGCCTGGCGACAACTGGCTGCACAGCGCGCAGCGACTGCAGCAGCGCCTGAGCCAGAGCCTCAATTATCGCGATGTATCCGCCATCCGCGTGATGCGTCAGCTGGCGCAACGGCAAAATCTGCCCGCCGTAACCATGCCGGTTGTCTTCACCAGCGCGCTCGGCTTCGCGCAGGATAATTTCCTCGCCCGGTGCAATTTACTCAAACCGGTCTGGGGTATCTCGCAGACGCCGCAGGTCTGGCTCGATCACCAGGTTTATGAGTCCGAAGGTGAATTGCGCTTTAACTGGGATTTTGTCGCCGCCCTGTTTCCTGCCGAACAGGTGGAGCGACAGTTTGCCCAGTATGGCGAATTGCTCAATCGGATGGCCGAGGAAGAGAGCTGCTGGCAGCTTCCGCTCGCCGCGCTGGTTCCCCCCGTTAAACTCGCGGAACCAAGCCCCGCGCCCGCTCCGCGCGGTTGCCCTGAGCGCCCGGTGTCCGGCGTGGCGGCGGACGAGAGCACTGTCCGTCTGATTTGCGACGCCTTTCGCGAGGTGGTGGGCGAATCGATTATGCCCGCGGATAACTTTTTTGAGGCGGGCGCCACGTCGCTAAATCTGGTGCAACTGCACATTTTGTTACAACGTCACGAATTTTCCACGCTGACGCTGCTTGATCTCTTTACCCACTCCTCTCCAGCCGCTCTGGCCGAATACCTTACCGGCGTCGCGATGGAGGAGAAAGCCACACGCTCTCGCCCGGTTCGCCGACGCCAGCGGCGGATTTAGCGCGAACCAAACTGATTTTTTCCGGGACGCCGTCGCGCAAGCGCGGCGTGCCATTGACTTTGTGACTCTTAGGAAACGAGACCGATTATGGATAACTTGCGCTTCTCTTCTGCGCCGACAGCAGATTCCATTGATGCATCGATCGCTGAACGCTACCCGGACTGCGAACCTGTCGCGGTGATCGGCTACGCCTGCCATTTTCCTGAAGCGCCCGATGGCGAAACGTTCTGGCAAAACGTGCTGGAAGGCCGTGAATGCAGCAGGCGCTTTACCCGCGAGGCGCTGCTGGCCGCCGGTCTGGATGCCACGGTGATTGACGATCCTCATTACGTCAATATCGGGACGGTTTTAGACAACGCCGACTGCTTCGACGCCGCCCTGTTTGGCTACTCGCGGCAAGAAGCCGAATCTATCGATCCGCAGCAGCGGCTGTTTTTGCAGGCGGTCTGGCATGCGCTGGAGCATGCCGGCTATGCCCCCGGCGCCGTCCCCCACAAGACCGGCGTTTTCGCCTCTTCCCGGATGAGCACCTATCCCGGCCGCGAAGCCCTGAACGTCACGGAAGTCGCGCAGGTCAAGGGTCTGCAGTCGCTGATGGGTAATGATAAGGACTATATTGCCACCCGCGCCGCGTATAAGCTCAATCTGCACGGCCCGGCGCTATCGGTACAGACCGCCTGCTCCAGTTCGCTGGTCGCGGTGCATCTGGCCTGCGAAAGCCTGCGCGCGGGGGAATCCGATATGGCGGTGGCCGGCGGCGTGGCGCTCTCTTTCCCCCAGCAGGCGGGCTACCGCTACCAGCCCGGGATGATTTTCTCTCCCGATGGCCACTGTCGCCCTTTTGACGCCTCGGCAGAAGGCACCTGGGCCGGCAACGGTCTCGGCTGCGTGGTACTGCGCCGCCTGAGAGATGCGCTGCTGTCAGAGGATCCGATTATTGCCGTGATCCTCTCCAGCGCGGTCAACAACGACGGTAGCCGAAAAGTGGGTTATACCGCGCCGTCGGTGGCAGGACAGCAAGCGGTCATCGAAGAGGCGTTAATGCTGGCGGCGATCGATGACAGACAGATTGGCTACATTGAAACCCACGGTACCGGCACGCCGCTGGGAGACGCGATTGAAATTGAAGCGCTGCGCAACGTTTATGCGCCCCGCCCGCCGCATCAGCGCTGCGCGCTCGGTTCGGTAAAAAGCAATGTTGGCCATCTGGATACGGCGGCCGGGATTGCCGGGCTGCTGAAAACCGTCCTCGCGGTCAACCGCCGACAAATTCCACCGATGCTAAATTTTGCCACGCCAAACCCGGCGCTCAAGCTCGACGAAAGCCCGTTCACCGTGCCGGTGACGGCCCAGACGTGGCAGGACGAAATACGCTACGCGGGCGTCTCCTCCTTTGGCATTGGTGGCACAAACTGCCACATGATCGTCGCCTCGCTGCCCGATGAGCTCAAATTACCGTTGCCTGGTGCGGATGACGGTAGCAGGAGCACCGCGCTGCTGCTCAGCGCTGCCAGCGACACCGCGTTGCGGCAGCTGGCTACGGACTATGCTCGGGCGCTGAGGGAAAACGCGGATGCCAGTAATCTGGCCTTCACGGCTTTGCGCGCCCGCCGTCTCGATCTCCCCTTTCGTCTGGCGACGGCATTAAATGATGATACCGCCGCTACTCTTAGCGCCTGGGCTGGAGAACAGGCCGGGGCGCCGGTTTATAGCGGCCACGGCGTGAGCGGTAAGCAGGTGTGGCTGTTTACCGGGCAGGGCTCGCACTGGCGGACCATGGGCCACGCCATGTGCCAGCATTCGAAGGTGTTTGCCGACACGCTGGAACGCTGTTTTTCCGCCTGTCGTGAAATGCTCACGCCCTCCCTGCGCGACGCGATGTTTAATCCCGACTCGGCGCAGCTGGAGGAGATGACCTGGGCGCAGCCGGCCATCGTTGCCTTTGAAATCGCCATGGCGGCGCACTGGCGCGCCGAGGGATTGCAGCCGGATTACGCCATCGGTCACTCGGTGGGCGAATTTGCCGCCGCCGTGGTCTGCGGACACTATACGATTGAACAGGTTATGCCGCTGGTTTGCCGCCGCGGGGCGCTGATGCAGCTGTGCGCAAACGGCGCGATGGTGGCGGTGTTCGCGCAAGAAGAGGCGCTGATGCCGCTGGCCCGCCAGTTTGAGCTGGATCTGGCGGCCAACAACGGCACCCGGCATACGGTCTTTTCCGGGCCGGAAGCCCGTATTGCGGAATTTTGCGCCGCGCTTTCGCAGCGTGATATCAGCTATCGTCGCCTGAGCGTTTCCGGCGCGGCGCACTCCGCCTTACTGGAGCCGATACTCGATCGTTTTCAGGACGCCTGCGCCGGGCTGCACGCAGAGCCCGGGCAGCTACAGCTTATTTCCACCCTCACCGCCGCGGCCATAGATGCGTCGACGCTCAATCAGGCGGATTACTGGCGCCGCCATATGCGCCAGCCGGTGCGCTTTATCCAGAGTATTCAGGCGGCGCACAAGCTCGGCGCCCGCGTTTTTGTAGAGATGGGACCCGATGCCCAGCTGATTGCCTCCGGACAGCGCGAATACCGGGATAACGCCTACTGGATAGCCAGCGCCCGCCGTAACCAGGAGGCGAGCGCTGTCCTGAATCAGGCGCTGCTCCAGCTGTACGCCGCTGGCGTCACCCTGCCGTGGGCAGACTTACTGGCGGGCAATGGGCAACGTATCTCTGCGCCACGCTATCCGTTCGCGACCGAGCGTTACTGGAAAGAGCACGTTTCCAACGTCTGCGAGCCTGACGACGTCGTGCTGTCCGCTGGCGCTGAGGTGGCGAGTCGCGCCGCGGCAGCGCTCGATCTTCCCCGGCTGGAAGCGCTTAAACGCTGCGCCACGCGGCTACACGCCATCTATGTCGATCGGCTGGTACAACGCTGTGCGGACGATGCCATTGCCAGCGGCGTCGACGCCATGACCATTATGCGCCGCGGCCGTCTGCTGCCGCGCTACCAGCAGCTGCTTCAACGCCTGCTGAATAACTGCGTGGCCGACGGCGACTACCGCTACGCTGACGGGCGTTATTTCCGCGCCCGCCCGATTGAACATGAGCAGAGGGAAGCTCTGCTGGCGGAGCTTGCTGGCTATTGTGAAGGTTTTCAGGCTATTCCCGAGACCATCGCCCGCGCCGGCGAACGGCTGTATGAAATGATGAGCGGCGAGGAAGAGCCGGTGGCGATCATCTTCCCGCAGGGCGCCTCCGACGGCGTGGAGGTCCTCTATCAGGAATTCAGCTTTGGCCGCTATTTCAACCAAATCGCCGCCGGTATCTTACGCGGTCTCGTCCAGACGCGTCAGCCCCAGCGCCCTTTACGAATCCTGGAAGTCGGCGGTGGTACCGGCGGCACCACCGCGTGGCTGCTGCCGGAACTCAACGGCGTTCCGGCGCTGGAGTACCACTTCACCGATATCTCCGCCCTGTTTACCCGCCGCGCCCAGCAGAAATTCGCCGACTATGGCTTTGTGCGCTACCACGAACTGGATCTCGAAAAAGAGGCGCAGTCCCAGGGGTTCCAGGCAAACTCATACGATCTTATCGTGGCGGCGAACGTAATCCACGCCACTCGCCATATTGGCCGCACGCTCGATAATCTGCGCCCTCTGCTCAAACCGGGCGGACGCCTGCTGATGCGCGAAATCACCCAGCCAATGCGTCTGTTTGATTTCGTTTTTGGCCCGCTGGTGCTTCCGCTCCAGGATATCGACGCCCGCGAAGGCGAGCTCTTCCTCACCCCCCAACAGTGGCAGCAGCAGTGTCGCCGTGCCGGATTCAGCAAAGTGACGTGGCTACCGCAGGAGGGTAGCCCGACCGCCGGTATGAGCGAACATATCATTCTCGCCACGCTGCCCGGTCAGGGGATATCCTCGTCATCAGCATCCGCACTGGGGCAGACGTTGCCGGATAATGCTGATGATCTCGCCGACTGGTCCGATTGCGCGGGTCAGCCGGAACGGTTTAACGCCCGCTGGCAGGAGGCCTGGCGGCGGCTCTCAGCGCGGCACGACAACAATTCCCCCGTGGAACCGCCCCAGGTCATCCCCCCGCAGTGGCTGGGGGAGGTGCGCTTAAGCTGGCGAAACGCCGCCTTTTCCCGCGGCGAGATGCGCGTGGAAGCCCGTCATCCTGATGGCGAGTGGCTGCCGCTGGCTCCCGCCGCGCCTGTTCCTGCGCCGCAGACGCATTATCAATGGCGCTGGACGCCCTTCAGCGCCGCCAGCGATGGCCGCCCACTGGCATTTCGCTTCAGCGCCGGTACGCTTGCGCACGAAAATGAGCTGGCGCAATGCGGTATCCTTCACGATCCGCAGGCCGCTTCGGTGCTCATGATTGTCGAGGAGAGCGAACAGACGCTGGCGTTAGCGAAACAAGTGAAGGAAGCCCTGACCACCGGCGCCGGAGGATTGATTGCGATCACTCGCCGCGCGTGGCAGGTTGAGGAGAATGAGGC
This sequence comes from Klebsiella sp. CN_Kp100, assembly GCF_040065315.1. NCBI lineage: Bacteria > Pseudomonadati > Pseudomonadota > Gammaproteobacteria > Enterobacterales > Enterobacteriaceae > Klebsiella > Klebsiella sp. CN_Kp100. The sequence continues at coordinate 146,252 of NZ_JBEAIJ010000058.1, forward strand.
GCTCGCCGCGTCTCATCACGCTCTGTGGGCTTTGCTTCGCGTCGCGGCCAATGAACAGCCGGAACGCTTGATTGCCGCCATCGATCTGGCCGAAAACACGCCATGGGAAACGCTGCGTCAGGGATTGAGCACCGTCTCCCTTTCTCAGCGCTGGCTCGCCGCAAGGGGCAACGCCCTCTGGCTCCCCTCCCTGGCGCCGAATCCAGGGCGCGCCGCCGATCTTCCGGCAAATGTCTTCGCTGGCGATACCCGCTGGCATCTGGTGACCGGCGCGTTTGGCGGATTGGGCCGCCTTGCCGTTAACTGGCTCAAGGAAAAAGGGGCGCAACGTATTGCCCTGCTGGCGCCGCGCGTGGATGCCTCCTGGCCGGGCGACATCGAGGGCGTGCAAATCCGCGTCTGCCGTTGTGATGTTGGCAACGCCCGACAGCTGACCAGGGTTCTCGATAAGCTGGCGGGCGATGGCGGCATTGCCGGGGCGATCCACGCCGCAGGCGTATTGGCTGATGGGCCGCTGCAGGATCTGGACGATCGCCAGCTGGCCGCGGTTTTCGCGGTGAAAGCGCAGGCGGCAGACCAGCTGCGGCAAAGCCTGAGCGACCACAACGCACGCTATCTTATTCTTTACTCCTCCGCAGCCGCCGCCCTCGGCGCGCCGGGTCAAAGCGCCCATGCGCTGGCCTGCGGCTATCTGGACGGGCTGGCGCGGCAACATACTTCTGATGATACTCCGAAAACGATAACCATTGCCTGGGGCGCCTGGGGGGAAAGCGGTCGGGCGGCCACGCCGGAAATGCTGGCGACGCTGGCCAGCCGCGGCATGGGCGCGTTAAGCAATGCCGAAGGCTGCTGGCATCTGGAACAGGCGGTGATGCGCGGTGCCCCATGGCGGCTGGCGATGCGTGTTTTCAGCGACAACATGCCTCCGCTACAACAGGCCCTGTTCCATAGCGGGTCCGCAGAAAAAGCCGCAGTGCCGGTCAGCCCTCCTGCGGATGACAACGTCTTTAACGGCAGCCTGAGCGATGAAACGGCGGTAATGACATGGCTGAAAAAACGCATCGCAGTTCAGTTACGGCTAAGCGATCCGGCATCGCTGCAGGCAAATCAGGATCTGTTGCCGCTGGGCATGGATTCGCTGCTCTTTCTTGAGCTCAGTAGCGATATTCAGCACTACCTGGGCGTGCGCATCAATGCGGAATGGGCGTGGCAGGATCTGTCGCCGCGCGGGCTCACGCAGCTTATCTGTTCTATACCAGAGAAGACGCCTGCCGCTTCGCAGCCGGAAGCGTTACGGCACGACGCCGATGAGCGTTATGCCCCCTTCCCTCTGACGCCGATTCAGCACGCCTACTGGCTGGGAAGAACCCATCTTATTGGTTATGGCGGCGTTGCCTGTCACGTGCTGTTTGAGTGGGATAAACGCCACGATGAACTCGACCTCTCCCTACTGGAGAAAGCATGGAACCAGCTTATTGCCCGTCACGATATGCTGCGAATGGTGGTGGATGCCGACGGCCAACAGCGCGTTCTGGCGACAACCCCGACGTATCGCATCCCGCGCGACGATCTGCGCGCGCTCTCCCCGCAGGAGCAGCGCCTGGCGCTGGAAAAACGGCGGCAGGAACTGAGCTATCGCGTTTTACCCGCCGACCAGTGGCCTCTTTTTGAACTGGTGGTCAGCGAAATCGACGATTGTCGCTATCGCCTGCACATGAACCTCGATCTTCTGCAGTTCGATGTGCAGAGTTTTAAAGTTATGATGGACGATCTGGCGCAGGCCTGGCGCGGAGAGACGCTGGCGCCGCTCGATATCACCTTTCGCGATTATGTGATGGCTGAACAGGCGCGCCGGCAGACGGCGGCATGGCACGATGCCTGGGAGTACTGGCAGGAAAAACTACCGCAGTTACCCCTGGCGCCGGAACTGCCGGTGGTGGAGACGCCGCCGGAAACTCCACACTTCACCACGTTCACCTCAACGATCGGCAAGCCTGCGTGGCAGGCCGTTAAGCAGCGCTGGCAGCAGCAAGGGCTCACCCCTTCTGCCGCGCTGCTCACGCTGTTTGCCGCCACCCTCGAGCGCTGGAGCCGTACCGCTGAATTTACCCTGAACCTGACTTTCTTTAATCGCCAGCCGGTTCATCCGCAAATCAACCAGTTGATTGGTGATTTTACCTCCGTCACGCTGGTCGATTTTAACTTCACCGCGCCGGCGACGCTGCAAGAGCAGATGCAACGAACCCAGCAGCGCCTGTGGCAGAACATGGCGCACAGCGAAATGAACGGCGTCGAGGTGATCCGCGAGCTGGGGCGCCTGCGCGGATCGCAGCATCAACCGCTGATGCCGGTGGTGTTTACCAGCATGCTGGGAATGACGCTGGAAGGCATGGCTATCGATCGGGCGATGAGTCGTCTGTTCGGTGAACCCTGCTATGTGTTCACGCAAACGCCGCAGGTCTGGCTGGATCATCAGGTCATGGAGAGCGATGGCGAGTTGACGTTTAGCTGGTACTGCATGGATAACGTGCTGGAGCCGGGCACAGCGCAAGCCATGTTTACAGACTATTGCGCCATCCTGCAGGCTGCTATTGCCAGCCCTGAAAGCCTGCAGACGATGGCCTGCGGTATTGCCGAACAGAACCCGCGCCGCCGCTGGCCGCTCAACGCGCAGACGGACTACGATTTGCGGGATATTGAGCAGGCGACGCTGGACTATCCCGGTATCCAGCGGGCCAGAGCGGAACTAAGCGAAAATGGCGCATTAACGCTGGATATCGTCATGGCCGAGGGGCCGTCCCCCTCCGCGCTCGCCCCGGCTGAGCGCGATCTCGCCTCGCTGGCGCTGCCGTTGCCTGAGCAGGCGCAACTTGATGAACTGGACACGACCTGGCGCTGGCTGGAGGCGCGTGCGCTACGAGGGATCGCCGACACGCTGACTCGCCATGGTTTATTCACCTCGCCGGAGAGCGCCCATCGCTTTAGCGAAATTGTACAGGCGCTGGCCGCGCAGGGGGCCCGGCGACGTCTGCTGCGCCAGTGGCTACAGTGTCTGACGGAAAGAGAATGGTTGGCCCGCGAGGGGGATAGCTGGCGCTGCCGCATGGCGTTCAGCGAGATCCCCGGGCCGCAGGATGCCTGCCCGCCAACCCAATGGAGTCAGGCGCTGGCGCAGTATCTGGACGCCTCTATTTCCCGCCACGACGACCTTTTCTCCGGGCAGTGTTCGCCGCTGGAACTGCTGTTCAATGAGCCGTTGCGCGTAACCGACGCGCTGTATCGCGAAAACCCCGCCAGCGCCTGTCTGAATCGCTATGCTGCACAGATTGCCGCCCTGTGCGGCGCAGAACACATCCTTGAGGTGGGCGCCGGAACCGCAGCCACCGCGGAGCCGGTGCTGAAGGCCACGCAAAGCACGCGACGTTCATACCATTTCACCGATGTCTCCACGCAGTTCCTCAACGATGCCCGGAGCCGTTTCCACGATCAATCGCGGGTTTCTTACGCCTTATTCGACATTAACCAGCCGCTGGATTTCGCCGCCCATCCGGCAGAAGGATACGACCTGATTATTGCCGTCAATGTGCTTCACGACGCCAGTCATATCGTTCAGACGTTGCGCCGATTAAAGCTGCTGCTGAAAACCGGCGGACGTTTGTTGATCGTCGAGGCGACGGAGCGAAACAGCGTATTCCAGCTGGCGAGCGTCGGCTTTATCGAGGGATTGAGCGGATACCGTGATTTCCGCCGCCGGGATGAGAAACCCATGCTCGCCCGTTCGGCGTGGCAGGAAGTGCTTGCGCAAGCCGGGTTTTTCAACGAGCTGGCGTGGCCGACGCAGGAATCCTCGCCGCTGCGCCAGCATCTGCTGGTCGCGCGTTCGCCTGGCGTGAATCGACCGGATAAAGCAGCCGTAAGACGCTATCTGCAGCAGCGTTTTGGCTCCGGCCTGCCCGCATTACGGATTCGCCAACAAGAAGCGTTACTTGCGCCGCTGCGTACCCCGTCCGTTGCGCAGATTGCCCCAGCCGAATCGACCCCGGTCGCCGGGGGCGATCCGACGCTGGAAAAACAGGTCGCTGAACTCTGGCAATCGCTGCTTTCTCGCCCCGTGGCCAGACATCACGACTTTTTTGCGCTGGGCGGCGACAGTCTGATGGCGACAAGGATGGTCGCGCAGCTGAACCGCAGAGGAATTGCCAGCGCCAGCCTTCAGGATCTGTTCACCCATTCAACGCTCAGCGACTTCTGCGCCCATCTGCAGGCCTGTTCGTCGGCAGAGGACAATCCTGTGCTCATTTGCCACGGCGCGGGTGATGAAACGTTGTTTGTTTTCCACGCTTCCGACGGCGATATCAGCGCCTGGCTGCCGCTTGCCCGGGCGCTGGACAGGCGCGTATTCGGCCTGCAGGCAAAATCGCCGCAGCGTTTTGCCACGCTTGATCGGATGATCGATGAGTATGTCGCATCCATCCGTCGCCAGCAGCCACACGGCCCCTATGTGCTGGCGGGATGGTCGTACGGCGCTTTTCTTGCAGCTGGCGCCGCGCAGCGTCTGTACGCCAAAGGCGAGCAGGTACGGCTGGCGTTAATCGATCCCGTGTGTCGACAGGATTTTCGTTGCGCCAACCGGACGGCCCTGCTGCGGCTGTTAGCCGAAGGGAATACGCCGCTGGCGCTGCCGGAACATTTTGACCGGCTGACGCCCGCCCGCCAGCTTGCCGTCTTCATCGACCTTGCCAGAACGGCGGGAATGGTGCCGCAAAACCTGACGCGGCAAGCGGCAGAAACGTGGATCGACAACATCGCGCATCTGCTGCGTTTACTGGCCGGGCATAAGCCGGGCGAAGCCGTTGCGCTTCCCTGCCTCATCCTGCATGCCGTAATGAGACCCGCGCGCTGGACGCCAGCGGAGACCGAATGGCGGGCCTGGATGGACCGCGCCGACCGCTATGCGATTAAAGCCAGTCACTGGCAAATCATGCTGGAGCCCCCCCACGTTCAGGCTTGCGCGCAGCATATCCAGCGCTGGCTTGGCGCAACCTCAACGCAACCGGAGAACACCTTATGATGCCGTCCACCTTCGACAAACAACGCGTACTGATTGTGGGCGCCAAATTCGGCGAAATGTACCTCAACGCCTTTATGCAGCCCCAGGAGGGGCTCGAACTGGTTGGCCTGCTGGCCCAGGGAAGCCCGCGCGCAAAAGAGCTGGCCCAGGCGTTTGGTATCCCGCTGTATACCTCGCTCGAACAGATCAAGGAGATGCCGGATATCGCCTGTATCGTCGTGCGCTCGACCGTCGCCGGCGGGAGCGGAACGCAGCTTGCCCGGCACTTTTTAACTCACGGCGCGCACGTTATTCAGGAGCATCCCCTCCACCCGGATGATGTCCGTTCATTACAAGCGCTGGCGCAGGAACAGGGGCGTTGCTATTGGGTCAATACGTTTTATCCGCACGCGCTTGCCGGTCGCGTGTGGCTCAGGGACGCGGAGCAGTTACGTCGCTGTCTGGATCAGGGGCCGTCGATTGTCCATGCCACCACCAGCCGGCAGTTGCTCTACTCCACTCTCGATTTATTGCTGCTGGGTCTGGGCGTGGATGCCGCCAGCGTGGCGTGCGAAGTGGTCGGCAGCTTCAGCGACTTTCACTGTCTGAGACTCTACTGGCCGGAGGGAGAGGCGTGCCTGCTGCTTCAGCGCTATCTCGATCCTGACGATCCGGATATGCACAGCCTGATTATGCACCGTCTGCTGCTGGGATGGCCGGAAGGATATCTTTCGCTGGAGGCGAGCTACGGCCCCGTCATCTGGTCATCCAGCCTGTTTGTCGCCGAACATCAGGAGAATGCTCACAGCCTCTACCGCAGACCGGAGATCCTGCGCGACCCGCCGGGTCAGACGCGCAGCCCGGCGCCCCTGAGCTGGCGTGATTGCTGTGAAACCGCCGGGCCTGAGGGCGTCGGAAGATTACTCCATCAGCTGCGCAGCCATCTGGCGGGCGAAAATGCGCCTGCCGCCTGCCACGGCGCTCATCAGCTGGCGGTGTCGTACCTATGGCAGCAGATTTTACGCGCGACCGGCAATGCCGAGATCCGTCACCTGAAGCCGCCGCGTCATGAACGGTTAACGGCTTTCTACCGCCACGATGAGGAGTCCCGATGATGCAATCTGCCATGTGTACTCCGTTATGGCCCGCCCGCAGCGCCAGTACGGCGCATCTGGTGATGTGCCCCTTCGCGGGCGGCAGCAGTAGCGCGTTTCGCTGCTGGCGAGAGCAGCCTATGGCGGACATCGCGCTTTCCCTGGTAACCTGGCCGGGACGCGATCGCCTGCGCCATCTGACGCCGCTCAACAGCATTATGCCGCTGGCGGTACGGCTGGCGAACGAACTGCAACAGAACGTATCTCCTGACGCGCCGCTGCTGCTCGCCGGGCACAGTATGGGCGCGCAGGTGGCGTTTGAAACCTGTCGCCTTCTGGAGCAACGAGGACATGCGCCGCATGGCCTGATTATTTCGGGGTGCCATGCTCCTCACCTCCATTCCGAACGCCGACTCAGCCATCGCGATGATGCCGACTTTATCGCTGAGCTGATAGATATTGGCGGATGTTCGCCTGAGCTGCGGGAAAACGAGGAGTTAATATCGCTGTTTCTTCCCCTCCTGCGCGCCGATTTTTACGCCACCGAGCATTATCACTACGAATCGCCCGATCGCGCCTCGCCGCTGCGCACGCCTGCGCTGCTCATATGCGGCAGCCGCGACCGCGAAGCCTCCCGGCAGCAGGTCGACGCCTGGCGTCAGTGGCTGACCCACGTTACCGGGCCGGTTACAATCGACGGCGATCACTTCTATCCCATTCAACAATCCCGCGCCTTCTTTACGCAGATTGTCCGCCATTTTCCCGACGCATTTTCGACGCTGACCGCTGTGCAAAAACAGTCCAGTACTTCTGAAAGGTGACGCATGCACGCTTCTTTTAACACTCTGATTGAACAGTATCCCTTACCTATTGCCGCACAGCTGCGCTGCTGGGCGGCGCGTTATTCCACGCAAACAGCGCTCGTTGATGACGGGGGTGCGCTAACCTACAGCGAGCTTGATGTCCGGGTCGACCAGCTTGCCGCAGGGTTAGACTCGCTGGGGTTGCGTTCAGGGCAGCATGTGATTGTGCAGCTTCCAAACGGCAACGCCTTCGTGATCCTGTTGTTCGCCTTGTTAAGACTCGGCGCGATCCCCGTTCTGGCGATGCCCTCCCAGCGGGAGCTGGATATCGACGCGCTGATCGCGCTGGCGCAACCCGTCGCTTATTTTATTCACGGGGAAAACCATGCAGGGCTGGCCCGCCAGATGATGCATAAACACGCCTGCTTGCGTCATGTTCTGACCATTGAACAATGCGCAGATGACGATTTTACGCCGCTGTTCTCGCTGCGCGGCGAGCTTCAGGCGTGGCGGCAGCCCGAGGTTTCCGCCACCGCGCTGCTGCTGCTTTCAGGCGGCACCACCGGGACGCCAAAGCTTATTCCGCGACGGCACGCCGACTATAGCTATAACTTCAGCGGCTCTGCCGAACTGTGCGGCATCAACGCCCAAAGCGTATATCTCGCCGTCCTTCCCGTGGCGCATAATTTTCCGCTGGCCTGTCCCGGTATTCTGGGAACGCTTGCCTGCGGCGGGAAGGTGGTGCTGACCAACAGCGCCAGCTGCGATGAGGTGATGCCATTAATCGCCGAATGCCGGGCGACGCACGTCGCGCTGGTGCCGGCCCTGGCGCAGCTCTGGGCGCAGGCCAGAGAGTGGGAAGAGAGCGATCTCTCTTCGCTGCGCGTCATTCAGGTTGGCGGCGCCCGCCTCGATCCGACGCTGGCAGAGCAGATTATCGCCACCTTTAACTGCACCCTGCAGCAGGTATTCGGCATGGCGGAGGGGCTGCTTTGCTTTACCCGTCTCAACGATCCGCTGGTCAGCGTTCTCCATAGCCAGGGGCGCCCGCTATCTCCCCTGGATGAAATTCGCGTCGTTGACGAAGAAGAGAACGACGTTGCGCCTGGCGAAACCGGACAGTTATTAACGCGCGGCCCTTACACGATTTCGGGCTATTATCGCGCTCCCGAGCACAATGCCCGGGCCTTTACCGCGCAAGGATTTTACCGTACGGGCGATAATGTCAGGCGCGATGAGGCGGGAAACCTGTACGTTGAGGGACGCATAAAAGAGCAGATCAACCGCGCCGGAGAGAAAATTGCCGCGGCGGAAGTGGAAGCGGCGCTGATGCGTCTGGAGGCGGTAAAGGATTGCGCCGTGGTTGCCGCGCCGGACACGCTGCTTGGCGAGCGAATTTGCGCGTTTATCATCGCGCAGCAGACGCCATTTGACTATCAACAGTTGCGTCACCAGCTAACCCAGCTGGGGCTCAGCGCGTGGAAAATTCCGGACCAAATTGAGTTTCTGACCCACTGGCCGCTCACCGCCGTCGGCAAGGTAGATAAAAAACGCCTGACGGCGCTCGCCACCGAGCGTTGTCGCCAGACGTCACAATAAGCGCAACCCTACCCGAAACAGGTGGAAATAAACCCGTTTCGGGTAGCAGCACAATTAGAAATAGTTATCATTTTCAATTCACCGTTGTGGCTATTTTTGGCGTTTCGCCGTTTTACAGGGACTCATAACAATGAAAATGACACGGTTTTACCCTCTGATTGTGGGAGGGTTTCTGCTCCCGGGCATGGCTCATGCCCAGACTGCACAGCAAGACGAAACCACGCTGGTGGTCACCGCCAGTAAACAGTCTTCCCGCTCGGCATCAGCCAATAACGTCTCTTCTACCGTTATCAGCGCGACGGAGTTAAGCGACGCAGGCGTTACCGCCAGCGACAAACTCCCCCGAGTATTGCCCGGACTCAATATTGAAAATAGCGGCAATATGCTTTTTTCAACGATCTCGCTTCGCGGCATCTCTTCTGCCCAGGACTTCTATAACCCTGCCGTCACCCTGTATGTCGACGGGGTTCCCCAGCTATCTACTAACACCATCCAGGCGCTAACCGATGTGCAAAGCGTGGAGCTGCTGCGGGGTCCCCAGGGAACCTTGTATGGCAAAAGCGCTCAGGGCGGGATTATCAACATCGTCACGCAGCAGCCGGACAGTACCCCGCGCGGCTATATTGAAGGCGGCGTCAGCAGCCGCGACAGCTATCGTAGCAAGTTCAACCTGAGCGGCCCTCTTCAGGATGGTCTGCTCTATGGCAGCGTAACGCTGTTACGCCAGGTTGATGACGGCGAGATGATTAACCCTGCGACGGGAAGCGATGATTTAGGCGGCACCCGCGCCAGCATAGGGAATGTGAAACTGCGTCTGGCGCCGGACGACCAGCCCTGGGAAATGGGGTTTGCCGCCTCGCGCGAATGTACTCGCGCGACACAGGATGCCTATGTGGCATGGAATGATATTAAGAGCCGTAAACTGTCGATCGACCCGGGGTCGCCGGACCCATATATGCGGCGCTGCACTGACAGCCAGACGCTCAGCGGGAAATACAGCACCGAGGACTGGGTTTTCAATCTGATCGGTGCCTGGCAGCAGCAGAATTATTCGCGCACTTTTCCTTCCGGCTCGTTGATCGTCAATATGCCCCAACGCTGGAATCAGGATGTGCAGGAGCTACGCGCCGCGACTCTCGGCGAGACGCGGACCGTGGATATGGTGTTCGGATTGTACCGGCAGAATACCCGGGAGAAGCTAAATTCAGCCTACGATATGCCGACCATGCCCTATTTAAGCAGCACCGGCTACACCACCGCCGAAACGCTGGCCGCCTACAGCGATCTGACCTGGCATTTAACCGATCGTTTTGACATCGGCGGCGGCGCGCGTTTCTCACATGATAAAGCCAGCACGCAGTATCACGGCAGTATGCTCGGTAACCCCTTTGGCGATCGTGGTAAAAGCAGTGATGACCACGTGCTCGGACAGCTCTCCGCAGGCTATATGCTGACCGACGACTGGCGGGTGTATACCCGCGTAGCGCAGGGATATAAACCTTCCGGATATAATATCGTGCCTACCGCAGGCCTTGATGCCAGGCCGTTCAGCGCGGAAAAATCCATCAACTACGAAATTGGCACCCGCTACGAGACCGCCGACGTCACGCTGCAAGCCGCGACGTTTTATACCCACACCAAAGATATGCAGCTCTACTCTGGTCCGGTCGGGATGCAGACCTTAAGCAACGCGGGGAGAGCCGACGCCACCGGCGTTGAGCTTGAGGCAAAATGGCGGTTTGCGCCCGGCTGGTCATGGGACATCAATGGCAACATGATCCGTTCCGAATTCACCAATGACAGTGAGCTGTATCACGGCAATCGGGTGCCGTTTGTTCCGCGTTACGGCGCGGGGAGCAGCGTGAACGGCATGATTGATACCCGTTATGGGGCGCTGATGCCCCGACTGGCGGTGAATCTGGTGGGACCGCATTATTTCGATGGCGATAACCAGCTGCGGCAAGGGACTTACGCCACCCTCGACAGCAGCCTGGGCTGGCAGGCGACTGAACGGATGAATATTTCCGTCTATGTCGATAATCTGTTCGATCGCCGTTACCGTACCTACGGCTATATGAACGGCAGCAGCGCTGTCGCGCAGGTCAATATGGGCCGCACCGTGGGGATCAATACGCGCATTGATTTCTTCTGACAATCGATAGAGGGGGGCGATTAGCGCATCCCCTTCACCGCTGACTCACCGCTGGGTTTGACCGCCTCCGGTCGGGAGCATAAGCTGCAGAACAGGATAGCGTTCCAGCCAGCGTTTTTCCGCCACGCGCTGGCGGAAAATATTCAGCTTATCGCCCTCAAATTCCGGCGTTGGCCGCAGGCGACGTTCAAACAGATCGTCGAGTCCGTAAGGCGCAATGACCTCAATAAGGCCAGAGCGCCCTATTCTGACCGCGATGGCCGTCGCCGTCTCAGGCCAGTAGCTAAGTGCATTCTCCGTTGAATGATAAGGTTGATTACCGTTACGCTGGTGCATTCTGGCCTGATTCTTCACCGACCAGTTAAAGGCGGGTGACCGTTGGCAAAGCCCCGCTTCCAGCGCGTTATCGTGGGCAGCACTGCAGCTTTTCGGATCGAACCAGACAACATCCACATCACCCGAAACCGGCCTTTGACCGTATCCGTGCAGATGATCCCAAACCGCATCTCTGACCAGGCCGGCACCGATCCAGCCATCGTTGAGTTCGAGCGCCTGAACGGCATAAAGCGCCTCCATTCTGAGCGGATCGCTGAATAATAATCTCTGTAATTCGTCCTGATATTTCATTCTTCGCCTGGTGCCGTCTGATTGCCTGGCGACAAATCTGCCTGATGGCAGAGTGGTTATCAACCTTCCGATTATCTTGTATGATGGCGAACAATTATCGTCTCACTTTTAAAGGTGGCCAGGTGCTTGATCTAAAGCTAAGAGAAGTGAATAACAATCTGTCCGCCAAAGAGCGTCTTGTCGCCGACTATATTCTGGCGAATAAGCCGCTGCTAAAAAGCATGAGCATTCAGACCCTGGCCAAAGCGAATGATGTCAGCACCACAACCATCCTGCGTCTCTGCCACAAACTCGGCTATCAGGGTTTCAGCGATCTTAAAATTGATCTGATCACCTCTTCTGGTCATCCCCAGCACGACAAGGTTTTACAGGAGGATATCAATCTTGATGACTCTGTAGAGAGCGTCAATCATAAAATCCAGCTGATTGAAAAATCCTCCATTGATGAGACCCATGCCATCGTGAATATCGAACAGCTAGAGCTGGCGATAGCGCTGATCAGGAAGAGTAATAAGATCGTGATTTACGGTGCCGGCAGCAGCGGACTCGTCGGTAAAGAGCTGGAGTATCAGCTCATCAAAATAAAGAAAGACGTGAGCTGTCACGCGGATTACAGTATTCAGTACAGCATCGTCAATACGCTGGATGAGCATGACCTGGTGATTATTCTCTCCCATTCCGGCGAAAACCTGGAAAGCGTTAAGCTGCTGACCATGGCTCAGCAGCTGGGCGTTCCGTCAATTGCTATCACCAAAATGGGGCAAAGCCGCATCTCTGCTCTCGCTACCGTTCTGTTACACACCATTACCAGCGAAAGCGTATCTCGCCTGATCCCTATCCGTTCAAAAATGTCGCAGCTCTCGGTTATCAATATGCTGGTGACGAATCTCTTTATTCAGCAATACGACGATCGCCTGCTGAAACAAACCCAAAACCGCGCCCAGCGTTTCTACAATCAGAATCACAAATCCTGACGAATAACGCGCTCCAGCCTCCTGCCCTTGCCGTGCCTGCGGCGCCGTAAACCCAACACGGCGCTGAATAACTGAAGAGTGATCACCCTCGCAGAATGAATAAATGGGACTTCTGTCCTGTGTATTCCCTCACCTTAAAGTAATACTATTACTAACATCGAAACAATAAATAGTAACAATGTCACTCAACGTCAGTCCGGGAGAACGTATGCAAACTGAAATTCCTGTCATTCTGGTCAGCCACGGTCCTTTTGCCCAGGGGGCGCTTTCCTGTGCGGAAATGCTTATCGGTGAACAGCGCAACGTGTCGGTGATTTCGCTGCAGCCTGAGGCCAATATCAGCGATGTGCGCGCCACGCTGCTCGAAACCTATCTCTCGGTCAATAAGGGAAACGGCGTGGTGATACTGGTCGATATGATGGGCGGTTCGCCATGCAACCTGGCGAGCGAGCTCTTTTTGACCTATCCGGACATCCTGCTGTTCTGCGGGTTCAATATCCCGACGCTGCTGGAAGTGCTCAGCAATCGTGATTTACCGCGCGATGAGATTGCAACAATTATTGAAGACGTTTTCCCGGGTAGCTGTTTTAACGTCGGAAAAACGTTACACGCTGAATACACACAATCGACCGATCTGTAGGGGAAATAAATATGCCGATTAATCTCGCAAGAATTGATGACCGTCTGATTCACGGCCAGGTTATTACCACGTGGGTAAAAAACCACGATATCGAACAAGTGCTCATCATCAACGATAAAGTCGCTGGCGACAAAATACAGCAATCGGTTTTAACCATGTCCGCGCCGCCGGAATTAAAGGTACAGGTATTCGGCGTGCAGAAATTTATCGAAATCCTGCAAAAAACGGAAATTAAAAGACGCACCATGCTGCTGTTCACTAACAGTATTGATGTAAACACGCTCGTTGAAAACGGGGTGAAAATCGACAAACTCAACGTCGGCGGCATGCGAATGCAGGAAGGCAGAAAGAGTCTTTCCCGCGCCGTCGCGGTAACGCCGGAAGAAGAACAAGCCTTTAAATCGCTAATAGCCAGGAATATACCGGTGGAAATACAGATGGTGCCCAAAGATCCGGTAGTTGATCTGCAAACGTTAATTTAACGCCAGCGCGTATGACGACTTTTAAAACAGGGAATACTCTATGTTAATTGAAGCTTTTCTGGTCGCCATCTGGGCAGGGATCTGCTCACTGGACGACGTCGGGCCGCAGATGCTACGCCGCCCGCTTCTGACGGGAACCGTTGCTGGAATTATTATGGGCGATACGGTTCAGGGGCTGGCGATCGCCGCCACGCTGGAGCTGATGTGGATGGGGATCGGCAACGTCGGGGCCTATTCCGCGCCCGACATTATTGCCGGATCAATCATCGGCGTCGCTCTGGGCATTTCCTCCAAAGGCGGTATCGCTGCGGGCATCGCCCTCGCCGTCCCGGTGTCGATACTCTGCCAGCAGCTTCTTATCATCTGGCGCTCTTTCGCCAGTTTCCTGAACGTATGGGCGGAGAAGTCCATTCAGGAGGGTGACTATGGTAAGCTGCTGAAAGTCCATTATTTCTCTACGCCGCTGTGGTTTCTGATCCGCGCCGTCCCCTGCTTCCTGGCCGTCTATTTTGGCGGGGACCTGGTGGGTCGGATTCTGGCCGCCATCCCGGAAAGTATTCTGACCGGTATGGGCGTTGCCGCCAAAATGATCCCGGCCATCGGCGTCTGTATCCTCCTCTTAATGCTGCTGAAAGGCCGGATGTGGTTCTTCTTTCTGCTTGGCTTCATGCTCACCACCTATCTGAAGCTGCCGATCATTCCCATTACCTTTATCGCTCTGGCTTTTGCCGTGCTCTATGACATGGCCTACAGCAATGGTCAGAAGGCCGAGAGTTCACCTGCGGAAAAAGAGCAGCAGTCCACTACCGACACTGAAGAAGGATATGACTTATGAGCGATATCGCCTCTTATCGGGTGGCCGAAACCGCAACCCAGGACAAAAAACTGACTAAGCAGGATCTAAACCGTATTTTCTGGAATATCCAGTCAATGTCCTTTTCTTATAACTATGAGAAGTTACAAACCATCGGCTTTGCGCATTGCATGATTCCGGTGCTTGAGCGACTCTACGCTGATGCCGATAAAGCAACGCGCATTAAAGCCATGAAGCGCCACCTTGAGTTTTACAACTCACAGGTGAATACCGGCGCGCTGATCCTTGGCGTCACCGCCGCGCTGGAGGAAAAAACCTCGGAAGAAGAAAAAGAAGCCGTGGTGTCGGTAAAAGCCGGGCTGATGGGCCCCTTTGCCGGTCTCGGGGATAGCTTACTCAAATTTACCTGGCTGCCAATCTGCGGCAGTATCGGGGCGGCCTTTGCGCTTCAGGGCAATATTATTGGCCCTCTTCTGATGTTCATCCTGTTTAATATCGTTAACGTCGGCTCAAAATATTTCTTTATCCACTATGGCTATAACAAGGGCGTAGACTTAATCGAGCAGTCGAAAAACTCGAACATTATCCAGCGTATCTCCAACATCGCCAACGTGGTCGGCGTGATGGTGCTGGGGTCGTTAATAGCGACAACCGTGAAAATATCAACTCCGCTGGTTATTGCGGTTGGCGAGCAGTCGATAAAAGTGCAGGAGATGTTCGATAAAGTTATTCCTAACTTGCTGACCCTGCTATTTGCGCTGGGTATCTTTTTCCTCGTCAAAAAATTTAAGGGCAAACATACCGTCGCGCTCATCATCGGCATGATGTGCATCGGCGTCATTTGTTCGATGTTGGGAATTTTAAATTAAGGGAAGATGTATGAATGAAACACCGCAGTTTTCCGTTATTCGTCATAATCATACGCAGCTTGAAATTCATTTTTCCAAAGCATTAGATAACGCCACGCTCTACTGGACGCGAGACCGCGATATTCACACCGCCGAGCGTAACTTGATTACCGATCGTATCTCAGGTCCGGTATATTTTGATGACCCTTTGCAGGCGCGGCAGCGTATCTATTTTATCGTGGAACATGCGCAAAATTCATGGTTGTTTGGCGAAAGAACCCTGCCGATATCCGGTATAAATAATTTCAGGGATATCGGAGGATATCGCGGTGCAGGCGGCAAAAGGGTTAAATGGGGCCTGCTCTATCGCTCCAACCATCTGTATAATTTGACGCCGCAGGCTCAGGCCTACCTGGAAGGCCTGGAGGTAAAAACCATTATCGATTACCGCAGCGCCAACGAAATCGCGAAAAGCCCCAACGGCTTTATCGGGGAAAATAAGACCTTCCACCTGGATGCCACGGCGCAAACCGCAGAGCTGGCGGCCCAGTTTGCCGCCGAACCCAGCAATGAGGATCGCGCGCTGATCGAGAGCGTTATACGCGATATACCGGCGGAACTGATTAACGGTCAGGGAGGCCAGGTCATTGAGCAGTACAGGCATTTTGTACTCAGCGACAAGTCAAAAAAAGCCTTTAAGGCGATGATTAACGTCCTGCTTGACCCGGGCAATGCGCCGAATATTCAGCATTGTCGTGGGGGCAAAGATCGCACCGGCTATGGCGCTTTATTGATACTCTCCATGCTTGGCGTTTCTGAACAGGATATTATCGCCGACTACATGCTGACCGGCGCAAACCGCCTGGCGCGAAATAATGTGAAGATGACCGCCTATCGACAAATTACCGATAATCAGGATGTACTCGATTACTTACTTACCCTGATCGATACCCGGGAGGCATTTATCGTTGAAACACTGAACACCATGAAGGCACTCTCCGGCAGCGTTAATGCTTATATTAAAAATGAGCTTGGCTTTACCGACGCTGACTTTATTAAAATGCAAGAAAACTATTTACAGTAGTCCCTCGCGCTAACTGGAAAAACTGGTAGAAATAAGCCTCCAGTTCAGGCTGGAGGCCTGGGTGTGTCTGTCAGTTAACCATCATGAACAGGACGCTGCCGCCGGGTCCACAATCGGTTTATTCACCATAAAGAAGTAAACCAGCGAAGCCATAAAAGCGATGACCGAAGAGGCCACCAGCGCCAGGGTAAATGAACCGGTATTATCCAGAATCATTCCGGTAATAATTGGCGCAAACGACCCTCCGATAAAACCGCCGAAGTTCTGAATGCCGCTCACCGAGGTTATCAGCCGTGACGGTACCGACACCAGGATCAGTCCCCATGCCGAGGTACCGGCAAAGTGAATGGAGAAGAGCGCCATACTAATGCAGGCGACCGCCATAAACGTACTGTCAGTATAAGCGGCAGGGAGCGTAAAGCCGGCAGCGCAAAGCAGGCCAAGGCAGATCATCCATTTACGGCTCTTCATTTTATCCGCGCCGCGCTTCATCACCCAGTCGGCTACGGCGCCGTTAACCAGCATACCGGCAGCGCCAAACAGGAACGGAATAGCCGCTACCCAACCGGTTTTTTCCAGGCTCAGGCCGCGGGACATTTCGAGATAAGAAGGCAGCCAGGTGAGGAATAACCAAACCATGTAGCCGACGCCGTTGAAACCGATGATCATTCCCCACATCGATTTTTGCTTAAACAGACCGGCCCAATCCCTCAGGGTCACCTTTTCCTTGCTGGAAGGAGGCGTCTCCTCTTCCAGGTGCGCGATGTCTTCTGCCGACAGGCCGGCATCTTCCCGGTTGCGATAGAACATAAACCAGAGGATAGAAAGAATAATACCGCTCACCCCGATGATGATGAACATCATGCGCCAGCCGAAAGCCAGCATCATGGCGATCAGCAGCGGCGGCGCCAGCGCCTGCGCCAGGGTTGATGACATATTCACAATCCCCATCGGCACGCCGCGCTGACGGATGTTATACCAGTCATTAACGACTTTTACGCCGGTAGGCAGGTGCGGCGACTCCCCTATGCCGAGAACGATACGGGCGACAATCATCTGGCTGAAGGAGCCGACAAACCCCAGCGCGGTCTGAGCTGCGGACCACAGGAAGATACCAAAGCCATACACCTTTTTAACGCCGAACCGTTCCATCACCATGCCAATCGGCAGCTGGCACAGCGCATAGCCAAAGGAGAATACCGAGAGCAACAATCCCATTTCCGTTGCCGTCAACCCCATCTCTTCACGGATAGTGGTATTGGCAATCGAAAGTGAGGTTCTGTCGAGGAAGTTAATAATACCCGCCACGAGCAAAAACAATAATGCCATGATTTGCAAACGCTTCAGGCGAGAGCTTGCTTGACTGGACATATATTATCCTTTTGTAATGTTAACCACGGCAGCATTCTGCACGGCGCAGAATAATGCCGTCACAGGGACCCGGATATATTCCCGGAGGAAAGATAAATGTTAAATACTAAATAAATTTAATCTTTAATTTCAAAAATAAGTTCAATTTCAACGGGCGTATTAAAAGGCAGCGTGTTGGTACCAATTGCTGAACGCGCATGTTTACCCGCTTCACCAAATATTGCGATCAGTAAATCCGAAGCGCTATTCATCACCAACGGCTGGTCTTTGAAAACGTCTGCACTCTGCACGAAACCGAGCATTTTAACGCAGCCAGCCACGCGATTGAGGTCGCCCAGGTAGCTTTTCAGGGATGAGAGAATATTGATGATGCACTGGCGCGCGGCAGCCTGCCCCTGCTCTATCGTGAGTTCCCTGCCGAGGGTTCCTTGATAAAGTAATTCCCCGTTGACCCGACAATCATTACCTGACGAGTACAATAAATTTCCCGTCTGTTTTATGGGCACATAAGAAAATTTAGGCGGTACAGGCGCGCTGAGCACTATACCCAATTCGGTTAATCGCTGTTCAATATTCATGGTAATTCCCTGATATTTATTTGAGTAAAGATAATGCCAGTGCGGTATATATTTGCGCGGCCTGATGCAGCTCTTCGATTTTGACATATTCATCTTTGACGTGCGCCTGAGCTAAATCACCGGGGCCGAGAATGATGGTCGGGATCTGGCAGCCTACGGAGAAGAACGGCGCTTCACAGGTGGCGTCGAAAATCGTTTTTTTGGCCGCGCCGGTGAGCGCTTCTACCGTCTGAAAAGCGGCTTCCACCAGCGGATGCGTCTCTGCAATAGACGAGGCCGGAATATACAGATAGTTTTCGAGGTCGTAGTCGTGCTGCGGTTTTAGTCCTGAGTCGCTAAGCGATCTTTGCAGGCTTTCGTTAATTTCATTACGTCTTTCTTCCGGCAGTACCCTGCGGTCGATTTCAATAACGCAAGATTGCGGGACAATATTCGGCGCGCTGCCGCCGGTAATGGTGGTCACCAGCATAGAGGCGTTGCCCAGTAAATCGTGATGCTTTTGCTTCACCTGCTGACACTCTGCCAGCACCCCCGGCAGGAGCCGCGCCATTTTGTCGATGGCGCTGTCCGGATTACGCGTCTTTGCCGCATGACCGGCGGTGCCGTGCGTGGTCAAGCGGGTTCGGCTCACCCCTTTATGCGCCACGCAGATCTCCAGCGAGGTCGGCTCGCCGATAACGGCGTAATCTGCCTCGACGCCCTGCGCCACAAAATGTTCCATCCCCAGGTTGATGCGCTCTTCATCAACGTTGAACAGTAAAATAATTTCACCGTTGAACGCGTACTGCCGTCGCTGAATCAGGATCGCCGCGTACATCATTGCCGCAACGCCGGATTTCATATCTGCCGCCCCGCGGCCAATAATACGGTCACCATCAATGACGGCGGCAAAGGGATCCACCGACCACCCTGCGCCGCATGGCACCACGTCAGAGTGTCCGTTAAGGATCAGCCGCTTGCCTGGCCGCTGCCCTTTGAGTCGGGCAATCACGTTCGGCCGCTCTTCTACCGCCTCCTGTACTTCAACGTCAATGCCTTCGCCGCGTAATACATCAGCAATGAACAGCGCGACCGCTTTTTCATTGCCCGGCGGGTTTTCCGACGGGTGCTGTATCAGGCTGCACAGGAGCGTAGTCAACTCCTGCCGTTCATCGGCAGTTAATTCAGTATCGGTCATAATAATATTCTCAGTTAATTAATAACTTTTGCCGCGGGCGTCGATAGTTATCGTTTCGCTCAATATTCCGTTACGGAAGGCATATATTTCATCGACAAGATTTGCGACCACGCAGCAGTGGTTGGGAATAATATGCAGCCGATCGCCAATAGCGAGCGATACTTTTTCTGGGTCATAGCGCAGATAGCCGTGTTCTTCATTAAGCTTGACCAGCGCGACGTCCGGATGTTCCTGAATCAATCCGTAAGAACCGGGCGTCGCGGAAAGATCGGAGGTCAGCGATTTTGTACCGGCATCCAGCGTGGCGTAGCCCGGCAGCGGGATACTGACAACCGTCGCACAAATGGTCAACGCGCAGTCGGCGGCGGTGTAAATCCCGCCGTTAATCGCGTTCATATCGCCAAAAATAAAATTTCCGGCGCGGGATTCGGTTATTCCGCTGAGCTCATCGGCATAAAAAGAAGAGAGCGTTGAGCCGCCGGATAAAACGTCAATATGAAAACCATGCGCATTAAGAAGATCCCGACTGGTCATCAGCAGAGCGGCTTCTTCGCGCGCCGCGCGGCGGATATCCTGCTCATTGTGGTATTGATAAATAGTCCCGGCATAGGTAAATACCCCGCGAACCCTTAACCCCGGAAGCGCCGCCACCTCACGGGCGAACGTCAGCAATTGATCCGGCTGTACTCCTTCGCGGTGGGCACCGAAATCAATGGCAATATCGATGTCAAACGTCATGCCATGCCTCAGCGCAGCGCTTGAGAGCCCCTGTGCGCCCGCCAGGCTGTCGACAATGGTTCGCATGGTAATCTTGCGCGCCAGTTCAGCATAGCGCTCACATTTGTCATCACCAATCAGCGGATAGGCCAGCAGAATTGAGGTAATTCCGCCCGCAGCCATCACTTCCGCTTCAGATAGCTTAGCGCAGGTAATTCCACTCGCCCCCAGCGCCTGCTCGAGCTGAGCCAGGCGTACAGATTTATGGGTTTTAATATGCGGCCAGTGTTGAATATTATGACGAGCCAGTCCGGAGGTCATGGCGATAATATTCCTCTGCATAATATCCATATCCAGCGCAACATAAGGTGTGGTTAACATTTTTCCTCCTGACGGCTAGCCGTCACTTGTTGGGTTTTCCCCTCTGACCTCTCCCAGGTAGGCATAGAGGGTATATTTCGAAATGTTCAGAAATTCGCAGATTTTTTCTCCGGACTTTTTAATAAGGAAAACGCCCTTGTCATCGAAAAATTTAATCGCGTTGAGTTTATCCTGCTTAGACATATTGGCGACGGGGACATCAATAATTCCCATACACTCGGCAATCAGGTAATCAAGTAGTTCATTGACGTCTTTAACAAATACCTCATTAACGTCCTCTTTTTTAGCGGCGCTGCTATCCGAATGACCGGCCAGTTTACTGAGCGTTTTTTCCGCCTGTAAAATATCGCTAATGTCGAGGTTGATACAAAGTGCGCCTATAACCTGTTTATTGCTGTTACGTATATAAATGGAGGTGGAGCGTAGCGTTTTACCCTCACGGGTGCGCGTAACGTAGTTATGCCTGTCGCCGTTGACATCCGTTCCCCGCAGCACTTCCAGCCCCAGGTTGCTGCTGGGATCGCCCACTTTCCGGCCGGTGACATGGCCATTAATAATCGCGATAATACTGCTTTCCAGCCCCTGGGAGTGGTCGTGCAGGACCACTTCACAGTTGTCACCGAACTGATTTGCTATCCCTTCCATCATCGGAATAAAGACGTCTAAATTCTGCTGTATGTTTTCCATGTCGACCTGAATTTATGTTAGATAACCAAACTTTTTGTTATGTATACCTGCATCAGCAGAAATTCAGCAATATGAATCTGAACAAAAAGTGATCGACAACACACTTATTTCTGACTTTTTGTTTGGAGAGAGGTCTGAATCATACTTTTTGTCTGGTGGTCAGGAGGGTAACGGATCGTGCGTGTCAGGTGCCCTGCGGCCCCTGTACTATTTTTCATACGTCAGGATAACCGGCAGTTAAGGACATGCCTGTTCGTGCAAAAAAAATCTGGCCTGAATATAAACAACTCGCTATTCTGAAATGCTTTGTATTTTTTGTGAACAGGAAAAAGTATGCTAAGTACGTTACCCGATTTACACAGAAGTTTTGCAGAGCAACTCAAGCTTAAGTTTCAGTCTGACTCGCGGATTCACTCCCTTCTCGCTGGCGGCTCGATTATTCATGGCGGATTTGATCAATACTCCGATCTCGATTTTATCGTTGTCGTAGACCCTGGCTATTATGACGAAGTCATGGCGCAGCGTAGGGAGCTCGCCGGAACATTAGGCCATCTGTTACATGCTTTCACCGGGGAACATGTCGGAGAACCCCGCCTGCTAATATGCCTGTACGGGCCTGAGCTCCTCCATGTCGATCTAAAATTTGTCACTCTGGAAATGCTCACTCAACGCGTTGAGGAGCCAGCAGTATTATTTACTCGTGATAACACGGCTCTGGAGCGACAACGGGTAAAATCCAGCGCTCACTGGCCTAACATGACGCCGGAGTGGTTTGAGTCGCGAGCCTGGATCTGGCTTCACTATGCAGTGGTTAAGCTGGGAAGAGGAGAACTGTTCGAAGCGATTGGTATGCTGGCATTCTTTCGAGAGCAGATTCTGGGACCTATGCTGTATCGTCGGGCAAATCTACCGCAACGTGGGGTTCGCCGCATTGAATTCCACAGCATTGATCCTGACGGCCTGCTGACCTCCACGCTGGCAACGCACGATCGTGACTCCGTCAGCGTTGCCATCAGAATGGCTGTTGATGCTTATATCAATCTGCGAGCTGATGCTCTGCCTGAAAATATCGCTGACGACGCGACACGTTGGGCGGTCCTTGCCATGCTGAAAAAGGTTTCTGACCAGGGTTAAATTTATCCTTCCGGTCGCTTACACGGCCGGAGTAAAGGTAGCCGGCTTCCCCACTTACATCCCTGCGGGTTGAGCAGGTGCAG
The DNA here is from genome assembly GCF_040065315.1 of Klebsiella sp. CN_Kp100. Lineage (NCBI taxonomy): Bacteria > Pseudomonadati > Pseudomonadota > Gammaproteobacteria > Enterobacterales > Enterobacteriaceae > Klebsiella > Klebsiella sp. CN_Kp100. The sequence goes on from NZ_JBEAIJ010000058.1 coordinate 168,547, forward strand.
GAGAGAAACTCCGGTATGCCGGTTTGAGAGGACTCATCATTAAATAGCCTCGTGATTTGCTAAGAGCCTTAGTGACAGGCTCTTAGAGGGAATTTTGCTGATTAATGCTTTACTCGCTTTATGGGTCAGGGATGGGAAGTGCACTGCCGTAGCAATTGCTTACAGAGAAGAAATCCATCCAAAGTAATTGTACAAAAATTCCATAAATTGAAATTTCATGCGTTTAAGCGTTATGGCTAACTTGCTAGTTTCCAGCGTAGAGTATGACTTCGCCCCTTCCCGGTTTTGATGCTTACTACGGCCCCCGCCATCTCCATTTGGCATAATAAATAGCGCATACTATAAATGCTAATATCCATTTCGTTTGCAATCTCACGCGTCGTTAGCCAGACATCGCCCTCAGACTCGCTTATATGCAAACGGCGCATCATCAGACGTTTCATGCTTTGCAACACGCGGTGTTTATCGTCGTTACCTTCGACTGGGTTAGCAATTTTTTTGGTTTGCCATATAACCCCTTCCTCATTAAGTTTCTGTTCGTATTGATTAACAATATCAGAATACTTTTCAGAGACGGATCTGGACCCCAGCCACAGTGCGAAGTCACTATATTTATTTATATTAAGCTTACGCATAATAGAACGACGATAGCTGCTGAGTGCTTTAATTGTACAACCCATTTTTTGTGATATGGCGTAATGCCCTAACCCCTGACTTAAATAACCCAGCATCAATTTTTCTCGCCATGCCAGCTGGTAGGGCCCAGGGCAATTGGCGCAATTTGGTTTACGTAAGTCCGGAGGGCCGCACATTAAATCGGCGAAAAATAAATTAAATAACTTTCTACGGATAGTGGCAACTGAGTTTCTCATAGTGATAACGGCGCTGACGACCGGACAAACAATATTACGGTCATAGTGCTCACTGTGAGGATATACGCTCAACCATTTTTTACCCAACATCATAAATTTATACTCATTCTTCATACGAAAATCGTCACATCCCACCCAGTCGAATACTTTCTCTCCCGGTGAATGTATTTGTACTATCAGATCGGCCGCCATAGGTTCGTTAACCTTTGAAATGATGATTTTGCCGTGGCACTCCTCTTCAAAAAGTTCTTTCAAAAGGAATATAACCCCCATGGAAAAATAATTATCCGCAGTTGCAATATGCACAGGTAAATATATTTTTTCGACAAAAGATACCATTTCGAACCTCCTTTGGCATTCATTTAAAACATTCCATTAACACATACCCACCTTATATAATCATACAGTTGAATGAGAAAAAACACTCTACAGTAGGTTGGTAATATATTAAAAGAAGCGTAAATTATTAATTTCCAAACTTACATTGGCTGTTGTTTTTGTACGCGAATATACCAGTGCTCTACATAGGAACCATATTCACTTGGATCACCATATTCATTGACTTTGACTGCTAATTCAGCTTCGCCATTCAAGCGCGTGTTTTCAACAACGACCTGCAACCAAGTCGGCAGATTGGTTAATTTTTCTTGTAGTATCAGACCTGAAATATCGGAGTCCGCAATCAATGTTCCGTCAGTGAAGCGACGTGTAAATGAAATAGTTAATTCATCTTCCGACTCATTATCCGGTAATAACGCTTCACCGCTATGGAGAACCCTGAACCAGGCTTCCTTATCGGCGACCAGCGTACCATCCTGCTTAATAAAGTTCTGCAACCACTCGCTATCGCGAGCCTCCTTATCCTTAAGGTTTTCTTGAATAGCGTTAGCAACACGCTGATTAGCCCTGTTTAGATGTTGCTCGAAGGCCGCCTGAGACAGGCGGCGCTCACCGCGTAATGTTTCCGTTATTCCAGCCAGAAATACGGTCCGGTCAACCTTTACGCCTTGCTCACTTCGTTGTTCAAGCAGCGTAATAATGTCAATACCCATTGCCATGCCGGCCGCAAAATCCTCCAATTCAGGTTCATTTGTAGGCAGCGGAGGATATTTAGCATCCTTCAGGTTTTTTTGCATTTTCTGAGTTAACACCTGCCACTGTGCGTTTATTTCTTCCAGTTGAGCAACTCGCTTAATCAGAGAAAGGCGCTCTTTCTCAGCGCTCCTCAATCCAGCAATCTCACTTTCATTGCGCGCTAGCTTTTCGCTAATGCGTTTAACTTTATCCTTCTGCGCCAGGTACAATTCTTTTATTTCCTTCTCTGGTGGCGTGAAGTAAATATGTTGTATCAACGATTTCAACCACCTACCTAAAGTACGTTCATCAGGGAATTTAACCAAACTCTCTGTTTCTATTTCCCTCGCCCCGATTACGTCTTTTTTACGGTCTTTCGGCTGAACTACAGGCGTATTTTTAACTTTCACTTCAACCGCCCTGTTGTTAGCCGGAACCGTTTTGGCTTTAACCGGAGCGGATAGTCTGGGATTAGGCTTATCTTTAGCAGACCTAACCCGCTGCATTTCTGGCTTTGGATGCGATACAGGACGTTTCTCTCCCTGTGTCTGCGGTTGCGCGAGGGATTTATTTTCTCCCTCACGCAGTATCCAGTCCCGGGCATAATTCAAAACATCAGTCTGAGCGCAAGGAACCATCGCGATACCAAGAATAAAGACTGTCGCTTTCCCTGCCCGATGACTCATTCGACCTTATCTCCTGTTGGTTTGTCTGCCAGACTATTAAGCATTTCCCCACGGATCTCTGAACATAGTTTTACCGCCTGGAACTTATACAAAGCATCAATGGCATTACGCGTTTCTGGATTTACAGCGTTGCGAACGGTGGTATATCCTGACGCGCCATGCATAACTCGCTCAAAGCGAGCCTTTAATTCGGAATACCTGAGTTGATTAACCGAACCCAACGCACTTAGCTCCTTTTCGCACTGCACCATATCAACCTCACCCTCTGGATTTGTCGGCGGCGAAACCGCTTCTCCTGACGAGGTGATCAGCGACGGTGTTTTTTTAGGGACACAGCCGGTTATAAAAAAACCGGCAATGATAACTGCAATGAAACCTGATTTAATCATTATATTATTAACTCCAGAATTATCCTCACCGCCGCACTCATTATCAGAGAAGTAAAAACCCCCTACTAAATACGACGATGATGAATATACTATTCTATTGGCCCGGAAATAAATTAGCGGGCATTGTTATATCTTATAAATAATTTACAGCCAATATCCCGGTACCACTAATTGATCCCGTACTGGTAGGCGTTCCACTGAGAGTCACCGTAATATTTAACGTATTTGTTGTACCCGTTGATACCCTATTGGTTTGTAGTGCCTGATTATTAGCACTCACCGTAGCGGTGATGCCTCGACCTAAATCAAGACTATTCCTTCCGGCGGTAGAAACATTACTCAGATATAAATTATAAGTCACACCGGCATCGCTACAGGCCATCACCGCGCTTTTCGTCATCGACTGCCCCGAGACTGAGGCTGGCGCCATATCACCAAAAGCAAAAGTCAACGCGCTGGTGCTCATGCCACACCATTCCGGATCGGGCTGTGGGTCCACAGTCCCCGGGAATCCTGGCTGACAAGGTTCCGCTAATCCAGGAGCAAAAACAGTGTAGAAATCACCGGTGCTCGGGTTTATTGCCCCAAAAATCAGGCATGGCGGTGCGTGAGCAGGGTACGAAGAGGGCAACGCCACGCTGGCGGTACCGGAGAAACCATATTTCTGAAAGAATCGAGCGGCCATTGTCTGATGCGTACAATAAAACGGATTATCAGTACAGTAATCCGTTGTAGTTCCGCCAGAAACTGTACGCACAGGATCGGTATTGCTGACAGTTAAAATAGGAGTCATGGTTCCCCCGCCGAACCAGTGACCGTTCATCGATGTCGACCAGCCATAAATCATATATAGCCCCCAGGTAGCAGCCCGGGTGCCCTCTATTGAGGCGAAAGTCTGCGCACTTAAATCACTAGCCCAGTTAACCGATACCGAACCACCGTTTGCCTGGAGCGATTGTACCGTCGGGCATCCTCCCCCCTGATTGCCAAAGGCATTACAATCCGCCGCCGAAGCAGATTCAGACCATAGCAGAGCATTGCCGAGGATGATCCCCGCCGCCAGTATTAATCTTTTTAACTTTCTCTTTTCCATAAGCACCCTACCGCGTTGAATAGTATTCCGACCACGGGACTCCGTTACAAATATTCCGCCTTCAAGGTCACCGTCGCCTCGAACGGCCCTTCAGCCAACTCAATATTCGGCCTTTGCACCAACAATGCTTCGATTTTTGGTATCGCCGAAAGACTGATTTCTATCGGCGAATCAAACTGAAAAGGTTGGCCGTCACGTAGGATCTTCACGCCAAGATTGCCAATATTGCCCATCGATGTCGCAACCGTCGCGCGATCGGTCGTATCAAATGTCGCCAGAGTTCCCCGTACGCTAAGCATCAGTTTCCAGTCTTTACCAGCGGTGCTGTCACAGACCAGGTTGTACGGTACATCCTTACGATAAACGCCATCACTGACCTTTTTGATCGACAGACGATCGCCAAACGGTACATGAATGGTTTTATCGTTGTCGATCGAGCACGGCGGCGGATTAACCAGCGCTCCTTTAAAAATGATGTCTGCCTCGTTGGCCGCCATCGCCGGGCTGACGCCAACCAACAGGATTTCCAGTAAAAGTGCGGCTGTTATTAGCTGACGCATTAGATAATCCTCATTGATAACTAAACACCATGGTCGCCGAACCATTAAACGCCCCGTTTGGCAGCGTCGCGCTGGTCTGCTTCACCGGTACCGCATAGAGCGCCGGTGGGCTATTGGCAGCATAGGTAAAATTCAGCGTCCCAGAATTGGGGACGATAACGGCTTTACCAGCGCCATAGACCTGTATACCGAGGCCGGTCACATCGGTCATATACAGCTGGCTGTCAAATGACGCTCCGGTGCCTTTGATATTGATTTTTAGCGTGTTACGAATTAAATTTGCGCAGCTCAACGTATAGACAATCGGCGTTTCATAGTTCGAACCGTCAATACGCGTCGTCAGCACTTCACCAAAATCCACCACGATCTGCTGATTGTTATTAATCACACAATCTGGCTCGACAATGTTGCCGGTGATAGTCAACGTAGTTGTCCCACCGTCAGAAGCCAGGCTATATGGTGATGAGGCAATCAGGCAGCATAAAGCCGCAAGGCGCCCTAATTTCCCAATTTTCACGTTCGGCCTCCCGTCAGCTTTCAGGCGTGATAACCGGCAGCGCCTTACAGACGGAACCGGTACACTGGAATGGCAGCAAACGTAAGCTACCGTAATCATTAACAAAAACCAGAACTGGCGTTGCGCCCAGGTCAGATGCGCCTACGTTCAGCGTCGCCTGGGCCTTTGGCGCCACCATTACCGGTTCAAAGCCTTCCTTGCCCTTCCCCTTCACGGCGCTGCGGCCTTCGACAAACGTCAGGTGGTACGGCGTCGGGTTATTCAGCGTATAGTTGTTGCCATTTTTGGCCAGCGTCACGTTCTGAATGCCGGGAAAGGATTCGTATTTCGCATCGACCTTTATTGAAGCCGGACGCCAGAAAATTTTCAGCCGGGTCTGCAGCGCCAGCGTTAAGACATTTGGCTTATCGCTGCGCGGCGGAATTTCGCGTAAGTTGAACCAGAACACACTCTCCCTGTCTTTCGGCAGCTTGCTGACATCCGGTAGCACCTGAACGCGCACCGCGCTTTTGGCTCCGGCTTCGATACGCTGCACCGGCGGCAGAACCATTAATGGGCTCGTCACTTTAGTTTCTGCTTCATCCTCTATCCAGGTCTGCGCCAGATAGGGTTCCTGAGTATTACGATTCGTCACGCTCATGCTGACGCTTTTGTCACCTTCATTAACGATCACTCGTGAACGGCTAACCGTTAACGCCGCCTCTGCGGGTAACAAAGAACTCGCCGATAACACTGCAACCGTGGCAAAAACGAGTGTTTTCTTCATAACGAGTTACCTCTAGTCGTACTCCAGCAAAAATGTTGTCACGCATTCAAAATCGCCTTCACGCACCCGGCTATGAACCGGCGCGGAGACAAAAGCCTGAAAATTTAAATTGGTGTCACCCGCAGTCAAAGCGGTCGGCCGCATTTTGGTGTTAGGTAGCACCGGAGTACCATCCGCATCTTCAATGGCGATGGCGATCCCAGCGGCTGTGCCGGTAACCGCGAAAAGTCCGGGCTGATCGACATCCTCCGCGCCCATGAAAGTGACCTCTACTGTGCTTCCCAGCGACAGGTCACAGTTGATGAGCATGATGGAGAAACGCTCACGTTCACTCAGGTGATATTTAATAAACGTCTTTGACGGTATGTTGCGGAAATCCACAATCTGATCTTCTGAATCAACGTGCAGTTCACACGGATCGGCCACCAGGTTACCGGTGAAGAAGACGTCCGTATCAGCATGCGTGGCCGGAATACTGACCAGCAGCAGCATGGGAAAGCCCACCAGACTTAGCGCTCGCGCTACGTGACTTTTCATTATTCGTACTCCAGGCCAACATTCACTACGCTGCGCCATTCGTTGGCCATCAGCGACGCAGGGAGACGCCACAGCTGCGCCTGAAAAACCAGATCGTTGCGCCCGGGAGTCAGAATCTGCGGCCGACCAGACATACCAGGGCGCAGAAGCTCGCCCCGCTGGTCGCTCAATCGCAGCGCTACCCCTTTCACGCCGCCATGCACCCGGAAGAACCGGCTATCCGTAGGTTCGACTTCTCCATAAATCGTCATTCTTACGGCGGACTGCCCGTTTAGCAGTAGCGAACCCCGCATTAACTGACGGTCACGCATAAACTGATACTCTCCAGGGCAACGATCTAATTTGATATATATGGCGACTGGCGTGGTGACCGAACCGGGACGATCCAGTCCCCAGGCAACGGTACTGCCCAAATCGATCTCTTGCTCCGCCGATTCAGGCAACAATACACACGGAGACGCAACCAGCGTGCCCGTGGCGCGAATACCGCCGTTGAGGCCGTCGGTGTCCCAATTTGCGGCACTAGCCACAGAAACGGCTCCGGCTGTTAACAGCCACAGAATCAAGGTGGTACGACCGAATCCATGTTTCATCAGGCATCTCCTGTGTCCAACATGCGCTTCCATCAAGATGCGGGTCTGGCTGCCGCCCGGCAGACGTTACCGTTGCAGCTAAACGGCAAAGTGGGTTTACCGCCAAAGTCGTTAATCGTGGTGACGTGAGGCGCCGTAAAGTGCGAACTATTCACCATTGCCGTTGATTTTGGCGCGACCATTACCGACTGGAACCCCTTCGCTACGGCCATGTTCGGCGCTGGCGTAATGCCAATCACCGTCATGTAATAAGGCGTCGGATTCTCCACGCGATATCCGCCGTTTACCTTCTGCAGCACCAGCTGGTTATCCCAACGGCTATACTTCTCCGGCAGGATGGCTTTTGGCCGATAGAACAACTTTATTTTGGTGTGCAGCGCTAGCTGCATCACGTTAGGCCGATCGCTTTTCGGCGGAACTTCGCGCACGTTAAAATAAAAAAGGCTCTCTTTATCCTGAGGCAATAACGACGCATCCGGCATTGCATTGATGCGCATAACGCTTTTACTCTTTGCCTCAAGCCGCTGTAGCGGGGGTACCACGACCAACGGACCGCTTATTTTTTTCCCCTGCTCATCCTCGATCCATCCCTGGGCCAGGTACGGCATTGATGCGCTGTCGTTAGTAATGTTCAGGGAAATACTCTTCTCCGAACCGGGAAAAATCGCCCGCGTTCTGTCCAGGGCAATCGCCGCTTCTGCACCATTGAGCAGTCCAGAAGTCAGCGTTCCCAGCAGAATAGCCATCACCGTTTTGTTTACTTTCATTCCATCACCATTCACTTTCTCAGCCGCGAGATATCGGTTTGCATGGCAGTAATAGCTGCTGTGCAGGGATGACTCGAGGCAGTACGACTTCACACCGGGCAGAACCGCCCCAGTGCACGGTTAAATGTTCATCCGGGTTAACGCCGGTCAGCCAGGCTAATCCGCCATCGCTGACCATTCCCAGCTCTCGCTCTTTAGCGTTATGAACCGTCGCGCCAAACGGTGGATGACGGCCATCTTCCTGGCTGAGGATGGCGACCACTTTCGCGCCCTTTAACACATCGAAACGGCGGAACCCAATGGCACCTTCGGTAAGCGCCAGCTCAGCAATAGGCGAGCCAGAAGTCTCCACGTCGTCTGGTAAGCGATTAACATCAATTTCGGCACTGGTGCGGAAATAGTTCGGCACGCCAGGGATCACGGCAATACCAAAGGCGTTGCTGTAGCCCTGATAGCCCACAGGTACTCCGCTCACCCCGTCAGTGCTGATCATCATCCGGGTACCGCCCTGCACCCCACCGGAGTGCAGCGCCACACCTTCAGCCGTAGCGGTCATTCCGCCGCTGGCAGAGATACCAAAAGAGGTATATTGGCTTTGTGCCCAGTTAAAATTGGTGGTGACATCGGCCATACTGCCAAGGTGCGAGTAATAGCCGCTCATCTGACTACGCGTTCCTTGCCCGCCGCCCATGCTGTTACCGGCATTAATGCGGTAATAATCGTTATTTTCCAGACGATCGCTCCAGCTGGCGTTTTGCGTATAGCGGTCGCGATTAATGCTTCCGTTATAGCCAACCGTGCCTGAACCAAACGGCATGGTGAGCGAGATATAGGCGGTGTCATCCTTACGTCCGTTAAATTCGCTGCGCGCCGCGTTGAGCGATAACGAAAGATGTCGCCAGTCGCCGAGATCAAAATATTTATTGAGAGACACGCTGTAGCGATCGGTCGCCGGTCGGTTCCAGTAAGTCTGATGCGACCAGTTAATACTCGTGGAGAGGCGTAGATCCTCAAAATTCTTGGTCGCCTGGATGGTATACAGCTCTTTACTATTACCGATATAACCTTCCCGGTAGCGAATATCTAAATACTCACCCATGGTGAGATAATCGCGCTCAGAGAAGCGGTAACCTGCAAACGTGACTTCACTACTGAGTTCATCAAAACGTTTGGAGTAGCTGAGTCGCCAGGATCGTCCGTGACGGTTTTTATCCCCCGGGAAGCGGGCGCTGGCATGGGTAACGTCAGCGGACAATGTGCCATAGACACTCATATCCCTGCCTGCCCCAAAGGCCACGCTGTTGTAGTCCTGCGAGAAAATACCGCCGCCGTACACCGACCAGGCATTCGTCAGGCCCCAGGAGAGCTCACCGGTAGCAAAATAAGGTCCCTGAGTACTATGGCGATAATCCCTTGGGCGACCCGTGGTCATTTTGTAGCGAAGCTGGCCGGGACGCGTCAGATAGGGAACCTGAGCCGTATCCACGGAAAATGTCTGAATCGATCCATCCTGTTCTTCAACCCGCACATCCAGCCTGCCGGTCAGGGCGCTGCTCAGTTCCTGAATACGGAACGGCCCCGCTGCAACGGTACTTTCATAGATCACTCGTCCCTGCTGGGTGACCGTAACCTTTGCGTTCGTCCGCGCAATACCTGAAACTTCCGGGGCATAGCCGCGCAGTTTTGGTGGCAGCTGGCTTTCATCGCTGACCAGCGATAGCCCCGTGTAGCGCCACGAATCGAAGAGATCGGAAGTGAGATAATCCTCACCGACGGTTAGCTTTGACATGATGCGCGGCAGCGCGCGATAGGCGTAAAACCGGCTCCAGTCAAAATTACGGGTGGTGCTATTTGGGCGTCCAGTGGTGTTGTAATAGCTTCCCTGGTAATCCCCCCTTAAGCGCCACGGACCAAGGTTAACCCCGGTGGTCCCGCTAACGCTGGCACTCTGGCTCTGATTGCCGCGCCGCGGAAACGTGACGTTCGTGTTGAGGTTGTAATCAAACAGCAGACCGGGAATACCGTCTTCCCAGCGGGAAATGGGTAACCAGGACGCATCCTGATACTCCAGCCACGCCTGAGGAACGGAAACTTGCAAGGAGGATTCGGACAGATCGCCACGCAAGACAATACCTTCAAGCGCAGTGAAATCGGCACAACGACTGCCATCAAGCCACTGAATCATTTTGAGCGCATCTTCACGCAGCCCGAGTAAGTCGACTTGTTCAGGCGTCAGGCAGGCTTCAACAACCAGTTGATCGTCGCGAGTTCTTTCAACGAAAGTGATATCCTGATCGGAAATCCCATGATCGTTAAGGCGCATGCTCAGCGTGTAGGTCCCGGGCATAATATATCCAGCCCGAGAAAAGCGGGATAAATCGATATTCTCACGGTCCTCAGAGTCCAGAATATCCACATTAAACTCTACCGCCACAACGGGTGATGTAGAACCAAAAATGGCAATAGCAATGTAAACGCCCAGACGCCGCAGGTAATAAGCTGGTGGTCTGTTTTTTTTCATTTTTTAAAATCCATTTATTGCCTACCAGAATTCACCAGTGGGAAAGTTTTCATTACGGCGAAAAATGAATGAGGAGAAATTAAAACCCCTGCCATTTAATGATGCTGCAACTTACTGGTAAGTCACCATAAAGCGAATAATTCCGTACCAGTCACCTTCCGACAACGATTTTCCGCCGCGCACCAGCGATAATAAATAACGCAATTCATTATTATCATTTTGTAACATGACGGCGGGCATCGGAATTCCGTCTTGCGCCACATCGCCGACCTGGCTATGAATACGTAAACCAAGCCCCTGAGCGTCGCCATAAACTTTAAAAATATCGCGACGAAATACTTCCGTTTCCCCACTAAAAGTAATGTTGACGCTTTGCCATAAACCACCATCACTTCTTTCCAGTGAACAGTTTACCAGGCGAACAGCGAAGGGTTTAATAATCGCTTTACCTTCCTGGTCAAGGTCATTATAAGAAATCACCCCAAATGGTATTTCCTGCCAGATATCATCAGTATGGATAGAGCAGGCTGATTCCTGAATTTGACCATTCATTGTGACGAGCCCCATGCCCTGCTCGGATGCCACAGCAACTGAAGATATTCCCAATAAAAGACTTGATGTCAGGAAACGCATAATTTTTACCATGACTGTGCTCCTGAATATCGGGCTGCAGACGCAGCCCGAATAAAACTACTTGAGAACAGGCGATGACTTATTGATAAGCCAGGGTAAAGTTAGTCACGGCTTCAAAATCACCCGGAGTGACATTAGTCACTGACGCAATTTTTTCCAGGTAAGCGCTAAAGCTCAGGGTGTTGTCGCCAATGCCAAGAATGCGTCCGGCAGTCGGCTTATCTAAAGTCACCATCGTGCCTGAGTAATCCTGAATTCGAACGCCTGCGCCAGCAGCCTGACCGGTGATAGCCAGCATGGTCATGTCATTAGGAACGTTACCGCCATTGAAGGTGACAGTGACGGTGTTATACATCGGGTCACCGTTTGAATCCTTCTCGAAGGAGCAGTTTTCCAGTTCAATGTCGAACGGACGAGGAGTAGAGATGCCGCCGTTATCCAAATGCGTATTGGAAATCTGACCCAGTTCGATACGCTGATCGCCGTAGCCATTTTTAATAGAGCATGGAGCATCAATAATCGAACCCCAGAAGGTGACCTTGCCGCTTCCCTGATCGGCCTGAGCTGCGAAAGAGGCGACACCCATAGTGAGAACAACAGCAGATGCAATTTTGCTAATTTTCATAATACATTCCGTTATATTAAAAGTTACTGGATAACCATCCTGAAAATAACTCTCGAAGGTAATAACTCGCATATAGAGAAACCAAGGCCTCGATATATATCCTCTTGAGTTACGTATATTCCTGACAGCAAAATCATCCTATCGCGAAATATCTTAAGATTAAACATATGCACCTGCTGAAACGATCATTACGAGCTAATAATTTTACATAAAAACATTACACAGGATAAAATCCTGCTTGCGTAATTTAATACGACAAGGTGTGTGAAAATATTACTAATAATTTAAAATAAACTATTTGTATATTTTAAAAAGATCGCACAGATAGTTATAAAAAAATAAAAACACTTACTTATCATTACGTTACATGAAAACAAAACCTCTTAAACACATTCAGATTCATCCATAAGAAAATTCCTAACGTATCTTGGAAAGAGGCAGGTTTAAAAAACGAATAATCTTATGAAATGGATGGTCGAGGTATAAAGAGAAAAGCAAGAGGGGCGATATTTTTACCATCTGGTCAAAAATCCACCTTGCGGACGAGGTTACAATATAGATATGTGGTTAAGGTGATGATGATCCACAACAAGAATTTCTGCAGATACTCGAGTCGGGGCGACAAGGTATAAATTGTTACTCTGTGACCGGCCGCTGAGTGAAACCGCTCAGCGATCCGAGTTTAGTCACTAACAAACGAGGAAGTTAAACCCGTATATTATGGAGTGTTATTTGGCCTGTTAGTTGTTATTCTGCTGAATTGTTGTCCAGAAAAGTATCATTCAGGATTGCTGATGCGATGGAAGCTGATCTGGTTACAACGCCTTTCTTGCCGACTCCCCCTCCAGAGCAAAAACATGGAGAGCGGCAAATCCATTATTCACACCTGCCCTGCAGGTGTTTTTTCCACAGGGAGATTTACCGTGAGATTTGCATCAGTACCTTTCAATCAAAATCAGGTGGGATGGCCGCTTAATGAAGAAGATCTTTATCGCCAGCCCTCGCTGAGCGGCGACATTAAAGCTGACTGGGTGGTTATCGGTTCCGGCTATGCCGGGGTAAGCTTTGCCCGCAGGCTGGCCAGCATCAACCCGCAGCTGAGCATCGTGCTTATTGACGCAGAATGCGCCGCGACCAGCTCCTCGGCGCGGAATTCCGGCTTTATTATCGGCCTGCCGCATAATATCGGCAGCTCTACCGCCGAGTTGAAAAAGGCGCAGGACTATCGCGCTCTGCTGCAGGAGGGGATCCGCCTGCTCGATGACACGGTGAGCAAACACCAGATCGATTGCGAATGGGAAAACGTCGGGAAATACCACTGCCAGATAGATCCGTCCAGCGAAGCCATTATGCAGGAGTACGTCGATAACCTGCAGCTGATGCAGGAACCTTACAGCCTGCTGAACGGCGAAGCGCTGTATCAAAAGCTGGGAACTCGCCTTTACAGCAAAGGGATTTACACTCCCGGCTGCATTCTGGTGAATCCGGCAAAACTGATCGCGGGCCTCGCGCGCCATCTGCCGGATAATGTCACCGTGTTTCACCAGACCCCGGCGCTGGCTCTTCACCAGGAAAACGGCGGCGTCAGGGTGACGACCCTGCAGGGCACCATCCGCGCCGACCAGGCGATGCTCGCCACCAATGCGCTCTCCCGCGAGCTCTCGCCAACCGTGAGCCGCCAGGCGTCGATGGCGACCTACGCCAGCATTACTGCCCCGCTTACGCCCGATCAGCGCCAGCGTCTGCCGGCGATGGAGAGCTGGGGATTAACCCCGGTCAATGCGATCGCCGGGGCCACCCTACGCTATACCCACGATTATCGTTTTCTTGTCCGCCAGCATGTCGATCCGGCATTGCGCGGCGTGATTACCGCCGGACAAACCGCTAACGCCGCAAGACAGCATCTGGCGCTGTTCCATACGGCCTATCCGCAGCTGCAGGATGTTCCTCTGGAGCGAACCTGGTCCGGAACCATCAGCGTCACCCGCAACGGCGCGCCGGTCTGGGGGCGTCTTGCGCAGCGGATCTGGACTGCGGGGGGCTGTAACGGCGCCGGCGTATCAAAACAGACCATCGCCGGGACGCTGCTTGCCGATCTGGCGATGGGCCAGGACAACCCGCTGATCGCCGCGATGCAGTCGCTCGGCCAGGCCAACTTTATGCCGCCCTCCCCGTTCCTGGATATTGGGGTGGCGGGCGCGTTATGGAAAGAGCGTTATATGGGACGTAAAGAGATGCCCGTATAGTCACTACGGGCGGGTGACTGACAGGTTTCACCGCGCAGGCGTGAAACCTGTTACTCAGGCTAATCCGGAATCACTTCATCTTTTCGCAGGGTCAGCACCTCAAACCCCTCGGCGGTGACGGCGACGGTATGCTCCCACTGGGCAGACAGTTTTTTATCGCGAGTGACCACTGTCCAGCCGTCTTTCCTGGTTTTTATTCGGCTATCGCCCTGATTAACCATCGGTTCAATGGTAAACACCATCCCCTCCTTGAGCACGGCGCCGGTGCCGGGTTTGCCGTAATGTAGCACCTGCGGATCTTCATGCATCTCTCTGCCAACGCCGTGGCCGCAGTACTCCCTGACCACGCTGTAGCCATTACCTTCAACATAAGTCTGGATCGCATGGCCGATATCGCCCAGCGTCGCCCCCGGTCTGACAACCTTAATGCCCTTCCACATAGCTTCATAGGTTTTCTGCACTAGCCGACGGGCCAGCGGTGAAACCTCGCCAATCAGATACATTTTGCTGGAATCTGCAATCAGCCCCTCTTTCTCCAGCGTAATATCCACGTTCACGATCGTGCCGGATTTCAGCAGCTCGCTTTCCTTTGGCATGCCGTGACAAACGACTTCATTGATCGAGGTATTGAGCACATAGGGAAAATCGTACTGCCCTTTGCTGGCCGGACGCGAATGCAGGTCGTTGACGATAAAATCTTCCACCCGATTGTTGATGGCCATGGTCGAGACGCCGGGCAGAATAAAGCTATCCAACATGTCGAAGACCGAGGCCAGCAGTTTGCCGGCATGGCGCTGGCTGGCGAGCTCCTGCGTGGTTTTAATGGGAATTGATAGCATTGATCACCTCCAGCAACCGGTCAGAGCCGGACTTGAGCATCATCAGCTTGATTTGCTGATGGTTAAGTTCGGGATAGAGCTCGCTCATCATCCCCAGACGGATCCAGTACTCCGCCTGGGCGTTGACCGAACGCGACATCGCCTTACTGGCGTCACGAATATCGTCGTGCAGCAGGTCTGAAATTTTTACAATACCCATTTATACGTACCATTACGATTTATATATGTTTCATATATTACGCCTGCGGACGCAAGCGTCCAGTTTTTTCTGCCTCGGCCCCTTTTGCCGTTGCCGACAGCGATCGTGTTGACTGAAAAGAGCAGCATGATGCGCGGCGAAAGCCACACCCAGCCGTGTTGCATGAAAGAACGGCAGAGGAATAAGTGTAAGCAGATTAGGTTTTTTATTTGGTCTTCGAAAATTCTCTTATTACTTTCTCTAACCCCTGATTAAATATTCTTATTACGATATCAATTCCATTTATTTTTGATGACCTGAACTTAAGAGTGCGATATAAAACCACGCAAGATTTAACTTTTTTATAACAGAGCAAAGGCTAAGTAAATGAAACAGGTCGGCATTATTGGTTGGCGTGGCATGGTAGGTTCTGTATTGCTTCAACGCATGGTTGAAGAAAACGATTTCCGTGATATCGCTGCACATTTTTTTAGTACCTCCAGCGCGGGGACCGTTGGCCCAACTATAGATGGCGAGAGTTATATCCTTAAAGATGCGAATTCAGTCAGTGAACTCGCCGATATGGATATTATTATCACCTGCCAGGGCGGCGATTATACTAAAGCCATTTATCCCGCACTTATTACGCATGGCTGGCAGGGTTATTGGATCGATGCGGCATCGGCGCTTCGCATGGATGAAAAAGCCTGTATCATTCTCGATCCGGTTAACCGTACCCATATCGATCGGGCAATCCACCAAGGGCTAAAACTTTTTGTCGGCGGTAATTGTTCGATTACCCTCAGCTTGATGGGGCTCGCCGGCTTGCTCAAGGCTGACCTGATCGAATGGATGAGCGTGATGACCTATCAATCTGCATCCGGCGCTGGCGCTAAACATGTCAGAGAATTAATCGCGCAAAGCGCCTGGGTGAGCAATCATTTATCGGCAGAGGAATTGACCAGCTCCGGCTCAGTCCTTCCTTTAGTCAATAAAGTCAGCGAACTGATTAACAGCGCGGGCATGCCCGTCCAACACTTCGGCGCTCCCCTAATGGGAAGCATCATTCCCTGGATTGATGCCGATTTAGGCGACGGCAATAGCCGTGAAGAGTGGAAAGGCGAAGCAGAAACGAACAAAATTCTGGGCTTGCCCCGCGGAACTATTCCCGTGAACGGTTTATGCATTCGGGTTGGCGTCATTCGCTGCCATAGCGCAGCGATTACTTTAAAATTAAAGCGTGAAGTCAGCGAAGCTGAATTTGCTGAATTAGTGGGTAATGCCCATCCCTGGGTTAACTATGTCCCCAATAATAAAAATGACAGCGTCAGCAAATTGACCCCAGCCTATATCAGTGGCTCGCTGCAGGTAGGCATAGGCCGTTATAAAAAAATGGCCCTGAATAATGAACCTGTATATTCGGTACTCACCGTTGGGGATCAGCTTTTATGGGGAGCGGCGGAGCCTTTGCGTCGTATGTTAAATATCTTGCTTAATCGCGTTTAATTCTTCTGCGGCAGACGTTTTAATACCAGAATGGTGGTCAGGGAAATATATTTATATATCGGTTCCACCACAGCGGCATCCTGTGCCCCGGCCTGTCGCCGTCAAACCCACAGCGAGGCTCGGCTTTCACCACAGTTCCGGCAACAAGGCCAGCGCGTCAGCCACCAGCGTGCGCCTGTCGTTGCCGGGCTTCCAGATGGTCACCATCGTTTGGCCGATCCCCTGATTACCCACTTCGGTCGGCAATTTTTTGACGTTTTTCCACCGCGCCGCATTCATGTGCGTCGGCAAAAATCCCCAGCCGCAGCCCTGTTCAAGCAGGGCGCGCAGCATCTCCTGTTCGTTGGTAAAAATAGTGCGCCCTGAAATCTGCAGACGGCGGGCCACGGGCTCGTCAGTATCCGGGTGCATAATCACCTGCGGCGCCAGCGAAAGTTCCAGCAGAGAAAGCGGTTGTTTAGCGGCGGGAAAAAGCGCTTCGGAGGCGTAAAAATCCATCTCGATTGACCCCAGGGCGCGCCACTCCATAGCGTCGCCCACGCTGCGATGTCGCGCCTGGCAGATACCCAGGTCGGCCAATCCACTCGCCAGCAGCCTTTCCGCCTCGTCACGCGAGGCGTTAATCAGGCTCAGACGAACGTTGCGCCGAGCCATGGCGCCAATCAGCGCCTGCAACAACGTTCTGGGGGTAAAGGGATCGTAGGCCAGGGTAATATCCTGCGTGGCGCTATTCGGCACTTCTTTGGCAAAGGCTTCAAAGGCTTTGACCTGGCGCATCAGCAGGTGCGCCTGACGCTGCAGCTGTTCCCCCTCCGGCGTCAGCTGCAAGCTGCGACCTTCACGCAGAAACAGCGCATACCCCAGACCATCTTCAAGGAACTCAATCAAATCGCGAAGCGTCGTGCGGTCCTTGCCCAGCTGGCGCGCCGCTTTCGCCAGGCTTTTGCACTCAACCACAGCGGTGAAGGCTTCCAGTTGGGCAAAAGAATACATCAGGGTCGGCATTGTGCTCTCCACTCGGTTATTCGGGGGGATTTTCCCCCATGAGGCGTTTTTTATTATAGGCCGCATTTTTTTAAGCTAAACGCCTTCCTGAGCTGAACGAGAAAAAATATGAAAAACAAAGTGGTTAATCGTCGCCTGCTGTCCAGTGTTGTCATCACCCTCTGCAGCGGCCTGCTGGCCCCCATCGCGCAGGCCGCCTGCCCCGGGACCGAACTTAGCGCGTGCCCTGCTCCCTTTGATGCACAGCTTCCGGATACCCATAAAATGCTCACCTGGAGCCAGACCGACCGGGTAATCGGCTTTCGTAACGACTACCGCAATTACGCAGGCGATGTGTTTCATCACGGTCATGCCGTACCGTTGCAGGCCGCAGCAAAACGGTTAACTCACGCCAGCTATCAGGTTAATGGCCACACCTGGACCCTGCAGGATTATCTGCAGCGCCAGAACGTCAGCGGCATGCTGGTGCTGAAAAATGGCAAAGTTGCCTGGAAATATCTGGCGGAAGGCAATACCGACACCACCCTCTGGACCTCGCGCTCGGTGGGCAAGTCCGTGGTATCCACGCTAGTGGGCGTGGCGATTAAACAGGGCAAAATTCACTCGCTCGACGATCTTGTCACCCAGTATGAACCCGACCTGAAAGGCACCGCCTGGGAAGGCGTGACGCTGAGGCAGCTGATTAGCCACACCTCCGGGGTGGCGTGGAATGAGGACTACACTAATCCGCACTCTGACTTCGCCCGGCTTACCGAGTGTGAAGCCAGACCCGGCGCCTATGACTGCGTACGTCAGCTGGTGTCCGGCCTGCGTCGGGCGCATCCGGCCGGAGAGAACTGGTCTTACTCCTCCGGCGGCGCCTGGCTACTGGGTGATGTCCTGGAACGCGCCACCGGTATGACGCTGGCGGCGTATCTGGAGAAAAGTATCTGGCAACCCTACGGTATGGCGCGCGATGGCGTGTGGCATGCCTATACAAAAGGTGAGCACGACGTGGGCGCGCATGGCTTTAACGCCACGCTAGAAGATTGGGGGCGCTTCGGTGAGTTCATCCTGCATAACGGCGTGTTGCCGAACGGCGAGCAGATCTTGCCGGAAAACTGGGTCGCCGAATCATCAAACTGGACCCGGGCGACAGGTTCAGTATCCGCGGCACATCCAAACGGTCTCTACGGCTATCAGTGGTGGAACAATGAAGTGCCGGCCAATGCCAGCAACGTTGAGCCCGCTCCGCAGGCATCCCTTCAACATTCGCTGTGGGCGCTGGGGATATTTGGTCAGATGATTATGGTCAATCAGGCGGAAAATCTGGTCATCGTGCAGTGGTCGACCTGGCCGCAGGCTGAACCCTCCTTCAGCGCCCAACCGCTTGAGGCGTCGCTGATGTTTAGCGCGATAGCGAAGGCGTTACGCTAATGCCGGTTTGCAACTGTCGCTCTTTTGCAGGCCATGAGCGAAGTGAGCTCAACCATTTTTAAACGATTGGAAGCCAGCCTGCCAACGGCAAAGCTGCTGCGGTACGCTGGCTATCATCTGCCTGTCGCTGGGGTGGCAAGCCGGTAATATAAGGCGGATCAGCGCCCTTTCTCGATCGTGCAGTTCCACTGCTGACTTACGCTACTCTGACTGGTGGCGATCTGTAGCGACAGGCTGGCGTCCAGAGTATGGGTGACGCTGTATTCAAGGACCACGTCATCAAGATCGCGCGCGACGCGCTCAATGCGAAACAGAGGGCGCCCGGGTTCAATATTCAGCAATCCCGCCGTGCGGATATCGCAGCACACCGGCGTATAGCGTTCGGTCGCGTTAGCCGGCGAGTAGCCGAATGTTTCCCGCAGCTGTTTATAGAGCGATCGGCTGCCGTCCACGTGACTCAGGTCGTTATAAATTCGGCCGTTAAGCCAGGTCAGCACGTGGCCGACCGGCCGCTCCCCCTGCACGAGTAACCGCTCCAGACGCATCAGTTGGCTACCCAAATCGAGCCCCATCTGTTCCGCTACGTGGCGGTCGGCCATGGTTGAAATCAGCGACAGCACCTCCACTTCTATCGCGCCGGGAGCAGCAAAGGTGGTCAGTACGTCCGGCAGGTCGGTGTAGTATTTTTGCAACGCATCGCGGTTGATAAACGTGCCTTTTCCCTGCTCGCGATAAACCATACCGATGCTGGCCAGCGAATCTATCGCCTGTTTAATCGTGCCGCGCGCCACCTTGAACTCCCCGGCAAGCAGCAGCTCGCCCGGGAGTTTATCGTCATAGGTAAAAGAGAGGATCCGCTGCAGGATAACGTCTTTTATTCTTAAATAGAGAGGGAGTCCATCCGACTCATACATACTTGCGCTCCAACTCAGAGATAGTGTATCTGGCTCCTGTATGCGCTCAGTATATCCTGATTTATCTCCTGATTACCGTCTATGTTTGCGCTGGCGAGAACCGGCGGCGTGCGCGCATTTTCCAGCATAATTTCGCAAATACGCAGTACCAGGCTGTTGGCGATGGCCGCCCCCATGATGGTGGAGAGCGGCGCCACTTTCTGCGCCAGCCCCGGCAGGCTCACCGCCGCATCGCCATACTCGCAGTGGTTATCAAGGGTGATATCGGCAATGTCTACCAGCAGTTTACCGCTGGAGTGGCGGGAAGAGACTCGTGCCGCCGTCGCCAGGCTGGTAATGGCGATAACCCTGGCTCCGCAGGCTTTTGCCGCCAGCGCGACATCGATCGTAATCGCATTTCGCCCCGACACTGAGTGAATCAGCAGAGTATCGTCGGCCCTCAGCGGCGACTGTTCAACCAGCACGCGGCCAAGATTTTCCACATTTTCCACCGCGCTGGTAAGGGTTAACGGCCTGACGTTAAGCATCAGCGCAGGGGTAAAAAGCGGGTTGATGATGGCCAGACCGCCTGCCCGATAGCTCATCTCCTCCGCCAGAATACCGGCGTGGCTGGCGCCAAAGACGAAGATATTGCGCTGCGCCAGAATGCTGTGGGCCATCATTTCTGCCGCCCGGTTCAGCTCATCGGCGCGCTGTTCAAGCAACCCCAGCTTCTGGCGGATCTGACTGTAATACTGTTTCAGTGCCTGGCTCATAGACTTCCTCCTGATATCAGAACGTCAGCAAGCGGGTCAAAAGATGGATTAGCGGCGCGAGGACAAACATATCGCTATCGCCCGCCCACAGCGCGGTATCCGGGATCGTGTTGTTGATAAAGCCGGTCACGCAGAAATATTGTCCCCAGGCGACCACCGTTGAGGTGATAAATCCCGCCAGCAGCGCGCCTTTATAGCCGCCTGTGATATTGCCGAAGACCCCTGCCGTACCGGCATGGAAGAAAATGACGATCATGCTGGGAATAAATACGTAGCCGGTATAGCGGCCGATCAGGGTCAGCCACAGCAGCGATCCCACAAAGGCACCGACGAACCCCAGCACCACCGCATTTGGCGCAAAGTTGAACAGAATCGGGCAGTCCAGCGCAGGTTTGGCCCCCGGAACCAGCCGCGAGCCGATGCCGTTAAACGCGGGCACCATTTCACCAATAAACATCCGCACCCCGAGCAGCACCACGGCGATGCCACCGGTGAACATCAGCGATTGTTTAAGGGCATAGATGTAGAAGCTCAGGTCGCCGGATTGCGCAAGGATCTCCGCCGCTTTCGGGGTGCCTTTGATTTGCAGAATAAAGGTGCCGATAAAAAACAGCAGCGCCATGGTTAACGCGGTCACCACGTTGGAATCGCGCAGAAAACCGAGCTTTTTAGGAACTTTGATATCTTCGGAACTGATTTTATTACGGGCGAAGATCTGGCCGAAAATGGCCCCCAGCAGCGCGACCGAGGCGGAAGTATGCCCCAGCGCCACGTTATCGTTGCCGGTAATTTTCCGTACCCATGGCTGAACCAGCGCGGGCTGCAAGGTCCAGTACAGTCCCATGATAACCGTCAGCATGAGCGTCAGCTGTAGCGCAGAAATAGCGGGCTCGGTGTTCACCATCACCCCGGCAAATATCATGGTGGTCCAGAACATCATGTGTCCGGTCAAGTAGATATATTTAAAGCGCGTCAGCCTGGCCAGCAGTAGATTGATAGCGAAACCGCCGGCAATGGCGATCGTCACGCTGCTTCCGTAGCGTTCGCTAAAGCGCGCCTGACCGATAATATTGGTCAGATTCATCGAGCTGAGGCCGAAAACTTCGGTCCAGATCGGCTGAAAGATCAGTAGCGCGGACACGATAATCCCGGCCCCCGCGCCGATGATCAGAAAACCCAGAATGCCTTTCAGGGTGCCGGACACAATGTCTGCCAGCGATTTTTTCTGCAAAACCAGTCCCAGCAGCACGATCAGGCCAATTAAAATCGACGCCTCACCAAATATGTTGATGGTGATCCAGCGCAGGACGCCAAGAAACTCGCTCATGTTGGCTCTCCCGCGCGCAGAATGTGCGCCTGGGTCAGCGCCGCGGTGATTTCTGCGTTATCAATGTAGTTGTTTACTACCACCACCGGGCAGGAAAGATGCTTCAGGTTGTCCACCAGTTCAGCATTGGTGATGACGACATCGGCGTTGGCCGAAGCTGCGGATGAGACATCCATATGTTCCACGGAGGCCTGAATCCCGTGCTGCTTTAATACCGCCTCAACGTTCATTTTTAAAATCAGGCTGGAGCCCATACCTAAACCACAGACTGTCAGAATTTTCATCGCTATTCACTCCGTGTTAATTACAGCTATAAACGCTGTGAGCCGCTGGCCAACAGCCGATAAAGTTGTTCCGGATCGTCTGAATGCATCAGGGTATGCAGATTATTTTCATCGCTGAGCACGGTGACGATATGCTGGATAAGGTGGATATGCGCGTCGCTGCTGGTAGCCGAAAGGCCCAGAACCACCCGCACAGGGTCGTTTTCCGCATGACCAAACGCCAGCGGTTCGCGCAGCCGGATCGCGCTAATTTGCGCTTTGATCGCTCCCTGTTCCGGACGGGCATGCGGCAGGGCCAGACCAGGGGCGATGACAAAATAAGGGCCCAGCTCGCGATAGCTGGCGATCATCGCCTGGACGTATTGCGGGCTGCAGGCCCCCGCGCGGCACAGCGCGTTCCCCGCCTCGCGAATAGCCTCCTCCGGGGTAGCGGCCGGGCAGTCAACGGTTATCGACTGACGTTCAATCATCACGGGCTCCTTGCGTTAAGTGGTGGCGAATGGAGGCCAGGGTGGTCGCCAGCGCCCGGGCAACAAACGCGCGCCCTTTCTCTTCGCTCGCCAGGGTGGGGTCCCCCAGCACCGCATAAGCAGAAAACTCGGTCCAGCGCATCGGCTGATAGCGAAAATTCTGCGGGAATTCGGGATAGTGCGCGCGCGCCTCCGCCATGTTGACGAACTCCGGCGCCAGCGCCAGCATCAGCGAGGTTTCGACCTCATCGGCATGCATATATCCCGGATAAGCCACCGCCGAGGTTTGTCGTTTTTTTACCTCTTCATCCATACCCGCCCAGCTGTAGCTAAGCAGCGTGATGCCCTGCTCTTTAAGCTGGCGGGAAGCGGCTTTAATCGCGTCAAAGTTGCCGTAATGCGCGTTGATCACCGCCGTGGTGGTAATACCGTAGCTGGCCATGTTTTCCGCCAGCGCCACCAGCAGCGACGTCAGCCGTTCATTACCGATATCAATCGCGCCCGCATGCCCGCGCAGCGACCAGACCTGGCTATAGGAGACAACCGGCAGGCTCAGCGCGCACTCGCCCAACTGCTCATCAAGCCGCGCGCAAAACCGCTCGGCCAGCAGGTTATCGGTATCCAGCGGCAGGTGGTCGCCGTGCGGTTCGACCGCGCCAAGGGGCAGTAAGGCTATCCGCGCCTTTTGTAGCGCCCGCCTGGCCTCGCGCTCATTTAAATGATGCAGCTTCATGACGCCTCCTCAGGCAAAAGCGAGGTAACGCGCCGGGTTTTCGACGAAGAAATCATGCAGCAACGCTTCGCCGTCAAACCCCGCCTCCCGGGCCTCTTCCATGAATCTTGGCCGCCAGTCGCTGAGGATGAACTTCAGCCCCAGCCCTCCTTTACCGTAATGCGCGCTCATGGATTTACGGGCAAAATCACCGCCGATCAAAATCTGCTTTTGATAACCGCGCTGGCAGAGCGCCAGGATGGCCTGGGTGCGAATGTGCTCAGGGTGATATTTAATGCGGCTGATACCGTCAAATGAGAGAAACGCCCCGGTGTTGGCGATCTGACGGTGCAGCCAGGGGTCAGGATTGCGATCCATATGGGCAAAACATAAGCGGGACAAATCCAGTCCCCATTTTTTAAAGATCCGCGCCTGTTCGAGTCCCATCGTCCCCATTTCCGTATGGCTGTGCATCGGCGCCCCGGTACGCTGCTGGGCGCGAACGATAACCTCCATGGTTTTGTATTCCAGAGGGGAAATGGCGTTATAGCCGGTGCCACATTTCACTACGCCGGCCCGATGCGCGGTGCCTTCGATTCCCTCGGTGACCTCGCGGCAAACGTGTTCAACCAGTTCGTCGACGTCAGAACGCTCAATCCACTCGGCAAAAGTTTGCGCTGTGCCCGGTCGCCGACTACTCCACAGAAACCCTTTGTTAAAACCCGCGGTGGCAATAATGTGCAGCTGCTGGCGCTGCGCCATGGCCGCGACGGCAGCGGCCTGACGACCATAATCCGGCGCGGTGGCGTCGTAGATGGCATTGCCTCCCGCCTGGCGGAAGTCGCTTAATTCACGCTCAGAAGCCTGTGGATCGTCGAGCAAGAGGTCGTCATCCTGACGCTCGGCCCAATAGGGCGGAATACAGTAGATATGGTCGTGGCTGTAGGTTACGCCCAGCTGA
This sequence comes from Klebsiella sp. CN_Kp100, assembly GCF_040065315.1. Classification (NCBI taxonomy): domain Bacteria; kingdom Pseudomonadati; phylum Pseudomonadota; class Gammaproteobacteria; order Enterobacterales; family Enterobacteriaceae; genus Klebsiella; species Klebsiella sp. CN_Kp100. Next base: position 192,793 of record NZ_JBEAIJ010000058.1, read on the forward strand.
TTAGCGGAAATATCCCCGTTTAACGTTCGAATGATGGCCATGTTTCTTACTCTCCGGAACGGATAAGAAGGTGCCTTCAACATAGGCGCGACTCACTTGACCAGTCAAGTGATCAAGTTCGCATCAATCATATTAAATTCTTATCTGTGAGGTGGGTCGACATTAACATTTATGTGACGTTGTCACGTAAATAGATTCGGGCTAAAAAACCGTTACTCATGGAAAAATATAGGTGTTTCGGATGAGGCGATTAAATTTATGTTCTATTAATTCAATTGGATACGCACCTATTAAACCAATGCATTTCAGACTAATAATCAATACCTTTGATTAAAATGTTTAATTGAATGAATCGATAAAGAGAGTATTGTTAAAAACAATGATGAGCGGAGATAAATAAATGTTACGAGATTTTTTGAAGGTAGAAAAAGAGGATCGACTGGTGGAACAGCAGGACGCCAGCAGCGATAACGGCAATTCAACGGACGTCACCGAATGGATAATTGTGAGTAAAAATGGCGATAAAAAAGGCCGGGTGGCGTTATTCAATCAATTTTCCACCCGTCGTTCGTATTGTGTGAATTATCGAATTACCCAGTTTGATAATAGCGGCAAAGTTGTCGTAGACCGACTGGCAGAATCTCTCTAATCACGGGAAACGCAACACACCGGCGTTTTGGTCACCTGTCGCCAGAGCTCGCAGAACAATAATCGATTAGTGCCGCCGCCCGCGCCTTTATCCGGGACCGTCGCTGGCGGCGGCCAGCAGCGGCACAATCACATCGCTTAACGGTGTGGCAATGTGGTAAATACGGCCGTAACGCTGCACAACCCCGTTACGAATATCCCACTCCAGCGGTAGACCAGCCTCACGGTCGGTAAGTATAGAAGTACTTAAGTCCGGAGGCGCGCGATGAAATCCCGCGACGATCTCCTGCGCCACGCTCTCGTCCAGCCTGGCGCCTGCGGCGCGAGCAACCTTCAGCCCCTCCTGCAGATAAGCAAAAGCCAGCGCGGTGATATCTTCGCGCGCAAACATGCCTGCCCGCCGTCCCGCCAGTACCATCAGGCCCGCAACCGCGTTTTGCAGCAGTTTACGCCACGCCACGGAGAGAAAATCGTCGCTAATATCCACTGCGCAGCGCGTGTCCCGTAGCGCATACTGTACCCGTTCAGCCCCCTGCGCATCGGGCAGCGTCAGGCGCGGTTTCGCCCGCAGCCAGACCGATGCTTCCGGTTCGCGCTGCGCGGGGAACCAGACGACCGACGGCAGTACCGTCGCTTCCGCGACATAAGGCGCGAAAAGCGCTCGTTGTTCAACGCCATTTTGCAGCACGCAAACCACCGTTTGCGCATGGCATAGCGCTTTAAGCCACGGCGCAATAGCGGCAATTTGCGTTGCTTTTACCGCCACAAAAAGCAGATCGAACGGCGCAACGACCGAAGACGGTTCAGTGACGACTGGCCCCGGAACCACAATCGTTCCGCCATCGAAACGTAGCGATAGCTGCGGGTGAGCGCGCCGGCCGCATACCAGAGGCGTTCGACCCACCTCGTGCAGCGCGGCGGCGATGGTGGTGCCAATTGCGCCGGGACCAATCAACGCAACGGTGGGTTCTTCAACATTCATCTATGCCTCCAGGCCGCCTCCGGCCCCTGAGATTTCATGGCTACATAACATAAACGCGACTTCGTTCGCATTACCATTTTATTCATATGGGTAATCTGAATGTGTGTGTCGTCGTACACACTTTCTCCATTAACAAGGAAGGTACATGTTTCCAGAATACAGAGAGCTGATTTCTCGATTGAAAACCACGCACCCGCGCTTTCAGTCGCTATTCGAAAAACATAACGCACTCGATCACGACATTTCCCGGATAGAAGGAGTCGATGGCAAAGGATACAGTCTCGAGCTCGTACAGATGAAGAAAGAAAAACTTATGTTGAAGGATGAAATGCTCAAAATCCTCCAGCATGAAAGCCTGATATAGACGATAAGGCCGCCGCCATGGCGGCCTTCTTATACCGCCTGACTACGAGCGAATAAACGCCAGCAGATCGGCGTTAATCACATCGGCGTGGGAGGTATGCATGCCATGCGGAAAGCCGGGATAAATTTTCAGCTGGCTGTTCGGCAGCAGCTTATCCTGCAGTATCGCCGCGTTTTGATAAGGCACCACCTGATCGTCATCGCCCTGCATCACCAGCACCGGCAGCGTAATGGCTTTTAAATCTTCGGTCTGGTCGGTTTCAGAGAAGGCTTTAATCCCCTCATAATGCGCTTTTGCGCTACCGGTCATGCCCTGCCGCCACCAGTTCTGAATAGTGCCCAGGGACACCTCCGCGCCCTCGCGGTTAAAGCCATAAAATGGGCCGGACGCCACGTCGAGATAAAACTGCGAGCGATTGGCAGCCAGCGCCTGGCGAAAACCATCGAAGACTTCAACTGGCGTCCCGCCAGGATTGCTCTCCGTTTTGACCATCAAGGGCGGAACCGAACTGATCAGCACCGCTTTGGCAACGCGCCCCTGCGGTTGTCCATACTTCGCCACGTAGCGAGCGACCTGCCCGCCGCCGGTAGAGTGCCCGACATGAACGGCGTTATGCAGATCCAGATGCTCCGCCACCGCGGAGGCATCGGCGGCATAATGATCCATATCGTGACCGTCACTCACCTGATCTGAACGACCGTGACCGCGTCGGTCAATCGCAATCACCCGGAAGCCTTCTGCCAGGAAGAAAAGCATCTGGTTATCCCAATCATCGGCGCTTAATGGCCAGCCGTGATGAAATACGATGGGCTGCGCCTCTTTCGGGCCCCAGTCCTTAAAGTAAATGTTGACGCCGTCTTTGGTGGTCACAAATGCCATGTTACAAACTCCTCTGAAGAGAAAACAAGGCTGCGGGCCTGACGCCTGCAGTTGGTCGGGTGTAAAGGTCGGATGCTCAGCCTTAACGAGCGTGTCTCGTCAGGTTTGAAAGTGATGCGCAGAAAAAGTGTAGATGATTTTTGCGATGCCGGAGATGCGAAAAGAATTCAACAAATGGGCTGTAGAAAGCCCATTAAATAAAGTCGTCAGGGTCATTTAACGCTGGATAAACTTAGTAACGCCTGATGGTCACCGTTGCCGCGCCGGGCTGGTCGAGCGAGGCCAGTCCCTCTTCCACCCGCCCGAGCTTTATCAGACCGGGCGAGTGGCGAAAGTCTTCGCGAAAAATAGCCAGGTTGCCCCACGGCGCGTAATAGGCCATATCGCCGCGTCGCGGAGTCATTGATTCGCCAGCATCCACATCGCGCAGCTTCTCCGGCAGCCAGGCGATCTTTTCCGTAGAACCATAATCCTCAAGCTTCACCGTCATTGGCAGCTGCGCCACAAACGCACTAGCCGCAACGCTCTCGTCCAGCAAGCCGACGACCGTGACGCCCTTAAATACAAACTCAATCTTCACCGCGTTCTCCCTGGCGGCGGCGGATGCCGCGCCCGTCATCATGATCAAAATGGATAGCACCGCACCGAGCGTTTTCAGCATCCGCTCACCCTGCCAGACCGCGAGCGCGCAGGACTTCCCCCACCACCGCTACTGCCGAAAAGGCGTTTGGCCAGCCGGCATAGAACGCGGCATGAGCAACAATCTCCCCCGCCTCTTGCGCGGTAAGGCCGTTATCCATCGCCCGGTTAAGGTGGTAGCCAATTTGCGCGCTTTGCCCGGCGGCGATCAGCGCGCTGACCGTCACCAGACTACGATCGCGCGGTTTCAGCCCCGGCCGCTGCCACAGGTCGAGAAACAGCGGTTGAGCGGTAAACTTCACCAGCCCGGGCGAAATTGCGCCGAAGTTGTGCTCCACCGTTGACGAGCGCTGATTTTCCGCCGCCTGATTAAGCGCCAGCAGCTCGGGAGATGCCGAAGCCAGCTGCTCGCGGCGGATACCGCGGGCGGCAAAGATATCTTTCGTGACCGCAACGGCGGCCATCGCGTTAGGCCAGCCGGAATAAAAAGCCAGATGCGTAATGATCTCGGAAATTTCGACCGGCGTGACGGCGTTATCCAGGGCAACATCAACATACTGTTTTAGCTCGGCGGGCTGGTTACGCGCGATCAAAATCGCCACCGTCACGATGCTGCGATCGCGACGCGAGAGTTCACTTCTCTGCCAGAGATCGTCTATCAGTACCTCGCTGCCGAAGCGGACAAGCGCGGGCGCGACGGACTGTACATCCTCAGCGGACAGTACGGTTGGGCTAAGTGGAACCATTTTTTCACCTCTCTTTTCTTCTGCCTGGACAGGCGCGCCCAGCATCAACGACATTGCCGCAGCGGCAATAAAAGCTTTCATCCTGTACTCCTTCCCGGCACGTTAATTCTTCAGCCTTTCCACCAGTTGACGCTGGTACTCAGGCAGTTGACTGCGGCTGGCGCTCTGAAAAACCAGCGGAGGAAGCCAGGTCATTCCCGCATGCAGAGCGCTGGCCTTCATCGGCGTGAAGACGTCGGCGAGGCTGACGCCAGTTCGCCCGGATTCGCCGTATGTCGATTCTCCTCCCGCGGCGGTCGTAACAATCAGCATCTCTTTACCCTGCCATACGCCCGGCCCCACGCTGCCCCAGGTATCGTTCAGCCAGGCCTTCATCATTGGCGTGATGTTGAACCAGTGGGTCGGGAAGATAAACACGACGCGCGAGTGTTCCCGCATCAATCGACGCTCGGCATCGGCATTGATATTGCGGCTGTCATAGCCGTAAAGCGTCTCAAGATTGCGTACGGTCACGCCGGGCACGCTTTGCGCTGCGGTTTCAAGACCTTTCGTCAACACCGATTGCTCAGGGTAAGGATGAGAGACGATAACCAGCGTTTTAACCTCGGCGGCATGGCTGACGCGGTTATGACTAAACAGAACGATGGCGATGGCCACAAACCACAGCAGACCGGCGAAATTGCGGGGCGAATATGTCATTGAGCTCTCCTTCTCTTTTGCCACAGGTTAAGCCGCGCAAAAAGAAGGAGCCAGCCCTCGCTATCGAATGGGGCTGTGAGTCATTTTCATCAATCAGGCTACAAACCGAGCGGCTGCAGTTCACGGACCAGCGCGATCAGCAGGCGCAATCCGGTAGGGATCTGGTGTCGGCTGGAGTAATAGATATAGAATCCCGGCCCGTAAGAGGCCCAGTCGGTGAGCACCAGACGCAGGCGCCCCACGCTGACGTGCTGCTTAATCAGCGGCTCCGGCAGGTACATCAGGCCGAATCCTTGAAGGATGGCCACCACGCCCGTCTCCGCCAGATCGACGGTTAACAGCGGCGGCACTTTGATCGTCAGCTGCTCTTCACCGCGCTCAAACTCCCATTTATAAATCCGATTGTTTCCCAGACGGTTGCTGACGCAGCGGTGGTGCTGAAGATCGTTGGGGTGCAGAGGCTCGCCGAAGCGGGCAAGATAATCGGGCGACGCGGCGACGACCCAGCGCACATCGGCGGAGAGGCGCTGCGCCACCATATCTTCCGGTACGGTTCCACCATAGCGGATACCGGCGTCAAAACGCGCTTCGGTGACATCAACAATGCGGTTACTGGCCACGATATCCAGCTCAATATCGGGATAGCGTTCGGCAAAAACGGGCAGGATCGGCGCCAGCAGCAGCGTGGCTGCCTCGACGGCGACGTTGAGCCGAATATGTCCCGCAGGCGAGTCGCGAAACTGGTTGAGCTGTTCAATCGCGCCATCGATGGCGGCCACCGGCTCGCTCACCGCGCTGGCCAGACTCTCGCCTGCCGCCGTCAGGGTTACGCTTTTGGTCGTACGGTTCAGCAGACGCACGCCCAGCCGCGCCTCAAACCCCTTCAGGGCATGGCTCAGCGTCGAGGCGCTTACGCCGAGCTCGACGGCGGCCTTACTAAAACTGCGATGACGAGCGATGGCGCAAAAATAGACCAGGTCGGCCATATCGGAACGGTTTACATTCATACGTTCTCGCTAACCAGATAGAAAATAAGCTGAAAAAACAACGTTACCTTGATTTGATGGCGTAAAGCAATCTGGCGTAACGCCAGCCCTGGCCGGAAAAGCGGCCTCCATTGATTCTGGGCGTCAATCATTATGCCATTGACATTGACCTATCAAACTAGTTTACTAGTACAAGATAAATTTCAGGATAGCGAATAATGCAACGCGTAATCATCATGAATCTGCACGGCTGGTGGCGTACTTCCCGATAACGGGCAGTATCGTCACGTCTGCAGTTTGCACACCGATACCCGGCCCGCTAAAACGCGGGCTTTTTTTCGCCCGGATTTTACGCATGGGACGCATCTGCCGGAGTGCAAGCAGCCGGGAGCCGCTGCGCAGTACCCGATTTCACTTCATGTGCAGCGTCCTTTCCGGGGGCAGACCCCGAATCATCAGACACTGCACATACAACAAGGAGCAATAATGAGTCCCTTACTTAACCCCTACTTTGGCGAATTCGGCGGTACGTACGTTCCGCAGATCCTCATCCCCGCGCTACGCCAGCTGGAGGAGGCGTTTGTTAGCGCACGTGAAGATGCGCGCTTTCAGGCGGAATTAACCCATCTATTGAAAAACTACGCCGGTCGCCCGACGGCGCTATCGCGCTGCCGTAACCTGACGCAGGGTACGCGCACTACCCTGTATCTCAAACGTGAAGATCTGCTGCACGGCGGCGCGCATAAGACTAATCAGGTGCTCGGCCAGGCGCTGCTGGCAAAACGGATGGGCAAAACCGAAATTATTGCCGAAACCGGCGCCGGTCAGCACGGCGTGGCCTCGGCGCTGGCCAGCGCGCTGCTGGGCCTGAAATGCCGCATCTACATGGGGGCAAAAGATATTGAACGTCAGTCGCCAAACGTCTTCCGCATGCGCCTGATGGGGGCCGAAGTGATCCCGGTGCACAGCGGCTCAGCCACCCTGAAAGATGCTTCGAATGAAGCGCTGCGCGACTGGTCCGGGAGCTATGAGACCGCCCACTTTATGCTGGGCACCGCCGCTGGCCCGCATCCTTTCCCGACTATCGTACGCGAATTTCAGCGCATCATCGGCGAAGAGACCAAAGCGCAGATCCTCGAAAAAGAGGGGCGCCTGCCGGATGCGGTTATCGCCTGCGTTGGCGGAGGTTCCAACGCCATCGGCATGTTCGCTGACTTTATCGACACGCCCCAGGTCGGACTGATTGGCGTTGAGCCCGCTGGCCTGGGTATCGAGACAGGGGAACACGGCGCGCCGTTGAAACACGGGCGGACCGGCATCTATTTCGGCATGAAAACGCCGCTGATGCAAACCGATGACGGCCAGATCAAAGAGTCCTGCTCTATTTCCGCCGGCCTCGATTTCCCGGCCGTCGGGCCGCAGCATGCCTATCTGAACAGTATTGGCCGCGCGGAATACGTTTCGGTCACCGACGATGAAGCGCTGGCGGCATTTAAAACCCTGAGCCGTTCTGAAGGCATTATTCCGGCACTTGAGTCATCCCACGCCCTCGCGCATGCCTTAAGAATGATGCGCGACAATCCACAACAAGAGCAGCTGCTGGTGGTGAACCTTTCCGGCCGCGGCGATAAGGACATATTTACCGTGCACGACATTCTGCAAGCGCGAGGAGAAATGTGATGAAACGCTATAACGATATGTTTTCGCGACTGCAAACTCGGGGAGAAGGCGCGTTCATTCCCTTCGTGATGCTCGGCGACCCGCAGCCGGATCTGTCGCTGCAAATTATCGATGCGCTGATCGAGGGCGGAGCCGATGCGCTGGAACTGGGGATTCCCTTCTCCGATCCGCTGGCCGACGGCCCGACAATACAAAATGCCGCCCTGCGCGCGTTTGCAGCCAACGTCACCCCTGCGCGCTGCTTTGACATGCTGGCCGCCATTCGCGCCAGGTATCCGGCGCTGCCCATCGGTCTGCTGATGTACGCAAACCTGGTGTATAACCGGGGAATCGAGACGTTTTATGCCACCTGCGCCCGCGCGGGCGTCGATTCTGTACTGGTAGCAGACGTCCCGTACGAAGAGTCGGCGCCGTTCCGCGAGGCCGCGATGCGCCATGATATTGCGCCCGTGTTTATCTGCCCACCCAATGCGGACGATGAGCTGCTGCGACACATTGCCGCTCACGGCCGCGGTTACACCTACCTGCTGTCGCGGGCGGGCGTAACCGGCGCGGAAAAACGCGCCGCGCTGCCGCTGGAACATCTGGTCTCTAAGCTTGGTGACTATCAGGCGCCACCGCCGATTCAGGGGTTTGGTATTTCAACCCCGGAACAGGTGGCGGATGCCATGAAAGCGGGAGCCGCCGGGGCTATTTCCGGCTCAGCAATAGTGAAAATCATCGAACAACACCAGGACGATCGGGAGGCGATGCTCTGTCAGTTGAAGGCTTTCGCCCGCAACCTGAAAACAGCCACCGTCAGGCCAACATAGCGTGGGGTTAATGCGGCAAAATGCCGGTGGTGATGAATATCCATCACCGGCAATATCGCCTGGCCGCTAAGGGATATGCAGGGTAACGTAAAAAGGGAGCTTGCTGCTCTGGCCTGAGTGCTGCAAAATTTAGCCCGTTTCCCCAGACACCATCATTCGGCCACCTGACAATCCTGTTTTTATCCGACCGAGGCGCATTTATGTTACCTGAGTGTGATAAAGCCATCATCCTGCTGCATGAAATCTACGGCATTAATGCGCATATTCAGCGAACCGCCGCGACCTGGCGCAGCCGCGGCTTCGATGTCTACACGCCAGCGCTTTTTCCCCACTCTGCGCCGTTCGCCTATGAGCAGCAGGAGCAAGCCTGGCGTCACTTTAACGATAACGTCGGATTCGACACCACCGCCATTGAGTCGCTGCTGGCCGAGCTGAAAACAAAATATGGCATGCTAATCCTCATCGGCTATAGCGTGGGCGCCACCTTGGCCTGGCTGGCCGCCAGAAGCGGTTTCTGCAACGCCGCGATTTGCCACTACGGCTCGCGGATCCGCCACTACAGCGACGTTGCGCCGCCCTGCCCGACGCTGGTGATTCTCGCCAGCGAGGAACCGGCGTTCGATCCCCGGGTAATGCAAGATCAGCTGGAGAACGTTCCCTCCGTGACCTGCCGGATGTTCAATGCGCAGCACGGCTTTTGCGACGCTGACAGTCCGGCGTGGGATCCGCGCCTTACGCAGCAGGCAGACGAAGACACGCTGCAGTTTTTAACGCTTATTCAGCAAAGACAGGAGGCCTGATGCAACAGGTATTTCAATGGATTAACGAACCCGCGACATGGTCGGAAGAGGACGGCTCACTTAGCGTCGTAACCGATGAGGAAACCGACTTCTGGCGCGAAACCTGGTACGGGTTTGAGCGCTTCTCCGGGCATATCTATGCCACGGAAGCCGCGGGGGATTTCACCTTTCAGGTGCGGGTGCGCGCAGATTTCAGCACCCTGTATGACCAGGCGGGGATTATGTTAATGCAGGACGCCCGGCACTGGCTTAAGGCCGGTATCGAGTACAACGACGGCGCGCCCGCCATCGGTAGCGTACTGACGCTGGGAACTTCAGACTGGGCCACCGGCATTTTTCCAGGCAACCCCGCCGAGTTCTGGCTGCGCCTGACCCGTCGGGGCGAAGCGCTGCGCCTGCAGTACTCAACGGATGGCCACCAGTGGCCGCTACTGCGGCTGTGCCCTTTTCCGACCGGCGCCGCGAAAGTGGGCATCATGTGCTGTACGCCGCAGCGCAGCGGCCTGCGGGTTAATTTCGACGAAATATCGCTGCTGCCGGCCAACGATAAAGATTTGCACGATTTAAGCTGAGGGGAGCCCCCAGGGCGGACGCTTTCGCTGAATAATCGCGACGAAGGTATGATTTCTGGCTGCCGGGACTGCATGACATTTCACCTTGCTGCTAGATTGGCAACAACTTGCAGGCGAAAAGGAGGAGGCGTCATGTTTTCCTATATTATGCTCGGCACTAACGATCTGCCGCGCGCCATTCGTTTTTACGATCCTTTGATGGAGATGCTGGGGCAGCCGCAAAGCGGCCGAAGCGATCAAGGCGCATCGTGGGGGACATTCAGCGGAAACAGCACCATCGGGCTGTGCGTTGGCCAACCGTTTAATCAGCAGCAGGCAACAACCGGCAACGGCGTTATGGTGGCTCTGAACGCACGTTCGGTTGAGCATATTCAGCAGCTGCATCAGCTGGCGCTCAGTCTGGGAGGAAGCGATGAAGGCGCTCCGGGACATCGCCCGCAGTACGGTGAAGGTTTCCACAGCGCCTACGTCAGAGATCCGGACGGCAATAAGCTGGCGTTTGTTTATTACGCAAACGCCGACTGAGGCCGCTGGCCGGCAAATTCAGGCAGGGTTGTCCATTGCGAAACCCTGTCTGTCTCTGAGCGGCGCGCCGGATGCGGTTAGCCTGATGAGACGACCGCAGCCCACTACGATGCAGAATGCGGCTTTGTCCGCATCAGCCCTCGGTAAACATTCCCGACGTAAAGGTCGCCCTCATGGCTTCGATCTCTTCCTGGCGGGCCGCGTTTAAGGCAGACAGCATATTGCAGGTAAAATCCAGAAAACCAACGCCGTTGGCGGTGACCAGGTTGCCGTCGCGCACCGATGGCACGTTTTTGTACCGTGAGGCGCCGCGATAGGCTGACCCCGCCCTGCTCTGCAGGTATGCCAGGCCGTTGGAGGTATGGTCAACATCATTAAGAAAACCGTGTGCGCCGAGGAATGCCGAAGCATCGCATATTGCGCCGACGACGATCTGCCGCGCCTGCGCTTGCTGAACCAGAGGCACAACCCGCTGAGCCTCCTCTCCCCACCAGTTCATTCCTCCCACCAGCACCAGAGCAGCGTAGTCATCAGGTAGCGTCTGGAAGGTATAATCCGGCAGACAGCGCACCCCGCCAATTGACCTCACGGGCCCCTCATCCGCAGCTACGGTCCTGACTTCGTAGCGCGGCTCCCATACGCCAAACCCCCGGCGCAGGCCGGGCGCCAGCAGCGAAAACTCCCAGTCGGCATACTCCTGGATGAGGACAAACAGCACTTCTTTACGCGTATCCATAGACAGGGTTTTCTCCTTTTTTAAACAGAATTTGCCGTCGCAATATTCGGCGAGCCGATCGACACTGGTCGCCGCGCCGTCGCCAGAAACTGTATAAATGCACAGTAAGAAAGGCAAGGTTATTTTTCCACCGTGGACAACCGGGCTCCATTTTTGCGAGTCAGCTCCCCGGATAGCAATCTCTCCGGGGAAACGGGCTATCATCTCCTGAGATCTGAGCCGGTATTTAATGAAATTCGCCTGCGCGCCAGAAGAAGTTCCTTCACGATATAAAGCCTGTATCCTTCCGGCCGTATCCTCGGCGAACGTAGCTCTTTCAGCGTAATTCCGGCGATATCGCCCGCCGCCAGACATTTGCGGATCGCGCTGCCGCTAAGGCCGAGCTGTCTACGTAGCACCGCCAGTAAGCTGACCTGAAAAGCGCGCTCGACGTAGACGTTGACGCTGACCTGAGCAGCACGGACAAGGCTGATTCGCCAGCCTTCCCGTACGACGAATTCAGGCGAACCCGCTAACAACGCGCTATTGCGCCGCAGAACCTGCAAATCGTGAGAGTAGTCCTCTGCAGCAGATTTATCGTTTGCCATGAGTCGCTCATAGAGGTGTGGATCTATTTTACTGACGGGTAAACGAGAGAACAGGCTGATGTTCCAGGTGTATGCGCAGCGGACGCACTTATAGATACTCCAGACATCGAGCTGTTTTTTTTGCGAATTGATCCGGAAGGCTCCGGATGGCGTGAATTTCTGCTGCCCATGGCAGGCGGGACAGCGTTTGCTTAGCAGCTGGTAGCCCGCAGGGCTGACGTTCCATGTGACTTTCATGGTGAACCTTTTTTTTAACCCATACAAAAGCGGATCCGTCGATAACGGACCGTGATATTTGCAATGTGAAAAATATTTAGAGAATACTTTTCAGTGGGTTAAAAAAAGATTTCCAACGCGACTACCCTGTCTGACCGCTAATGAAGAGGCCAAGAATACCAAAGCGGCTGGCGGGTCAAATATGCATTAAATCAATAAATTCATAGAAATCATTCACAAACAACGTTATTTACCTTCTGTTCACAAAACGAGAAGCGGCTCACTGATCAAACAAACCTAAACGTTTATGTTTACTCTCATAAACGTTTAGGTACAGACAATAACCGTTTATATCGCAGGTAATTTCTTAAAAGCAGAGAGCGAAAAATGCGTAAAGCAACGATGCGGGATGTGAGCGAAGCGACGGGATTTTCCATGTTTACCGTTTCGCGCGCGCTAAACGGTGGCGATGGCGTCGCTGACGACAGCCGGGAGCTGATTTTAAAAGTGGCGCGAGAGCTCGGCTACGTACCCAACCGCGCGGCCCAGGCGCTACGCCGTTCGAGCAGAGACTCGGTGGCGGTGATCACCGCCCATGCGTCGAACTCTTACTATCTCAACCTGATGTCCGGCATTCAGCAGATGCTGCAGCCTTCGCAGTGGACCGTGGTGCTTGGCGATATTGCGGTCAACGGCATCTACGACCGCGCGCAGGAAGAACGGATGATTAACCGCCTGATCGAGTCACGGATGGCCGGGATCATTTCGACCGTGACGCTGCAGCCGGAAAGCCTGACTCTGCTGGCGAAATGGGATATCCCGGTCGTCTTCGTTGATTCTCCGCCCCGCGGCGAGCACAACTTTCCCAGCGTCACGACCGACAATTACCATGCCAGCCTGCTGGTGGGAAACCATCTGGCGCAGCACGGCTATAAAAACTGGCTGCTCCTTATCTACCCGGACCGCTGGACCACGCGTTTTGAACGCGAGCACGGGATACGCGAGGCCGCCGAGCGGTGCGGCGCTACGCTTGAAGTTGTCGAAACGGAAAACGACGCGCAGTCGGCTGCTGACAAACTGAGCCAGTACCTCGACCACCAGAAAGCGCTGCCGGATGCCCTTATTGCCGGTAACAACCCTATTCTGCTGGGTTCGCTCAAACAGCTCCAGCAGCGCCAGATAGCCATTCCAGAGGATATGGCCCTGATTGCCTACGACGAATTCGACTGGGCGCCGCTATTAAATCCGCCGCTGACGGTGCTCAATGAAAATAGCGAAGAGATTGGCAGACAGTCGGCTGAAATGCTTATCCAGTTAATTAACCCGGAAGGGAAAGGAGAAATCAACACCCAACGTAAAGTTCCCGCCGAGCTGGTTATTCGCCAGTCCTGCGGCTGTAAAAAAACGCATAACAATTAAAAGACATTATAGAGATTGCTGACAACGTTTCGTCCGAATGGACTTGCCCGACGCCGCTTCGCGCGCGCGGGCCGGCTAACAGCGGCAAAGCGTTAGCAACGCGTTTGCCAGCCCTCTCTAATCATTTTGAGATTTAAATAACGGCTGAATAATCGGCCGCCAGTAAAAAAACAACATCAGGGGATTATTTCTGAGGCTTCCCCACACCTGGCCGTACGTCATACCACACGATAATGAAAGGAACAGAATATGACCAAACTTCGCAAAGCATTTCTGGCTGTCGCGGTTACTGCGGTAATCACCACCATGACAGGATTTATCCCCGCCGCCAGCGCCGCGCCGCAGGAGGGCAAAAAAATATCCCACATCGGCTTAATGGTCCAGGACATGTCCAACCCCTTCTTCTCGGCAATGGAAAGGAACGCAAAGCAGGCCGCGGCAAAAATCGGCGCAACCCTTAACGTACAAGATGCGCAGGTCGATCTGGCAAACCAGAACACGCAGATTGACGCCTTTATTCAGCAGAAAGTGGATCTGATCATTATTTCCGCCGTCGATGAGTCCGGCATCGAGCCGGCCATTCAGCGGGCAAAAGCCGCCGGAATTATCGTTATCGCGGTCGATACGCCCGCCAGGGGCGCTGACGCGGCGATCATGACCAATGCCATCCAGGCCGGCGAAACCTCCTGCGAATATCTGTTCAGCCAGATGGGCGGCAAAGGCAAAGTGCTGCTGGTGGACGGCACGCCGATTCAAACCATTATTGACCGCATCAAAGGCTGTAAAAACGTCGCGCAAAAATATCCGGATATCAAAATCGTCGGGCAGCAGGCATCGCGCAACGACCGCGCTTCAGGCCTGATGGTCACCACCGATATGCTCACCGCCAATCCGGATGTCTCCGGTATTTTCGGTATGAACGATCCTTCGGCGCTCGGCGCGGTGCTGGCCGTTGAGCAGGCCGGCAAAGCCGGTGCGATTAAAGTCACCGGCGTAGACGGCAGCCCGGAAGCGGTTGAAGAACTCAAGCGCAGCGGCTCACCTTTTATCGGCACCGCCACGCAAAACCCGGGCGAAATGGTGCGCCAGGCCATCTCGCTTGCTCAGGATATGGTTGACGGCAAGCCTATTGCGTCCCCTACCGTATTGATCCCCAGCGTGCTGGTCACGCGCGACAACGTAGATAGCTATCCGGGCTGGTAATCACATCATCACTCAAGAGGCAAAAACGGGATGACAATTGGGTTCATCCCGGAGGGCAAAGACAATGGCCGACATCACTTCACCCCCCTTGCTCAGGCTGGAAGGGATTTCAAAACGCTACGGCGCGACCCTCGCGCTGAACAACGTACGCTTTGATTTATTCGCCGGAGAGGTCCATGCCCTGATGGGGGAAAACGGCGCGGGTAAATCCACGCTGATGAAGATCCTCTCCGGAAACGAGCAGCGCGATAGCGGCGCGATCTATATCAACGGGCAGGAGATTGATATTCGCACGCCAAGAGATGCGCGCAAATATGGCATCGCCATCATCCATCAGGAGCTGAATACGGTTCCCGATATGACGGTGGCGGAAAATCTGTTTCTCGGCCAGGAACCGACCTCTTTCGCCGGTATTCTCGATCGCAAACGGATGCTCCGGGAGGCCCGGGAGAAGCTGGACCGGATTAACGCGGACATCGACCCGCAGGCGCCGCTCGGCTCGTTGAGCATCGGACGTCAGCAAATGGTCGAGATCGCCCGCGCCGTCAGTGAAAACGCAAAAGTACTGGTGCTTGATGAGCCGACCGCCGCCCTGTCGCGGGCGGAGACCCTCCAGCTTTACCGGCTGATCGAGCAGATGCGTCAGGATGGGGTCGGGATGGTCTACATCTCGCACCGCATGGAAGAGGTATGGCAGCTGGCAAACCGGGTCACGGTGTTCAGGGACGGTACGTGGATCGGCACGGAAACCCTGAGCAGCGTCTCGACCACCGATATCGTACGCATGATGGTCGGCCGGCAAATCGTCGATCTCTATCAGCACGAACCGCGTACGCCCGGCAAAGTACTGCTGGAGGTCGCGGATCTGGCGGGTAGCGCAACCGGCCCGGTCTCCTTTGAGGTCAAAGCGGGCGAAGTCGTCAGCATGTCCGGGCTGGTTGGCTCTGGCCGAACCGAAGTGGCCCGCCTGTTATTCGGCGCCGACCCTCGCACCCAGGGAAGCGTACGTATTAACGGCAAGGTAAGCCAGCCGTCAGATCCCACCGCCGCCATTGCCGACGGAATCGGGATGGTGACCGAGGACCGCAAAACCCAGGGCCTGTTTCTGGGCCATTCGGTTGAGCACAACATTGATATCAGCTCGCTGGAGAACTTTGTCGCCAGCGGCGTGGTTAAACGCAAAACCATCCGCGCCGCCGTCCTTGAGCAGATGCGCCGGTTACGGCTGCGGGAAAATGCGGTCGAACTGCCCGTCAGCGCCCTGTCCGGCGGAAACCAGCAGAAAGCGGCGCTGGCGCGCTGGCTGCTGCGCGATTCGAGGCTGCTTATCCTCGATGAACCGACCCGCGGCGTGGATATCGGCGCCAAAAGGGAAATTTACGAACTGATCGACAAACTCGCCCGCGCCGGGAAAGCCATTCTGGTGATCTCCTCCGATTTACCGGAGGCCATCGGCATCAGCGACCGCGTGCTGGTTATGCGCGGCGGCCGAATCGTTCACCAGTTACCCTCATATTCAGCAACGGAAGAAGAAGTGATGCTGCACGCAACAGGAACCTTTACCAGTCAATCCGGAGAATGCCATGGACAACAATAAACCTGTGACGGAACTGCCGGTCAAAGCGCCGTTTGATTTTGCGAAATGGTGGGATCGGGTGGGGATCTTAATCGTTCTGCTGGTGCTGCTGATCCTGATGTCGACCTTTGCGCCAAACTTTAACCGCGTCGATAATCTGCTGAATATCGCCCGCTCGATTTCCGTCAACGCTATTCTGGCGGCGGGCATGACTTTCGTCATTTTAACCAGCGGAATTGATTTGTCCGTCGGGTCTATCGTCGCCGTCTCCGGCGTGATCTCGGTGGTTGCGGCGATGGCCGGGATCCCTGCGCCGCTGGCGATTCTGGCCGGCGTGGGCGTGGGCGCGCTCTGCGGTCTGCTGAACGGCGTGCTCACCGCCTATCTCGCTCTTGCGCCCTTTATCGTCACTCTCGGCACAATGACCTTCCTGCGCGGGATGGCCTACACCATTACCGAAGGGCAACCTATTGTATCGAGTAGCCTGAGCTTCCGCGAGCTGGGGAATGGCTATCTCGCCGGCATCCCTGTTCCGGTCATTATTATGCTGGTGGTTTATCTGCTGGCGTGGTTCATTCTTGAGCGCACGCGGTTCGGTCGTCATATCTATGCCGTCGGCGGCAACGCCCAGGCCGCGCGCCTGGCCGGCGTCCGGGTAAAACGCGTACTGGCGGCGGTTTATATGATTGCCGGCGTCTGCGCGGGTCTGGCGGGCATTATCTTCGCCGCCCGGGTCATTTCCGCCCAGCCTACGGCGGGTACGGGATATGAACTGGACGCCATTGCGGCGGTAGTGCTGGGCGGCACCAGCCTCGCCGGAGGACGCGGGCGAATTATCGGCACCCTGATTGGATCGATAATTCTCGGCGTGCTCAGCACCGGCCTGATTCTGCTGAGCGTCCCCTTTTTCACCCAGCTATTGATTAAAGGCATCGTCATCATTCTTGCCGTGGCGATTGACGGACTGAAGCAGCATCCGGAACTGTTTACCTTCTGGCGGAAAAAAGAGATCGGCCGTACCCGCTAGCTTTCCCTGACGCTTTGTTTATCCGCCGCGCTGGCGGCGGGTCTTCGCATGCTTAAATTTTAATGGAGTCTACGCCCATGACATATCACATTACGCTGACGGACCCGATGAACGGTACCCGGGATCGCGAACCGATTACGTTTACTCTCCCGGAGAAACTGCAGGAGCCCCTGTGGTGGGCAATCACCAGCGAGGACCAGCGGATCCTTTGCCAGCGCCTCACTCATGAGTCGACGCAAAACAGTACCGCCTTTATCGCTACGGTAAGCTTCAGCGGCACGCTCCGGATGCGGCTTGAGCGGCCGCTAACGGCGGCTGAAGTCGGTGAAGTCGCTGGTATCCACCGCCTGCCTGGCCGGGAGAAAGACTGTTTTGTCCGCCTCAATACCGGCTGCTTCGATCTGGAAATGTGTCGGGGAACCGCCCAGGGCGTGGGTTCATCCAAGTGGGGGCTGCGCCATTTTCGCTGTTTGCAGGACAACGTCGAGCTGCTTCCTTCCGGGAATAACGCCATCGGCGGTTTTTACGGTCCGTTCTTTACCCCGGAAAATGGGCTGATTAACCCGCCGGAACATACCCTCGTTGATATTGAAATTGTTGAGGAAGGCCCGGTCTATCATCACTATCGCATGCACGGCACGATCCCCGATGGGTTATTAGCGGAGCTGCGCGGTAAGCACTTCACCATCGACTGGAAGTTCAGCTGGAATACCCCGTGGTTTCAGCGGCGCTACGGGGTGGATGACTTTTCGACGGTCATCAACGGGCGTTCGGTGACCAACAAGATCACCGTCGGCGACGAGTTTGAAAGCGGTCCGGGAAAACTGCTGTTTGACCGCTTCGCGGCCTACGGCGGTACCCGCTATCGCGCAGGCGACCCCTACGCCGAAGAGCTGGTCGCCATGGTGGCTCATACCGTTACCACCTCTGAAAACCAGAGCCCGAAATTTGCCGAATTCCGCGAACAGCTCGCCGATATGGCCTCCGCTCACTGGGATCTTTACTGGCGAATGTTCTGCCGCTGGGAAAACGTGCTGGATGAAGCTGAAATCCGCGAAAGGCTTGGCGTTGTGCGCGCCCGGGCGCACGTTCGCGCCGACCTGAATGAACGGGAATGGCGCCTGACTGATTCTCCCGTCAACGTTTCCGCCATGCCGGATGAAACCGTGTTCCCGGGACCAGCCAGTAAAACCGTCGAGTACGATTCAGCGAGCGGCCGGGCGATGATCTGGTGGACCTCCCGCCCCTCCGGCGCGTTTCAGATAGTCCAGCGCCGTCAGTCCGGTTGGGTGAACTGGGGCAGCAACGGGGAAAACGAGTGTCCGGAGCTCCCGGTCGGGGTCGATATCAAGACCGCCTGCGGGATATTTGCTAACAACTGGATGCAGGTAGCCGACAACCTGGAAACGCCGCCGCAGGTCGCGGTGAGTCAGGAGGAAAAGCCATGATCCTTTGCTGCGGAGAAGCCCTGATCGATATGCTGCCCTGCCGGAGCCGTGAAAATGCTCCCGCCTTTACGCCCTGCGTCGGCGGCGCGGCGTTCAATACCGCCATTGCCCTGGGGCGCCAGGGGATGGCGGTCGCGCTGTTTTCCGGTTTATCGGACGATTTTATGGGTGACAAGCTGCGCCACACGCTTGACGCTTCCGGCGTGGATTATTCGCCCTCAACCCGCGCGCCGCTACCGACCACGCTGGCCTTTGTCAGGCTGGAAGGCGGACAGGCGCGCTATACCTTTTACGATGAGAATAGCGCCGGCAGAATGCTGACTGAAAGCGACCTGCCGACGCTCGGTGATGACGTATCTGCCGTCCTGTTCGGCTGCATCAGCCTGATAGCCGAACCGTGCGGCAGCGTTTATGAAGCGCTGATGGTAAGAGAGGCGCCGCGCCGGGTGATGTTCCTCGACCCCAATATTCGTGAAATCTTCATCCAGGACCGGCAGAAACACCTGGCGCGCATGATGCGGATGATTGCTCTGGCGGATATCGTCAAGCTTTCCGATGAGGACCTCGCGTGGTTTGCCGAACCCGGCGAAGAACACGCGGTCATACGCCGTTGGCTTGCTCTGGGACCAAAGCTTATCGTGGTCACCCGCGGGGCTGACGGCGCCGATGCCTGGACCGCTAATTTCCATCTTCATGTTCCAGGGATTCGCGTAACGGTTGCCGATACCGTCGGCGCCGGGGATACGGTCAATGCCGGTATTCTCGCCAGCCTTTCGCAGGCCGGACTCCTTGAGAAGCCTAAATTAGTGACACTGTCACGAGAACAGGTGCGACGCGCGGTCGATCTCGGTATGCGCGCCGCCGCGGTGACGGTCTCCAGGCCGGGGGCTAACCCGCCGTGGGACCATGAGCTCTGAAGACGGAGGACGCCACCCCTTGTAAACCCCAGGCGACCGGATGATGGTCTGAAAATAGCGTTTATGGATGGACCATCATCTTTATTTATTGTGGATATGATTTATGTCCCAATTATTGAATGAAAGCTAAACCAGCTTCATTTAATCATGGGTTATTACCTACTAATCCATTAATATCAGACAATTAGATCGTGATCTATTTTCTGCCGATCTCGCTGACAGACATCAGGGACAGGACGTCAATAATGAAAAATACTCCATGGCTCGTGCGCTTACGTAATACCTCTATTCCGGAGCATAAGCTTCGTCCCGCGAAATGGCTGGCGCTGATTGCCCTGCTGCTGCTGCTGGCGCAGCTGATGGTCGAATCCCTGTTGCTCACTGAATAGAATCAGGGCACGCCTTCCCCAACGGAAAGTAGCGCTGATTGGCCACCACGAATTTTCTGTTTTTCCCTGCCAGAGCCGCGTCGCGATAGCGTTCGCCCGGCAGCAGATACAGCTGCGTGGCGCGTTCATCACTCCCCGCGCATCCCTGGTGAACAATCACCCGAAAAAACGTATTTCCGCTATTGTAAATCTCCCCCTGGCGTTCATCTATCTGCCACTCCAGGCGCTGCTGACGCGGCCTGACGACCAGAATAGTGCTCATCGCCACCACCGGCAGCACATCCATCTTTTGCGGCGTCGTCCTGAAAGGTATCAGCGTCACCGGCGTCTCTTTGAATACCACGCGATAATAGCGCTCCTGATTATCTTCAGGGCCTTTGTAATAGAGACGGAAATATTCACTGCTTCCCGGCGGTAAATTGAAGCGCAGCGGGGCGTAGAGCAGTTCGCCCTGATTAGGCAGAACCGCTTCATTCCCCGCGCCGGGTTTGGCAATTTTCCACGCCGCGATGGAGTACATATTATTACGCGGCGTGTCGTTATACAGCGGCTGCGAGATAAAGGCTCGGTCGGAGGGCATCTCATACACGACGGCATTAAAAAACGCCCCTGCCGCCGCCAGCGGCGACGCGGCCAACAGCATAGCAGCGGCTTTCATTAATCTGCCTCTCACTCGACGCCCAGCCATTTGGCGGTCACTCTGACCTCGCCGCTCGCGTTGACCGTTCCCATCCAGTCGCTGCCGTCGAGAGTGCGTCTGGAGCGTGGATCGTCCATCGGAAACAGCAGCTGCAGGCGGGTGGTGAAATAGTAGCCGTCATCAATTGCCGCATTCCACGGCGTTTGCGTCCAGCGCGCAGCGGTCATATCGATCTCCGCATCGATGCAGCTATTGCGGCTGGTGCGGGTTTCTCCGGTGGATGCCGTCCAGGAGAGAAAGGCCGGGATCGGCACCTGCCAGCCGCCCTCTTGCGACGTAAACAGGCAGTATGAGACACCATCAATAGAGGTGCCTTCGCCGATCACCTGAGCCGTCACCGCGTCCGCCATACGCTCGGAGGAGACGGTTACCTGATATTCAAAGCCGATCGGCGTCGGGTCGCCGATATTGCCCGACTCTTTCGGCGCAGCATTGCCGTCCGTGGACACAATACTGATCCCATACTCTTTCGGCAGAATATTGATCATACTCGACGCCGTAAACTGATAGAACCCGGACTGCGCGGTGTTACTGTTATCAAAGAAGAAGGTAAACAAATCGTCGTTATTGGTAATGCTAATTCCGCGTTGGATCAGGTTCTGGAAAAAGGTTTTCGAGAGGAACACATAAACGTACTGGCCTTCGGGGGTAAAGACGTTGCTATAGGTAGTGGAAGCGCTCCAGTTATACCAGGTGGATCCATTGCCGCTATATTTGATGGTTTTAGACGCCGGACTAAAGCCCAGCCTGGCGGTATCGACCACCATTTCAAATGACAGAGAAGAGGTCACCCGCTTGGTTTGACGATAGCGATACGACACCATTTTACAGGTCATCCCACTTTCGCCGCCGACGATACTGACCTCGCAGTGCTCGCTACCGATATTGACGCTGGGCGTGCCGTCGCTGGCAATCCAGATTTCCGCCAGCGCGCCGGTGCTGTTCAGCGTTAAATGCCCGACTTTAGTGGCATTGATGGTGTAATAACGCCACGTCGCGCCCGAGGCGAGATCCCGACAGCGCTGGCCGGATGCCGCATCGTAATTAGTTTTGGTGTAACAAAGATTGAGCACAAAGGCATCGCTCTCGCCAGGCTGACGGTTGCGCAGATATTCATACATTGCCGGGGAGAACGTGGCGTAGCCGGTGCCGCCATTGTTCAAAGAGCTTCCGGACATCGTATGATAAAAACCTTCACTATCAATGACCTCGCCGGAAATATAGCCCTGCGACGGGCAGTCGGCGCCGGTGGTCATACAGCGAATGCCGATAAACGGTGAATTCACCGGCGAGTCCGACAACCACATATCGTAGTAGTAGGATCGATAGCTCCAGCTGACGTAGCCCATATAGCCCAGACTGCGCTGCTTCGTCGAGTAGCGGGTCCAGACGTTTGCGCCGGAAAAGCGCGGGTCCAGGCTGCCGGGGGTAACGAAATATTCGTTATCGACATGGTTTTCAATAAACATATAGTCATTTTTCCCCGAGCCGCTGCTGCTGGCTTTCACCGCCAGGCTCTGGAATGACGTGGACGCCAGGCAAGCGCCCAGCGCCAGGCCGCAAATCAGTTTACCAGGTGTCACGCTGCCCCTCCCCCTGTACCGCCATACGCATCTGCGCCTCGCACTGCAGGTCCCCCATCCACACCGCGCCGCGCGCTTCCTGCAGATTCAGCTCCAGCTCGCAGCGCTGTCCGTTTTTTTCGACCAGAGTGATGGTCGGATAGCGTTTATCAACATCCATGGCGAATTCTCCCTGTCCATCGGTGCGCCCTTTGCCGATGTGATTATGAATATCGAGGTGGGCGGCGACGGTGCCGTTATCGCGCCGAATGCGGCCAAACACCGTAACCAGCTGTTTTATCTCCGGACGAATAACGTCCACATTACCGGGATACAGCACCGCCTGATGGCTTCTGCCGCTGACGATATCCACGCTATCGGCGCTGCGTTTGTCATTCATCAGCTCCACGCTGTAGCGCCCATAGGCGGGCAGCGGAATAAAGTTTTTCTGGCCGCTGAGCGGGTAATGCTGGCCGTTAATTTTGGCAGTCATAGTGGCGTTGTCGCGGAAATCGGTATGGATCAGCACCCCCGATGTATGGCTTCCTTTGGCCGGAACAACATCTTTTCCGGCCCAGGCGACGCTGCCCAGGGTACTGAAATTGAGGTTGGTACTGTTATCCGAAGCATGGGTGGCGGATAGCGTGCCGCTGCTGTATTTAGTGTCGTAGCTGGCAAAACCATTGATCGCCCGTTTATCGCTGCGGTAGCTCTCGCTCTCTTTGCTTTTTAACCGCCGGGAAGCTGAGATGCCCGCCTGAGTTATGGCGCTATCGGCGAAGCGTTTTCTGAGCGCCATATTCGCCAGCATGTTGCCGTTTTCGCTGGAAACCCCGGCGCTGAACCACGCCGCCAGCGGCAACGAAAAATCGAGGTTAATGTATTTATCCCGCGTGGTGTCCTGGTTGCGCTGATAGTGGTAATTCTGCACCCCGGTTCTCAGGGTAACGGTACCGTAGCGCCCCGACGCCAGCGTCTGCGAGTAATCAAGGTTGTTATAACGCGTTTTGTTACTGTAGTTTTCCGTACGGCTGAAGGTCAATGTGCCGAGGTAGGGCGTCAGCGATTGCAGCGGCAGCGTTGTCCCCCAGGTAAAGTAATCCCCTTTGCGCAGCGGTAAGTGATTGCCAATATGCGTAAATTCTCGCGAACCCCAAAGTGAACCATAGCCCGCAGGCAGACTCAGATTGAGGGTGGTGATGCTTTTCCTGCTGCCGTCGTTGGCCAGCAAAACCTGCTGATTAACCCGCAGACGTTCGTTGAACATCACATCCACTTCGCTTTCGTTTACGGCGTTGCTGTCGAAACCGTATAGCGTGGTTTTAAACCCAGTCCCGGCGAGCCAGGGCAGCGTGACCGCCGCCGCGCCGCCGCTAAGCCAGGTTTCCTGCTTCCCCTCGCGCCGGGCATGTTGTGGTCGATAGTCGGTTTTATGGTATTCGAGCATTCCGCCGAATACTTGCCACGACCAGCGCTCGGTGACGCTCGAGCGACGGGCGTAGGTTTTGTTAATCTGTTCCGTGCGGCTGCTGGCCACTTTGCCGTTGATCACAACCTGCACCTCAACCTGATATATGCCGAACGGCAGCGTTGCGGTATTGACTTCGTAGCTGCCCATCGCAAAGTTCTGAATGCTCAGTAATTTGCCATCGCGCAGAATATGCACTTCGCCCGCCGCCGGTAAAAAGACGGTAATCGGCGTCAGGGACAGGGCGGTATCTTCAAGGCGCGAGTTGCTTTTATTGCCATAGCTCACGCCGTAGATGCGGCTGGAATTCAGCGCGCTCATGCTGGCGATGGATTGTAGATTCCAGGTATCGACCATTCCCAACGCCAGGCGTTGGCCTGCCATATCGCGCTCATACATCGCCCGGTAGAGGTTACCGCTGCTGTCGCCAGAGCCGATACCGTAGAAAGAGCCGTTGATATTCACGTGGTGCTCGCGAAATGCCGCGGTGTTATCCAGCGTCAGGTAGCTGCTGGTGCCGTCGTAGCCGTTATAACGGTGATGATAAGTACCAAAGGTATAATTGAGCACGTTCGACGGCGCACCGGCGGTTGAGTCGCCCAAAACGCTGTGCCTGGCAAGCGTCGTCGCCGCCAGCGCGCTGCGATCGACGGTCATTTCAAGGTAAAATGCCCGGACGTCGAAAGTGATCTGCGCCGCGCCGGAGAGACGCAGCGTCATATCCGCAGAAAATTGTTGGTCCTGCAGACCATTGACAATCTCCTCTACCGGCGCAGATAGCGACAGGTTATCCGGCGTGGAGAGCAGCGTCAGTTCGCGGATCGTCAGCGCCCCGTCCTTGGTCGCAATCAGCGCATCGGCGATTTTTTGCCGACTGCGCGACGGCAGCTCCGCCTCTTTGTAGCGGATAAAAACCGGTACCCGCATCCCCTGCTTAAGCGCATCAGCAAAAACGGGCGGAATAACATAATCCCCCACCCGCAGCAGCGTCGCTCTGCCCGCGCTTTCGTTGGCTGAAGCATCGACGGTACAGACGAGACATATTCCCGGCAGCAGCATTCCTTTTCTGAATAACCATCCTGACATCTGTAATTCTCTATTTGACGTGAATATATTTACCTTCGTGCCAGATACCGATTCGCGTCTGTTTATTCGCGACCTGCGTATGCGTTATTTTTGCGCTAAGTCCGGGCATCACGTAATAACGTTCACGGCAGCCCTCGCCTTTGTTTTTTTCAGGATCTTTACAGGGCCCATAGGAAATAACCCGGAAGGTCACATTGCCGGTATTCGTCACCGTATCGCCGCGATGCTGATAGTTAAATTTCGCCTTGCGCGGCGCCACCACCAGAATGGTGTTAATTTGCGCTGAGGTTGTCGCCATACCGTGACGTGAATTACTGCTGGCCTGATGATCGCTCACCGGTTCATCCAGCCACGACAGCCGGTAATAGCGCTCTTTATCATCTTCAGGACCATGATAAATAAAGCGGAAATGTTCTCTGGCGCCGGCGGGAAGAATTACGTTTGCCGGGGTAGAAAGCAACTCGCCGGGCTGTTCCATCGGAATAATTTTGCCCCCTGCCATCGGCGTAGAGAGGCGGTGGGCGCTGACGCTAACAAATCGCGCCGAATCGCTGGCGTTATCGATCTCTTTCGCCAGCATCTGGTCATTGGCGAACATAATGGAGGTTACTTCCCCAACGCCAATCGCCGCCGCGCTAGCGCTGATTAACAGCGGCAGAAATAAAAATGGGTATAATTTTTTCATCATTAAAATAAAGGAGGGCGACCCCTCCTTATTGGCATATTGAAAGGCGATATTAGCTCTGAGACAGCGTCCACTCGGCGGTAAACTGCACCTTCACATCGCCGCTCCAGTAGCCGTCGGCAAGGGAAGCGAAAGGCGTCGCGGTGGTACCATTTGAGGTAGCGGAATCGACGGTAAACAGGAAGGCGCTCTGCGTGCTGGTGCGGTTATCTTTATCAGCATATCCCGCGATCAGCGCTTCCAGGCCTGCGGTAATATTATTGTTAATATCCATCATTTTCACCGGCGTGGATTTGGACAGCTTCTCACCGTTCCATGCCACGCCAATTTCCAGCGTTGAGTTATCCGTAGCGCGGGTCAGGGTGTTGGTCACCAGTTGAGAGGTTAAAACGAAATCGGACGCGTTCTCCTGCCCCTGAATGGTAATATCAAACGCCCCATCCTGTGAATTAAACGCTTTCAGACCTTCGGCATATTCAAAAGAGACGGAACGCAGCGGCGTAACGACCAACAGGCTGGTGGTATCTTTTGTTGCAGAAGCATCCCAGCTTGCCGTTGCGGAAGCCGTTACGTCCGCAGCCATGGCGCCGGAGCAAAAAAGAATGGACGTCGCGCATGCTGCCAGAAGAGACTTTTTCATTATATATCCTTAATAAACATTTCCAGATGTAGTGCTTTGGCGTTGCCGCCACAGAGATATTTTGCCCCGAGAGCAAAATAAGATTAATAACGGGCTATTAAAACGACGCTGCAGCGCTGAAGACATTCGACAAACGCTGAGCTAAATGTATATTGAAATTTCAATGCGGCGAAGTATAAATTCCCGACAGGCAGCTGTCTATTGCTGTCAAAAATAAGAATAATCGTCATTACATTCAGTAAAAGGCAACTGAGAGGATGATCTGCCGTGGTTTTAAAATAATCTGTTTAAGACTTTTCTCCTGACCATTGGCGAATCATCGCAGACCCCAGGATAAAACACGGCGTCGACCAACAGAAACAGCGCACAGGGATCGTTTTCAATCTGAGTTCAGTAGAAAAAAATGAAGGAATAGCCGAATGATGAATCAGGTAAACATTTCCCGGTGTAAATATATCCCCTGAAAGTTTCCTCCAGCAGGCTCTCATCATAAATATCGCTGGCGAAGAACAGTACAACAACCCATTCGCCAGTACCGATAAGTTTAAACTCAACCCGGATTTGTGACAGGCATCTCAGTTTATCAACAATGGCTAGACAGAAAGAACTCAGACATGCTAGTAATTAATTCAAGCAAGGGAACGGATTTAAATTAAACACCATTTAAACCCCACCCGTAAGGCTGGAAAAATTAATTGATAATGGTTTGGGTAGCTGAACGATTATCAAAAGGGTAAGTGAATCGAAGGCCCTCAGAGACGAAAGTCTCTGAGGGCCTTTTTGTTTTTTTTCTATCTCAGGAGTCAAAAATGTCTAAAGAACGTCGTCTCTCTCGCATTTTCGCAAAAGATGGTAAATCAGTCACTCTGGCGCTGGATGGCTACTATTTTTCGACCAAAACTAATGGTATTGATAATACGATAAACCAGCTCCCGGCCCTCGTCGACAGCGGTCTGGACTGCGCGCTGGTGACCTGGGGCATGTTGAAAAATTTCCGTGAAGTTTTCAATTGCGTCCCCGTTGTATTACGCGTCGATAGCACAGTGAGTATTTTTGACAATACCGTTCCCGATACCACCCCCGTATTTTCCATTGAGGACGCGCTGAAAGTGGCGGCGGAAGGCGTGGTGTGCATGACTTTTCCCGGCGCGTTCAATGAGGAGAAAACGCATATCATGGCGATGCAGCTGGCGCAGGCCGCCGACCGCTGGAACGTACCGCTGATCGTGGAATCCCTGCCGTACGGCTATCCCGTCACTAGCGACGACTCCAACAATCCGGCCGTTATCGCCGCCTCTGCCCGCATTGCCGTTGAACTGGGGGCTGACGTGATCAAAACCCGCTTCACCGGCACCGAGGACGACCGGCTTATCGTCGAAGCGGCCGGCGTGCCGGTGCTGGCGCTGGGCGGGCCGAAAACCGGGATTGACGGTTATTTTAAATTTGTTCATCACTGCATGCAGGTTGGTGCAAAAGGCGTGGCGGTGGGTCGCAATATCACTCAGGACCCACAGCCGGCAAAAGTAGTAGCAGGTCTGAATGCCATCATCCATGAAAATGCGACAGCGGAAGATGCCTACAGCCTCTATATGGCTAAATAACATCGGATATTAATATGCTCTTAAATAACACCATCATTCCTTCAATCAGAAAATATAAACATTTTGAACAGGCGCTGGCCTGCGCATCAGAATACGTACTGTTATCCGAAGCGAATATTGGCAATCTGCAATCGTTGATCGGTAAATGTCATCAGAGTGGCAAGAAAGTGCTTATTCACCTCGAGCTACTGGGTGGTTTTAAACCTGACCAGGCGGGTATTAGTTTGCTCAAAAATTACTACAAGGTTGATGGTGTTATTTCGTCCAATCTCTCGGCCCTACGCTATGCCAAAAAAGAGGGATTGTTAACTATCTTTCGGGTACTGCTCATCGACTCGCGCTCGCTGGATCACTCCATCGATATTGTTAAGCATAACCCGCCAGATGCTATTGAAATCTTACCTGCTGAATATGCCTGCCAGTGTCTGGAATTGATTAGCCGGAATTTAAAAGGCTTTGATGTGATATTCATCGCCGGAGGCTTTGTTAAGCGGAAATACCTTGTAGATAAAATTTTCCATGCCGGATTTAAAGGCATTACCACCAGCGAACCCGGTTTATGGTAACTCATAAGGAGTCCACGCGAATGAAACAACACTATGTCATGGGCATTGATAACGGCGGCACCGTTACAAAAGCGGCGATTTACGATCGCGCCGGCAACGTGGTGGCCAGCGCGTCGAAATCAACGCAAATGCTGACCCCGAAGGAATTTCATACCGAGCGGGATATCAACGAACTCTGGGCGGCTAACGTCGAAGTCATTAAAAAAGCCATCGCGCAGTCGGGTATCGACGCCAGCCAAATCAAAGGCGTGGCGGTAACCGGTCACGGCAACGGGCTTTATATGGTGGACGAAACCGGTGCCCCGGTGCGCAACGGAATTATCTCCACCGATAGCCGGGCTAAGGCCTGGGTAGAAAAGTGGTACCGCGACCCGACGTTTGTTAGCGATATTTTGCCCAAAACTATGCAGTCTATCTGGGCCGGGCAGCCCGTCGCCCTCCTCGCCTGGCTGAAAGAGAACGAGCCTGAAACGCTATGTAAAGCGCGCTACATTTTCATGGTCAAAGATCTGATTCGTTTTTATCTGACCGGCGAAGCTTTTCTCGAACTTACCGATATCTCAGGAACCAACCTGATCAACGTTCGCGACCGCGACTATGACGCCTCGCTGCTGGCCTGGTGGGGACTCGGCGATCTGCGCGATAAGCTTCCGCCCATCAAGCTCTCCACCGATTGCTGCGGTTACATTACCGATGACGTCGCGCATCTCACCGGTTTGTGTGCCGGAACGCCGGTCTCGGGCGGGGTGTTTGATATCTCGGCGTCATCTGTCGCATCCGGTATCAATACCCTGGATAAGCTGGCAATTATTACCGGAACATGGAGCATTAACGAATACGTGACCGACCATCCGGTTATTGACCAGGATCTCTTTATGACCTCGATTTATCCGATTGAGGGCAAATGGTTGATTACCGAGGCAAGCCCCACCTCCGCCAGTAATCTGGAGTGGTTTATCAATAACTTTATGGAGAGCGATCGCACCGCCGCCGCTGCGCAGGGATCGTCAGTCTACGATCTGTGCAATGAGCTGGTCTCCACAACCACGCCCGCGGAGAGCCACCTGCTGTTCTTCCCGTTTGTCTTCGGTTCCAACACCATCCCGGATGCCTCTGCGGGGTTTATCGGCCTGAATAGTTTCCACAAAAAAGCGCATTTTTTACGCGCGATATATGAAGGGGTTGCTTTCAGCCACCTGTATCACACCGAACGGTTGCGCAATATTAACCCGCAGCTCAGCCGCACCATTCGGATTGCGGGCGGCGTGACTAACTCAGCGGTCTGGCTGCAGATATTCGCCGACATTTTCCAGTCCACCCTGGAGATTGTCGACGTGAAAGAGCACGGCACGCTGGGCACCGCGATGACCGCCGCAGTAATGGTTGGCTGGTTTGATGACGTCTTTGCCGCCTCAAATGAGATGGTTCACGTTTCGCGAACGGTTACACCGGACCCGGACAGCAACAAGGTCTATCAGGATAAGTATCAGCTTTACAAAAACCTGCTATCGGAAATGCAGTCTCCGTGGAAAAGCTGCAGTAACTACATCACGCATTAAGTGAGGAAAGTATGGATCTGAATTTACACCACCGCACGGCTATCGTTACCGGAGGCGCTACGGGCCTCGGCAAAGAGTTTGTCCTTTCACTCGCCCGAGAAGGGGTCAACATCTGCTTCACCTATATGCGTGATGAGGAGCGCCCGGAACAGCTGATCGCTACGGTAAAAAGTAGCGCCAGCGTCGAAATTATTGCGGTGAAAACCGATCTTTCCGACGAGCATAGCCGGGAGAATCTTTTCGCGACCTGCCTCGAACGCCTGGGGAACGCCGATATTCTGGTCAATAACGCCGGGATCTGGCTGAGCGGTTACGTCACTGAAATCACCCAGCAGGAGTGGGATAGCGTGATGAACGTCAACCTGAAGGCGGTGTTCCACCTGAGCCAGCTGTTTGTCAACCACTGCCTGGCGAAAGATCAGGCCGGCAGTATTCTGAATATCACTTCTCAGGCGGCCTTCCACGGTTCAACCACCGGTCATGCTCATTACGCGGCCAGTAAGGCGGGTCTGGTGGCCTTCTCAATCTCGCTGGCGCGCGAGGTGGCGAAGCAGAAAATCAATGTCAACAACATCGCCGTCGGCATCATGGATACCGCGATGATCCGTAAAAACATTGAACAGAATCCTGACTATTACGTCAGCCGTATACCGGTAGGCCGGGTGGCCCAACCGCACGAAATTGCCGACATCGGCGTCTTCATGGTCTCACCGAAAACCCGCTATATGACGGGAGCGACTCTGGATGTCACCGGCGGTATGTTGATGCGTTAATTTATGGAGAATGATTATGAAATGTCTGGCAATTGCCGATCTGTTTATCAATGCAGCGATGATGGACGCGGGTCTGAAAGCGCTCAAAGATAAAGGTATTGCAGTTGAAGTACGCGAATGGTCGCACGAGTCAATTGAAAAACTGCAGGAGGATAATTTACTGGTTGAACAGCAAGGTTCTGAGGCGCTGGCGCTGCCTGCCGCTCTGCTTCAGGGTGCTGAGGAGACGGAGATCCTGATAGTCCAGTTCGCCCCGGTTAACGCGGCGGTATTCGACAAGCTGCCAAAGCTTAAATACGTCGGGGTGCTGCGCGGCGGCATTGAAAACGTTAATCAGGCGGAGGCAAAAGCGCGCGGAATTGAGGTGATGAACACGCCGGGGCGTAACGCCCGCAGCGTGGCGGAATTTACCGTCGGGATGATTCTGGCGGAAATGCGCAATATCGCCCGCTCACACGATGCGCTGCGCGATAAGTTCTGGCGCAAAGAGAGTCCTAACCACCGGGCCATTCCTGAACTGGGCGGCAAAGTGGTAGGTCTGGTCGGGCTGGGGCATATCGCGCAGCTGGTGGCTGGCTTCCTGCGCGGTTTCGGCAGCGAGATTATCTTTTACGATAAGTACGTCCCCGGCCATGAAAGTTATGAAAAGGTGGATACTCTCGACGAACTGGTGCGCCGTGCGGATGTGATTTCGCTGCATGCCCGTATGACCCCGGAAACGGAAAACCTGATCAACGCCCATCATTTTGAATTAATGAAGGAGAGCGCCATCATCGTCAACACGGCGCGCTCCGGATTAATTAATGAAGGCGATCTGATCGCCGCGCTTCGGGCGGGTAAAATCATGGGCGCTGCCCTCGACACTTTTGATGACGAGCCGCTGCCGGACGATAGCGCGTTTTATTCGCTGAATAACGTCACGATAACGCCGCATATTGCCGGCAGTACCATTGATGCCTTCAGCAATTCGCCGAAGATTTTTTCAGAAATATTGCTGAAGCAACTCGGTTAAATATTAAAAGAGCCGCTTAAGGTTTTTGCTACGGCCCATTGGGCACGGGTTCGCTCGCGCCCAATTCGGCCGCCTTTTAAGGAAATATTATGGATATTATCAACAGCATTATTAGCCTGGGGGCATCAGTGATGATGCCAGTAATATTCTTTATTATCGCACTGTGCTTTGGGGTTAAAATCGGCACCGCATTTAAAGCCGGGATGCTGGTAGGCATCGGCTTTGAAGGGGTGGGACTGGTGATCGGCCTGCTATTAACCAACCTCGGGCCGGCATCGCAGGCCATGGTAGAGCGTATCGGCCTGCACCTGACGGTGGTCGATACCGGCTGGCCGACCGCCTCGACTATCGGCTGGGGCTCGCCGCTGATGCTGCCGGTTGTGGTGGGATTTATCGTTATCAATATTGCCATGCTGCTGCTGAAATTAACCAAAACGGTAAATATCGATATATTTAACTACTGGATTTTCCTCATTATGGGTTCAGTCGTCTATGCCGGTACCGGTAACTACTGGCTCTCCGTCGGCATTACTTTCGGCATATTTATCTTAACGCTACTGGCGGCGGATTTAACCGCACCCTATCTGCAAAAAAACTATAATCTGCAAGGGATATCATTTCCCCATCTTACCTGTATAACCTACGTGCCGTTTGGTATTGCCTGTAACTATATTATTGATAAGATCCCGCTGATCAATAAAATTAATTTCGACCCGGAAAGCATTAATAAAAAATTCGGCGTCTTCGGGGAGCCACTCACTCTGGGCTTCGTGCTGGGGCTGCTGCTGGCCTTCCTGGCCGGGTACGATGTCTCGGCGGCGGTATCGCTGGCGATTAAAGTTTCCGCCGCCATGCTGCTGCTACCGAAAATGATCGAAATTTTAGTGCAGGGCCTGCTGATCGTGCGCGATGCCGCGGAAGCGAAGCTGAAGGCGAAATTCCCCAACCGCGACTTCTATATCGGCATGGATACCGCACTGCTTATTGGCGAACCTTCGGTGCTGGCAACCGGCCTGCTGCTGATCCCTATGGCGGTGGTGCTGGCGATTATTCTGCCAGGCAACCGCGTGCTGCCGTTTGTCGATCTGGCCTCCCTGATGTTCCTGCTGGCGATGGTAACGCCGTTTTGCAAACGTAATATGTTCCGCATGTTTATCACCGGCACGCTGGTGGTCACCTGCATTTTGTACGTCGGAACGGATATTTCGCGGGAATACACCCAGGCGGCGGTCAACTCTAATATTCCTGTGCCGGAGGGGATGGCGGAAATTACCAATATCGTTGGCGGAGCCACCACGCCGGTGGGCTGGCTGGCGGTGAAATTCGGCGAGTTTTTCACTACCGCGCCGTAAATTCCCTCTCTTCTCACTCTGCCCGGCGCGGGAAACGGCGCCGGGCTTTTTATTATCGCCCGCTCGCCACCATAAAAAATGCCTGCCAGGAGGGTAAGCTGGCAGGCATGGCTGATAAAAGGCTGAATTTTAGAACTGGTAAGTTATGCCCACGGCAACGATGTTATCGGTGCTGATGCTGGCATCTTTAGTGAACCTGGTGTCATCCAGCAGGTTGATTTTATAGTCCACGTAGGTAGACATGTTCTTGTTGAAGTAGTAAGTCGCGCCTACATCAACGTATTCAACCAGATCCTGGTCGCCATAGCGGCCCAGATCTTTGCCTTTTGATTTCAGGTAGGCGATGGACGGACGCAGGCCGAAATCAAACTGATACTGAGCAACCACTTCAAAGTTCTGCGCGGTGTTGGCGATATAGCCTTTACCGAACTTAGTCATGTTGCGGGTTTCCGCATAGGTGGTCGCCAGGTAGATGTTATTGGCATCGTACTTCAGACCGGCCGCCCACACTTCCGCTTTTTCGCCACGGGCGTAGAAGTCTGGATTGACGCGACCTTCCCTGACCTGCGCATCGGTACGATCGGATGCCGCGTAGGCCGCACCTGCGCTAAATCCTTCGTACTCATAGGTCGAGGCCATACCCCAGCCGTCGCCATGTTGTTTCGCCAGATCGCGGTCGTTGCCCTCTTCTTTACCCTGGTACTGTACGGCGATATTCAGACCGTCAACCAGACCGAAGAAACCGTTGTTACGGTAAGTGGCAACGCCGGTGGTACGCGCGGTGGCGAAGACGTCGGTCTGGGTCCAGGTATCACCGCCGAACTCCGGCAGCATATCGGTCCAGGCGCCGATATCATAGGCAACGCCGTAGTTACGACCGTAGTCCAGAGAACCAAATTCGCCAAACTTCAGGCCAGCAAACGCAAGGCGCGTTTTGTCGCCGGAGTTGTCGCCTTCAACGTTATTGGCGCTGAAGTTATATTCCCACTGGCCGTAGCCGATCAGCTGGTCGTTGATCTGCGTTTCACCTTTGAAGCCCAGACGGGCATAGGTCTGATCGCCATCTTCTGACTTATCGCTGGAGAAATAATGCAGGCCGGTCACTTTCCCATAGAGGTCGAGTTTGTTTCCGTCCTTGTTATACACCTCAGCTGCCTGCACGGTTCCTGCAGCAAGAAGTGTAGAGACGGCCACTGTTAGTAATTTTAATTTCATATTATTTCGTCCCTAACTATTAATAGAATATCAAATCTCAGATACCTTCTGAGCGAGACCATTATGCGATAATTCGCAAAGAGACTTGAAATTAAAAGTTCCGAATTTTTATACCAAATACAATAACTGTGACGAAAACGGTGGTTGTTAATTGACACACATCAATTAACCCCGTTCTGAGCCCGCAATTATTCTAAATCACACCTTGTACAACCCCTGGAATCAGCAGATTTAACCAAAATAAATAATTTCTCATAGGGAAATTCTAATGATAAGAAGAATTAAAGATTTCAATTTGTTAAAAACCATTTAAATCATAATGTTATGAATAATTATTTCATCAGAAAATCCTTAATCATAAACATCCTGATTCGCCAGATCGTGTTTTCAAAGGTATATTCTGATTTTCGCATTCAGAATTAATTCCAGTATCAAGATAAGCCCTGGCGTTATTGAAAGTTCTTTACAAAATCCACATTCATTATAGCCCGGCGGTTTAAGATTTGTTTAGAAATTGTGTGAAACGGATAGCAACGACTCTATTTTCAAGGGATGAAGGTGATGATGAATAAATTTAGTCCGGCGAATTGCCCGCAGACGTATGTTAATCAAAATATGATGGGGCCAAATGTATTAAGGCTGGTTGAAGAGCTTAGCCGCTCCCTGGAACTGTGGCCTGGAATGCGTATTCTCGATCTGGGCTGTGGGACAGGGTTATCTTCGATGTATCTGGCGACGGAATTCGGCGTGGAGGTGGTCGCGGCGGATCTGTGGGTTCGCGCCGACGATAACGCCCGGCGTTTTGCGGCAGCGGGCATGGACAATAAAATCACCCCGATCAATCTTGATATCAGCACCCTGCCGGGACTGGGTATTTTTGCCCGCGACGCCTTTGATGCCGTGGTCAGTATCAATGCCTGGCACTATTTTGCCCGCGATGCCCTGTTCTTTGACCAGCGCATTGCGCCTTATGTCAAAGGCGGCGGAACGGTGGCTATTGTCATCCCGGGTCTGCGCAGCAGCGATGCTGAAACGCGACCTGAAATCCATGCGCTCATTGCTAGCGGCATCGCCCTTTTTACCACCGACCGCTGGCGCGCAATCTGGTCCGGGAGCCAGCATCTTGCGGTCAATCACTGCCGTCATATGGCATCCGGCCGTCAGGCGTGGCTAGAGTGGCAAAAGTGCGATAATGATTTTGCCGCTACCGATGCCGCCATGAGAAGTGATGAGCTGGGTCAGCAGCTGCGCTTTATGCAAATCATTGGCCGGGTAAACAAATAAACCTGTAGCCTGCCATCGACGCTCGCCCAGCCGGAGAGTGGGCGCCGGAAGCGATGGCACGGTGATAGAACGGCGCACTGAAACCAGGAGGTTGACGGTAATTAACAAGATTAGCCTGCGCGCAGTATCATCGCGGGCAATTAGTCTGGGGTGAATTTATCAATCAGCGAAAAAGCGTGTAAATAATTAGACAGCGCCAACAGCGCATGAAATGAGTTAAAACCGAATTTATCAATTAATCTTCTTTTATAGTTGCTGTAGGCTTTAGGTGAGATGCCGAGCAGTTCCGGATAGTCTTTTGCCAGCACGTTAAATTTCATAATAAAAATATACTGGAATTCTCTTTCCGTTAGGGTGATGTCCTCACCGACAGGGATACCGTCAGTGACTCTGGCGATAATACTGGCGATGTGCGCGGTGCGCCTCTTGTTGATCAAGCAAATGATATTGCCTTCCACCTTGAAACACACAAAATTCTTTTTCATTTCAAAGCTATTTATCAAAAAATGAAACTGCGCATGGCTGCTGGATGAGTATCTGGTTAAGCACAGATCGACGAGATTCGCCTTTCTGACCGCTTTTATATCATTTATTTTCAGACGCATGGCTCTTTTAAAAAAATGATTATGGCTGAAAATAGTTAACATTCCGTTCCCTCACGAAAGTGCAATCATCCTTTATTGAAATGCGTATAATACGCGCCATGGGAATATACCCATGAGTGAAGCGGGTGAATTATAGGTTTGATTAATATTTATTGTCCAGACGAGCAAATTTCAGATAAATCCCCGTAAAATTTACCCTGTCGACATTTCGCGCCCCCGACGACGGCAACCATACCTCCCTTTTCTTTAGGATTTTTCTCATTAAACGTCAGTTGCGAAGAAATGAACAGGACAACATTCTGCCATGCAGAATATATTCAAACAATTACATTGGAGAAAACGCTTTATAAACAGATAAATTCGGTTACCAAGGTGTTGCACGTACCGCGACGTGACGGCGAGATCGAACTTCTGAGGGTTTGTTTGCCATTCGTTTAGGTGGCAGCAGATGAAAATGCCGGGCTTGCGGCCCGGCGCTGATAAAGATTATGCCCGGCTCCGGGCCAGCAGAATAATAATAAACAGTCCGCCGATGCCGGCCGTAATGATCCCAATAGGCAGCTCCTGCGGGGCCAGCAGCGTCCTGCTGACAATATCGCCGCCGCACAGCAGTACAGCTCCCCACACGCCGCATAAAGGCAGCAACCGCAGATGCTTAACCCCGGAAAAGTAGCGGCACATATGCGGCACCATCAGCCCGATAAAGCCGATCACTCCGGTTAAGGCCACCAGCAGCGATGTCGCCAGCGCGCAGCAGAAAAACACCTCCATCCGCAGGCGGCTGACGTTGATGCCCAGCGACTGCGCGGTCTGTTCTCCGGCCAACAGGCCATCCAGCGATCGCCAGCGTAACAGGATAAAAGCGCAGAGAAATAGCAGACTGAATACGGCATAAGGTAAATTATCCCACCGCGCCAGGCCGAGGCCGCCCAGCGACCAGAACAGCACTGAACTGGCGGCCCGCTGGTCGCCGGAGAAAATCAGATAGCTGGTCAGCGCGCCGAATAAAAAGGAGATAGCCAGCCCGCAAATGACTAAATGCTCGGCGCCGCGCTGCTTTTTAAAATGAAACAGCAGCATCACCGCCACCGCAGAGCAGATCCCGCCGACGAATGCCGACGCCGGCAGCGTCAGCACCCCTAGCCGCTCGCCGAACCGGGTAATCACCAGCACCGCCCCCGCCGATGCCCCGGAGGAGAGCCCGAACAGAAAAGGATCGGCCAGATCGTTGCGCGTGGTGGTCTGTAAAAGGCCGCCTACCATCGCCAGCACCGCCCCGGTCAGCACCGACAGCAGCGTTCGCGGCACGCGCAAATCAATGACGATACGGGCCATCATGTCCGAAACTGGCACATCAAGCAGCCGTAAAGCCCCCAGAACCTGCGTCATCGATAGCGGTACGCTGCCTTTCGCCACGCTGAGCAGCATCAACCCGGCTAACACCGGTAGCGCGCCCCACGCGGCCCAGTAGTAACGATATGGCGTTGAACTCATTGGTTAGCCGCTGGATACATCGCATGGGCCAGCTTTTCGGCCGCTTTAATATTCGCCGGACCGGGCGTCAGTTCAGCATACTGCAGCTTCAAATAACGCTGATGTTTCACCGCCGGGGTCTGCTTCATTAACGGATGATTTTCGAGGAAGCGGCGCAGCGCGTCGGCGCCGCTGCCGGTCTGATAGTCGAGAAGAATAATAAAGTCGGGTTCCGCCGTCGCGACGCTTTCCCATGAGGTGGTGCCCCAGCTTATTTCGAGGCCATCCATGACGTTTTGACCTCCGGCTGCTTCGATAATCGCGGTCGGCATAGCATAGCGCCCGCTGGTAAAGGGCTTGTCTTCGCCGGAATCATAAACAAACACCTTCAACGGCTGCACGCCCTGCGGCGGCCTGGGCAGCGCATTGAGCGTTTTTTTCCAGCCGTCGACCAGCGCCTGCGCTTCCCGCTGTTTGCCGAAAATTTTGCCCAGCGTCAGCTCATCGTTATACAGCAGGTCCATGCTGGCTTTTCGTTTGTCCTTAGCGGTAAACACGCAGCTCTCACTCAGAACAAAGGTCTTGATACCGTATTTAGCCAGCACGGAAGGGGTGACTTCTCCGCCCACTTTCATGCCGTAATTCCAGCCCGCGAAAAAGAAGTCCGGATTAGCCGCCAGCAGCGTTTCCAGCGAGGGATACTTCGGCGCCAGCTCAGGAATCGCCCCCATCTGCTGTTTAAATTGCGGCGTCATTTTGTACCATCCGCTAATCCCGGTTAAACCCACGATACGGTCCTGTAAACCGAGAGCAAAAGCCATTTCAGACATATTTAGATCGTGTATGACCGCCCTTTTCGGCGCCTGGGTAAAGGTTACGGGCGTTCCGCAACTCTCAATGGTGACAGGAAAATCTCCTGCGTTCGCCGCTGTAATAGAAAAAACCGCCATCATGCCGGCAAGCCATTTATTCATTCTTCGTCATCCTCAAAATTGATTACGCATAGCCTGGAACTTCAAAAATCCGCAGCGCCTTCCCGGTCTCGGGATGCGGCACGGTAAAGCTGGTTAAGCCGAAGACGGGATAGAGCTGTTCCGAAATAAGGACGCGCTCGGGCACATCCCAGGCTGCGGCGCGCCCCTGCGATAAAAGCAAAACCCGGTCGGCAAAGGACTCCACCAGCGAAAGGTCGTGCAATACCGCGACGACCGTGATCCCCTGGTTTTTAACTAAAGAAAGAAGCTCAACCCGACCCGGGGGATCGAGATGGTTGGTAGGCTCGTCGAGCAACACCAGTTCTGGCGACTGGGCCAGTACCCGCGCCAGCGCGGCGCGCTGCCTCTCACCGCCGGATAATGCCGATAGCGAGCGCGTTCGCAGCCTCTGTAGTCCCGTATCATTAATCGCCCGGGTCACGATGATGTCATGGTCACGACGCGACATCTCCCTGGCGTGGGGGATCCGCCCGAGGGCGACATAATCCTCAAGCGCCAGCCGCATATCCGGGGAATCATTCTGCGCAAGGACCGCGATCTGCCGGGCACGCTGCTGGCGGGTTAACGCTGAAACCGAGCGGCCATTCAAGCGAATCTCGCCCTCCCGCGTCGTCAGCTGCTGATCTATCGCCCGTAATAAGGAGGTTTTGCCGCTGCCGTTAGGCCCAATCACCGCCAGGCACTCTCCTTTTCTGGCGTGGAAATGAATATCCGTAAGAAGCGCGCCGCCGCCAGGACGCGGTAGCGATGCAATATTGACGCTAAGCACCGCTTCACTGGCCCTACTCCCGTTTGTCAAACGCCTCTCCATTAGCCTATTCTCCTGCTCTCTGCCGAGCGGCCTGGCAAAATGCGCTCGCAATCAATTATTCTTACCCGCATAGATGATAATCATTATCATTTAAAAAGAAAGGTTAATAGTCACATATTTTATAATGCTTTATTTGTTATGATATAACATATCAATTATTGCCGGGCGTTGGCAACCCGCGATCGATAATACTGCCCGGGAGAGGCGTTAGGTTCTGGCGGAGTTGTATTCAGGCCGACGCTGTGTTCTATTGCCAGCCCACTCGGCGGTTTTGAAAGGAAAGTTCAGGATGAAAACGGTAGAGTTTTTGCTTTATACCCTTAAACCCGGTACCGGGAATGATTTTCACCGCGTAATGCAGGAGCAAAGCGCCCCCCGCCATCGCGCCGCCGGGATGGATATCGTCTCCTTTGGCAATTCGGTGGAAGACAACGACGCTTATTACCTGATTCGGGCTTATGACGACCTGGCGCATTTAAACGCTTCCCAGGAGCGCTTTTA
Organism: Klebsiella sp. CN_Kp100; assembly: GCF_040065315.1. Classification (NCBI taxonomy): domain Bacteria; kingdom Pseudomonadati; phylum Pseudomonadota; class Gammaproteobacteria; order Enterobacterales; family Enterobacteriaceae; genus Klebsiella; species Klebsiella sp. CN_Kp100. The sequence continues at coordinate 232,531 of NZ_JBEAIJ010000058.1, forward strand.
CAGTAGCCCCGCGTGGCGCGAAGGCCCACGTCAGGCCATCATCGACATGATTGCCGTAAGCGTAAAATCGGTTATGGTTCTAAGCGCCAGCGCGGTTGATGGCCTGCGAAACGGCTGACCGGCACAGGGGCTGACGCGGGCCGACAAGTAAAGGGCTTTGTTGCTGTCGGAGAAGGTGACGGTTCTCAGTCAATGCGGAGACCGCCCCTGATCCTGTCGCTGAATTTAGATCTGATTGAGCGAGGCAAGAAAGCCCTGCGGCGTATTGTCACCCAGTTTCTTTTGCGCCCGTCCCTGGTTCCACAGCGTGCACAGTCGCTGCAGCGTTGCGTCAGGCTCATCCAGCGCCGGGATAATATTAGCCAATCGTTCGCTAAGCTGTACCGCCCCGCACTCCTCCGCGATCACCGTTGTGCATGACAAATCCGCGCGTATCGGTTCGAAGCCCTTATGAGCATAAGTCTCAAGACATTGTATCTGCGCCGGACAGGCTTCCAGCGCCTGGTTCAGCCAGCTATCCACCAGCGCGGGCGAAATGCCGGAATAGATACGACCAAAGCACCAGCCGCTGATCGGCTCCTGCGCCCACAGCAGATGATGCTCGCCGCCATCGTCCATCGACAGCGCGAGCTGCCGGTAATGCAGCGTCAGAGTATCCGGCCTCATTCCCGCTTTTAACGCTTTCTTTCCCTGCGGCGCGGCGTTTTTTCGCCCTTCATGGGCCGGGCGAAGATAGCGGTTTAGCGTGGCCCGTGAAAGGGTGATACCCAGCCCTTCATTCACCATAAACAGCAGCTCGTCCAGCGGCGCACGCAGTATATCGCGCAGGGCGTTAATCAGCGCCTCCTGCTCTTGTCTCAACACTTTGTGTATCAGATGTGGCGTGGTGTGATTATCTGAAATCTGGCTGCGGTTGCGCCAGCGACGAACCGTAGTGATTGATATACCCAGTTCCTGCGCCAGTTCGCGGTCGCTTTTCGTCGACTCCTGGAGATATTTTCGCGTTCTTGGGGTGGTGGTGGCGTTGGCATGCAGCTTTATTTCCATACAATCCTCGACGGAAAATATAACTAATCATATGAGATATATATAGTTACAGAGAAGACATTGTGAACCGCTTCACCTTTCAGCCCACCGCTTTCTCGCATAATCCGCCATAGATAACACACACAGCCCCTGTCGATCTTGTACGGAGTTCACAATGAACAATGTTCTGGGATTTCTTGAAGCAAAACTGATGCCTCTGGCGGCGAAAACTGCCCAGCAGCGTCATCTCGGCGCTATTCGTGGCGCCTATGTTTCATTCATGCCTTTTATTATTGTCGGTTCAATTCTGCTGGTGATCTCGTCGTTTCCTAATCAGAACTATCAGCAGTTTATGGCCAGCACCTTCGGCGCCAGCTGGAGTGCGATAATTGAAATCCCGTTCAATGCGGTATTTTCCACGATGTCGCTGTTTATCAGCTTCCTGGTGGCCTACCGCCTGGCGGAGCACTACGGGGATGACCGTATCTCCTGCGGCATCCTCTCGCTGGTGGGATTTTTGATCCTCACCCCCTTTATTAAAGTCGCTGAAAACGGCGGTATCACGGTGATCCCCGTTGAATGGATCGGTACCAAAGGTTTGTTCGTCGCCATGATCGGTTCGCTGGTGTGGACCGAACTCTTCTGCTGGTTAAAGCGCAAGAAGCTGGTGATTAAGATGCCTGACGGGGTTCCACCCGCCGTGCAGGAGTCTTTCGCCGCCCTGATCCCGGCCCTGCTGGTGATGATTCTGATCCTGGCGATTCGCATCGGGTTTGAACACACGCACTACGCCACTATTCACCAGTTCATTTATGAGGTCGTCGCCTCGCCGGTTCGCCATTACGGTACCTCCTATTTCGGCGCGCTGATGACCGTATTCAGCATCACTATTCTGTGGTCCGTCGGCATCAACTCCGGTTCAATGATCAACGGCATTATTCGTCCTTTGTGGATGGAAAATCAGACCGATAACATCGCCGCGATTCAGGCCGGCGTGACCCCGCCGCACATTATCACCGAGCAGTTCTTCGATATGATCTGGATGGGCGGCGCGGGCGCAACGCTGTCGCTGGTGATCGCCATGCTGATTTTCGCCCGCAGTAAAAATATGCGCGAGGTCGCCCGCCTCGGGGCCGGCGCTTCCATCTTTAATATCAACGAACCCATCCTCTTCGGCCTGCCGGTGATCATGAACCCGATCATGCTGATCCCCTTTAACCTCGTGCCGCTGGTGCTGGTCACGGTGCAGTACGCGGCGATGAAAATCGGCGCGGTGGCCGTCACCACCGGGGTGTTTATTCCCTGGACGCTGCCGCCGGTGATCAGCGGGTTTATCGTGACCGGACATCTTAGCGGCAGCGTAATGCAGATCCTCAATTTGCTGATTGGCGCCATGCTGTACCTGCCTTTCATGCGTATCGTCGATAAGCAGTATCGCGCGGCGGAGACAACCTCCCGTACCGAAACGGACAACACGCTTGCTAAACAGGAGTAAACCAATGTGGGGAATGATTGCCACCTGGCGAATGGCGCTGGAAGGGGTAACGGAAGCCGCGACGGCGCTGGCAGCCGGCGCTGATACCGCCAGCGCCGTGGTCGATGCGGTGGCGGCGGTAGAAGATTTTCCGCTCTACAAATCGGTAGGCTACGGCGGGCTACCGACGGAAAACGGCGAGGTTGAGCTGGATGCCGCCTTTATGCATGGCGATACCCTCGCCTTCGGTGCGGTCGGCAACCTGGTGGATATTGCCAACCCGGTCAAAGTGGCCCACGCCCTCAGCCGCCAGCGCTATAACAGTCTGCTGGTTGGCCAGGGCGCCAGAGAGTGGGCCATCAGTCAGGGATTCGCCGCCAAATCCATGCTGACCGAGCGGGCCATGCAGCACTACCGGAAACGCTGTCGCGAAACGCTGGATAAAGGCCTCAGCCCTTACGACGGCCACGATACCGTAGGCATTATCGGCCTCGACAAACAGGGCTCCATGAGCGTCGCCACCTCGACCAGCGGCCTGTTTATGAAAAAGCGCGGGCGGCTCGGTGATTCTCCGATTATCGGCTCCGGTTTCTACTGCGACAGCGAAATCGGCGCCGCTACGGCGACCGGCGTCGGTGAAGATCTGATGAAAGGCTGTACCAGCTACGAGATTGTCCGGCGAATGGCTCAGGGCATGACGCCGCAGGAGGCGGCGGACTCGGTAGTCTGCGAGCTGGAAGACAAACTGATGTCGCGCTTTGGCCGTGCGGGCGATCTCTCGGTGGTGTGCATGAACCGCCGCGGCGAATTCGGCGCGGCCACCAATATAAAAACCTTCTCCTTTGTTGTCGCCACCGCGACGCAGCCGCTCACCGTATTCTGCGCCGAACGCGTGCAGGAGAAAACCCATTACCGTCCGGTGGACGACGAATGGATGCAGGCCTATGCCGCACGCATTCGCGCCCCCATCGAGGAGTAACCATGCTGGATTATCGCTTAATCAATCAACTGGATAGCGACTGTAACGGCGCGCACCTGGTGACCTGGCCGGGCAGCACGCTATTAAAACAGGCCCCGCTCAACGACAGCACTCTGCTCACAGAAATGGCGGCGCAGGCCGCCCGCGGCGAGGTGGCTGACACCCGCTTCGGCTGTTCGCCCTTCGCGCGCATCACTCTTATCCCGCAGGCTCACTGGCAGGATGCGCTTAACGACGGGCTGAGCGAGACGCTGCGGCCGCTATGTAAAAAGCCGGTGAGCGAATCGCTTATCCTTGATTGTTCGCTGGGAAAGACCGCCGGCGCGTTAACCAAAGCGCTGCGCGAACTGTTTAATCTCGACTGGCAGCTTGCTGATTTAGGTCTGCATCAGAATACAGCCGTCAGGCCACGCCTGCGTCAGCTGGTCCTCTACGCCTTACCTGAACAGCGGTCGACGCTGGATGCCCTCGCCCATCGTCAACGGGCCACGGCGCACGGTATGCTCGCCGCGCGGCGGCTGGCGGATCTGCCTTCGGAGCAGTGTACGCCGCAGTACGTGGTGGAAGAAGCCCGTCGTCTGTGCGCCGATATTCCTGCTCTGCGCTGCGAAGTTCTCGATGAAAAAGCGATTGTCGATCAGGGGCTCGGCCTGCTGCATGCGGTGGGTAAAGGTTCTGAACGCCCGCCGCGCCTGCTGGCGATTCATTATGAGGGCGTCAGCGAGGGCCCGGTTCGCTGCTACGTCGGTAAAGGCATCACCTTTGATACCGGCGGGCTGTGGCTCAAGGAAGGCGCCGGAATGTACACCATGAAGTACGATATGTGCGGTGCAGCCAACGTTCTCGGCCTGATGCTGAGCATCGCCGAGCTGGCGCTACCGGTGCGGGTAATGGGGGTACTGGCGCTGGCGGAAAACGCGATTGGTCCCGGCGCCATGCAGCCGGGCAGCGTCGCCCGGGCCTGCAATGGCCTGACGGTAGAGATCAATAATACCGATGCCGAGGGCCGTCTGGTGCTTTCCGACGCCATTGCCTGGGCCAGCCAGCGGTATCCGCAGGCGCGCTATATTATTGATATTGCGTCCCTCACCGGCGCGGTGGTTAAGGCGCTGGGCTATGATTTGAGCGGTTTGATGACCCAAAGCGACACGCTACGAGCGGCGTTGACCGAGGCGGGGTTAAAGAGCGGAGATGAGGTCTGGTCACTGCCGCTGGATAGCAGGCTGAAGAAACAGACCGCAAGCGCAATCGCCGACCTGTGCAACACGCCGGGCAATAACGCAGCGATCAGCGCTTCGGCTGCCTGGCTTTTGCAGCATTTCTGTCCGCCGGAGATCCCGTGGGCCCATCTGGACGTCAGCGGTACAGCGCTGTGGCGAGAAGGTGGTAAATGCGTCGCTTCCGGTCGGCCTGTTCCGCTGCTGGTGCAGCATCTGCTCGACGATATCGGAGAGAGTTAACCCCTCCCCGGAGGCGATGCTGCGCATCTGTCCGGGCTACGTGTTCTCAGCAGTCAGCGATCCTGTAGCCCGGCTAAGCGCAGCGCGAGCCGGGAAGAAGCCGCAGCAATACCACGTCTCCGCACATTCCCCGGGTTGCGGGTTACCAGCAGCCTGCGGGCCGGTAGCCCGGGCAGGCGCTTTGCGCCGCCCCCGGGAAAAGAGCGCAGAGTGGCAGAATTTCCCGGAGGCGATGCTGCACATCTGTCCGGGCTGCAAAATCCGCAGGCTTTCTGGCCCGGGAAAGGCCCTACTGCTCGCTCGCCACCGGTTTTACTCTCACCGCAAACAGCACAATCACCATCGCGCTGACCAACAACAAACCGCTGCCAACAAAAACCCCGCTGGCGCCGTTAAGATCGAACACCGCCCCGCCGCCGGCGGCACCGGCGCTAATCGCCAGCTGGATAGAAGCCACCAGCAGACCCCCCGCGCTTTCCGCCTCATCCGGCACCGTGGTGGCAAGCCAGGTCGACCAGCCCACCGGCACCAGGCCAAAGGCGAAGCCCCACATTGCCACCAGCAGACCGTCCAGCAGCGCGAAGTGGCCGAACGTCACCATCATCAGCGCCAGCACGCTCATCGCCAGCGGTACCAGCGCCAGCGTCATGCGCAGGCTTCTGGCCAACAGATGTCCGGCAATCGACGTGCCGATAAAGTTCGCCACGCCAAAACCGAGCAGGATCAGGGAAACCCCTTCGACGCTGGCCTGCGCCACGGTTTCGAGGAACGGACGCAGATAGGTAAAGAAGGCGAAGTGGCCGCTAAAAATCAGGATTGTCGCCAGCATTCCGCCAACCATGCCCGGACGGCGCAGCACTTTAACCAGGGTGGCAAAGCTGCCCGCGCTCTCCGGCCGCATGGAAGGCAGAACCCACAGTTGCCAGAGCAGCGCAACCACGCTCGGCAGCGCACAGATAAGAAATACGTTGCGCCAGCCGATCAGCGCGCCGAAATAGCTGCCCAGCGGCGCGGCAACCACCGTCGCGATGGAAACGGCGGAAAAGATAATCGCCAGCGCTTTCGGCACCATCGCCGCCGGAACCAGACGCATGGTGGTCGCAGTCGACATCGACCAGAAGCCGCCGATGGCGATCCCCAGCAGCAGACGTCCCAGCAGCAAAAACTCCAGCGAACCGGCGAAGGCCACCATCATGCTGGAGATAATTTGCAAAACGGAGAAGAACATCAGCACCCAGCGGCGGTCAATATTTCGCGTCGCGGTGGTGATCAGCAGCCCGGTAACTAACGCCACCAGCGCCGTCGCGGTCACAGCCTGCCCCGCCATGCCTTCGCTAACGCCCAGGCTTGCCGCCATCGGCGTCAACAAACTGGCAGGAAGAAACTCGGCGACAATCAGGCCAAATACTCCCAGCGCCAGCGCATAAACGGCGCGCCACGCGGGCCTGGCGTTGGCCAGGCTCTCTTCAGCTGCAATGCAGGAACTCATAAACATCTCTCCAGAACAATTAACATTTCGTTAAGGTTAGGCGGTTCTGTTCGGACGATCTATGATACATACTCTGTGATTATTGATAATTCGTCCGGGAATGATGTTATGACTCAGCACGCCCTCGATCTCACCAGCGAACTTCTGCGCGGCATGCGCCTTTCCGGCGTCAACTACCGCCGCATCGAAACCTCGCGCCCTTTTGGCGTCGAATTCGGCTTCGTACCTGGTAAAGCGCAGTTCCACTTTATCAGCCGGGGACCGGTACTGCTGCGCATGGTCAGCGGCCAGCGCCTGATGCTGCAGAGCGGCGATGCGCTGTTTATTCCTAACGGCGATGGTCACGTGCTGCTCTCCGATGACCAGGCAACGGTGGTTAACGTGTCCAGACTGCCCAGCGAACCGGTTTGCGACTCGGTAAGCTGCGTCAAAAACGCCTGCGACGACGCGAAAAGCGACAGCGCCATTATCTTCAGCGCCTGTATGGACTTTGAGCTGGGCGGCATGCAGCCGTTAGTCAAAGCGATGCCCGAAGTGATGCTGGTCAGCAGCCTGCTGACCAGCCGTCCGGAGATCCCGCCGATGCTGGCAGCCATGGAACGCGAAAGCCTCACTCGACAGGCGGGCTACGCCGGTATTCTGGCGCGGCTGGCCGATGTGGTCGCCGCGCTGATTGTCCGTGGCTGGGTGGAGTGCGGCTGCGGCAACGCCACCGGCTGGGTACAGGTGCTGCGCGATCCTAAACTGGCTAAAGCCATTTACGTTATGCATCAGCAGCCGGGCATTAACTGGAAAGTCGAGGATCTGGCCCGCGAGGCGGGAATTTCGCGTTCGGTATTTGCTGAACGCTTCCTCTCCGCCACCGGCACCACGCCCGCCCGCTATCTTACCGAGCTGCGTATGCGCCTCGCGGTGCAGTACATTTCCCATGAGGGTCAGGCGCTGGAAAAAGTGGCCTTCAGGCTGGGGTACAGTTCTCATGCCGCCTTCAGCCGCGCCTTTAAACGCATTATCGGAAAGGCGCCGGGCGCGCTGCGCGATCTGTCGCGGGAAGAAGGATTTTAGCACTGTCCCAGTTCACGGGTGCGCCTGACCGCCGCCTGTACGCTGCGCTGAAGCCCCGCGGCAAAATCGCTGTTGTTCAGCTCATACAGACCGTGGATCCCGACTCCAGCCGGGGAATTGTTGATATCCAGAAGCTGGCGCGGATGCTTCTGGCTTTGGCGCAGCATCTCGACCGCGCCGAGCAGGTTTTCCAGCACCACCTCCGTTGCCTGGGGTCGAGGCAGTCCCGCCAGTACGCCGGCATCGGTAAGGGACTCAATAAAGTAGTAAATATAGTTAGGTCCCGCGACGCCGAAGCCGGTAAAGATATCGATCAACCGCTCAGGCAGATACAGCACTTTGCCAAAGCCGCGCAGAAACGGCTCGATCTCAGCCGCGCTGGCGTGGGCGTTTAAGGTCACACCGCTATAGCCAAATCCGGTATCGGTCAGGGTATTGGGGATCGCCCTGGCAATCGGCGTTGCCGCACCAAACAGGGAGGCCAGCTTTTCCAGGGTCACCCCCGCGACCAGAGATACCACCGTTGTCGAGCCGTTTAGCTGCGCGCGCACGCGGTTCGCCACCCCCGCCAGATCGTCCTGCGGACGAATCCCCAGCACCAGCAAAGAGGCCTCGTTTACACCACCGTCGCGCGACAGCCGATAACGGGCGCGCAGAGCCTCGACTCGCGTGCTGTCGATATCCTCGAGCGAGATCGCGTCCGCCCGCAGCGCACCGTGGCTTAATGACGCGCGAATAATCGCCTCCGCCATCTGTCCGGCGCCAATAAAATGGATCCTGGCCATGAGTATTACTCCTTATTCAAAAAGATATTCACCGTTGCCAACGCGAAAGCGTCGGCCTTTGAGCGCCGGGTCGGCAACGCGAAACCCCAGTTCAGTCAGTTGATTCGCCGCGCCCTGGCGGAAAAGAAACTCTCGACCGCCCACCGCCAGCCCCTGCCGCCTTGCGGGGTAAAACCAAACAGCTGCTGCCAGCGGTCGCGCACCGCCTGAGGATGCTGTATGGTGAAAACCGCGCGCTGCAGTTCAATCTCCCCCTGCGGATGGAGCGCAGCGCCACCCGATACAGCGCTTCATTATCCGGCAGCAATCGTGACGCATCCCGGGAGAGTAAAAACGTCTCCGCGTCGGAAAGCAGCTCTGTATCATCGGCAATCGCCAGAAATTCGATCCAGGTCAGACCGAAATAGCTCAGCACATTTCAGGTCCCCAACCCGGGTGGCGTCCACCGGCCACCGCGTTGAGCTTTTGCCCGCTTAATACCTGAACCGCCGCTTCCGGCTGATTAACAAACTGGACCGTGTGGCCCCACGTTAAGGTTGCCATTCGCCCTCCCGCTCCTCTGCCTGATAAAAACGCAGCCGACAGGCAGCATCGCCGCGAGCCAGCGCGGTCTGCACCTCTAAATGCAGCCCCGGAAACGCGTCGGTTAGCGCACGATCGCCTTCCATGCAGATATCGCACAGCGTCTCAATTTCGCTGGCGCCTCGCCCCTGCTGCCGCCAGCAGTTGACATAGGGACAGTAGTGAAACAGGACGATAAATTCGGCCCGGCTGGCGCTAACGGGCTCCATCTCATAAACCTGAGATTCCAGACCGCGGGTAAACAGCCCGGCGAACTCCTGCAAATCTTTTCGATCGCGCATTTGCGCGCGCAGCTTATACCCGATATCGCGGCCATAGTGGCGTATTGCTTCACGGACAGAATCATCCGCGATATCGCGCTGTCGGCTTTCGTCCAACAGGTAACCGATCGTTGCCGCGCGTTTTTCAGTAATGGCGCGCAGCGCCAGGGTCACCTCATCGTTTAAGGTGGCGGCGTTATGCGCCGGTTCCGAGCTTATTTGCGTCATGCGCTTATTCCCAGTCGATATTCACTTTCACGTCGCTGGCGCCCGGCAGGGCATATACATCTTCGGCGTACCATTTCCGCGAGAGGTCAGCGAGCGTGCCGTCCTTTTTCAGGGCAACCAGTTGCGCGTCAATCGCTTTGATTAGCTGCGGATCGGTATTTTTTTTATACAAATAGACGTTAGGAAACAGGCCGACGGAATCCGAAGCTTTCAGATTAAGATTTAGCGCCTTATTTAACGCCAGCAGCGCGCCAATAGGATAAATCGCCGCATCGTATTCCCCGGAGGCTACCGCTTTAAAGATATCGGCGGCAGACTGCTCGCCGTTGGGCTGCAGGTTAATTTGTTGGCCTGGATGTTTTTTATTGTAGTTTTCAATCACCGTATAACGGGCGTCGGAGGTATGAATCGGCACCAGTTTTTTCTTACCGCTGGCGAGATCGCCAAGGTTATGAATATCGTTCTCATCGTTACGTACAATCAGGCGTAAATCGCTGATCCCGGTCGGCTCGCCGGAGTGGTCGTATTTTTCCGCCCGCTCTTTGGTGAGATAAAAGTGATCCGCCGCGAGGGTATAGGCGCCGGTCGATAGGCCGACGATCATCGCATCGCGAGAGACCGCATTAAAATGAAACGTATAGTCCGTTAACCGCTGGTCCAGCACCTTTAACAGGTCGCCATCGTAGCCGGTAATATTGTTGTTATCGTCAACAAAGCTAAAGGGAAAACCGTTAGCATTGACGACAACCTCAACCGTTTTCGCGTTTGGGCTTTTTTCAACCGCCTGCGCGGCGTCCATTCCCATTGCCAACACCAGCGCACTCACCAGTAAAATTTTATTTTTCAAAATACCTTCCCCAAAATGATAACCGTGGAACACTCTTTTCTGAGTTGCCTTGCCAGCGGACGCTCAGAAATCTTTCTGCCCTGCGCAATGCTCTGGCAATCGCCAGGCACAGCACGATATAAATCACCAGCACGACGCAGTAGGCTTCGACAAAATGAAACCCGCGCGCGGCGGCGATATTGGCTTTCGCCATCAGATCAACAACGGTGATGGTGTAAACCAGCGAAGTGTCTTTAATCAGATCGATCAGCACGCTGGTAAAGTTCGGCAGCGCGGATACCGCCGCCTGTGGAAAAATAATGCGTCGGAACTGCGTGAACCCGCTCAGCCCGATTGACCATGCAGCCTCGCGCTGCCCCTTATCAACCGCGTTCCATCCCGCGCGAAAGGTTTCGGCGAAATACGCGCTGAAGATCAGCGATAACGCGGTGACCGCCGCCGCCAGCGGCGAAAGTTTATAGCGGTACATCGTGTCCTGCGGGCCGCCGAACAGCCCGGCGGCAATCCACGGCCAGACGTAAAAAAAGAAATACAGCATCACCAGGACCGGGACCGAACGGCCAAAGGAGAGGAAAACCTTCGCCAGCCATTGAACGCCGGGTACCTGACGAATAATCGTCCACGCCAGCGCTGCGCCCAGCAAAGTGGAAAACAGTAAGGATAAAAACGTTATCGTCAGGGTGACCGGCAGCGCGCTTAAAATAAACGTAAAATTGTCCCGAATGAACGCCAGGCTAAACATGTTAATTTATCACTCCAGCAGGAACTGATATTTCTTTTCAATACGAGTGGTAAAATAGAGAATAATACTATTTAGCACCCAGTAGACGATAATAACGCTAATAAATGCCGCGACTTGTTTAGCCCCGTAGCTATTTTGCGAAATCTTTTGTGCACGACCAAAAATATCCACAATGCCAATAATATTGACCAGCGAGGTCATTTTCACGAGATTAATTAAAAGATTGCCAAAGACGGGAATAGCAATAATAAATCCCTGGGGGAAAATAATCCGTCGTATTCCCTGATGCCAGGGAATATTCAGGCTGATAATGGCCTCTTTCTGGCCGCTATCCACCGCGCGCCACGCTGAACGCATCATTTCTGCAAAGTAGGGACTGATGCTGACCGAGATAGACAGCACCGCAAAGGTGGTATCGCTAATCCACAGCGGCGGCAGCGCCAGCGCGGTCAAAATTAATTTGCCGCCGAAGAAAAACAGCAGGATCAGCAGCGCCAGAGGCGCGCCGCGCAGAATGTCGGTATACCCCTTTGCCGCCGCGCTGAGCGGCTTAAAGCGGCTAAACTGCAGCAGCACAATCAGCAGCGCGATCGTCAAACCAAGCAGCAGCGACGCCAGCGTTATGCCGAGAGTCACGGGTAAATTTTCCAGCAGTTTCGGCACTATTCCGGCGATATCCTGCCAGCTAAACAGCGGGTTATTGTTCATCATCAGCCTCAGGCATGATAGTGCAGTTGCGCAAGAAACGCCCGGGTTCGGCCCTGCTGCGCTGCGCCAAATATCTGTTCCGCCGGGCCCTGTTCAACGATTTCACCGTTTTCCATAAATACCACCCTGGAAGCGACCTGACGGGCGAACGCCATTTCGTGGGTCACGATGATCATCGTCTGGCCCGCGGCGGCAATGGTCTGAATAAGCTCCAGCACTTCACCGACTTTTTCCGGATCCAGCGCGGAGGTCGGCTCATCCAGCAGCAGAACGGCGGGGTTAATCGCCAGCGCCCGCGCAATACCGATACGCTGCTTTTGGCCGCCGGAGAGACTGTGCGGATAGTGGTCTTTTTTATGCAGTAACCCCACCTGCTTTAAGAGTCGTTCAGCAATAGCCAGCGCCTCCTGCCGCGGGCGCTTTTTAGCGTATATCAGGCCTTCGGTAATATTTTGCAGTGCGGTGAGATTATGAAAAAGATTCCACGATTGAAAAACCATAGCGGTTTTTGAGCGTAGTTTTTCAATCTCCTTTTTTCCCGCTTTTGCGCAATCCAGCGCCACATCATCTATTCTTATTTGCCCGCTATCGGCAGGCTCTAAGAAATTAAGTGTACGTAATAGCGTGGTTTTCCCTGAGCCGCTGGGGCCAATAATGCAAATAATCTCGCCGGAATGAATGCTGAGAGATACCTCTTTTAGCACTCTTTCACCGGAGAAGCTTTTACTGATCTTATTGAGCGTTATCATAATGAGATATTCGTGAATAATGATTATTTGCCGCACACCGGCAATTATTGCTGTACAAAAACTATATTGCCGCCGTTCGAATGATAGCAAACAAGAAAATCATCTATCGAAAGTCAAAAAATAACTTTTTATATATTTGTTATGACAATGAGGCTGGATTGTAATCAAACTTTATTAGCAAAACAGGATAGCGTTAACCGATAATTTTTATTCAGATTTTTTGAACAATGAGAACAAATTGTTTCGATTTTAATCATCTCGTCGCCGTCCTATCATTTATCACATCGGGGCAACAACGCTCCAACACTGACAAAACGCTTAAGGAATACGACCATGAAATCCATCAAAACTTTCGTTGCAGTTGCCGCACTCTCTATGATCTCTTTCGGTACTTTTGCGCAGAGCATTAGCGCCAGCGCTTCCACACTGGACCGCGCAGAAGCCAAAATTGCCGCTCAGGCCGCAGAGCAAGGCGCGTCTTACAAAATCACCAGCGCTCAGTTCAATAACCGCGTGCATATGACCGCTGAGCTGACGAAATAAAATTTGAAACATTGCCGGGCCGCCGGAAGACACAGGCGACAGCGACAACACGATGAAATAAGGAACAAAATATGAAAAATATCGGCGTAGTCACCGCACTGCTGTTAGCCGCTACCCTTTCGTCCGGCGCGATGGCCGCAGAGAATAGCTTTGCGCGCCCGGAGGCAGGTTCAAATATCGATACATCTGTGCAGCAGAATCATATTGATGTCAGCCATGCCTTTGATAAAGAGAGCCTGACCGCAGGCAATCTTCAGTAAAACACAGCACAGGGCGCGCGCGGAATTATCCGCTGCGCGCCTTACTTTTTCTGCCAGTGTGCCCACGGATTATCCGCCGGCGCTTCCGCTTTTGCCGTATCGGTATCGGACAGCGAATCGATATACAGCGCTTCCACTTCTTTGCGCGCCCACGGCGTACGGCGTAAAAACTTCAGACTCGATTTAATGCTCGGATCGCTTTTAAAGCAGTTAATGTTGATGCGTTTCGCCAGTTCGGCCCAGCCATATTGCGCGACCAGCGCGTTTAACAGCGCCTCCAGCGTGATGCCGTGCAGAGGATCGTTTGGATGCTGCATTGCGTCTTGTTACCTGATTTAAAAATTTTGCTCACCATACTGTCTCCCGACGCTATACGCAACCTGCCTTATCGCCCCTTATCCAGAATTCGCAAAAGCACAGAACCCTCCACGGTCATAAATTAGAAAAGAACGTTATTGGTTGAATATTTTCGCTTAAGGCAAGCTGGCCTCAACCACCCGACTGAGGAATCGATCATGCGCTGTTGTTGTCCCCGAACCCTGAACCTGAATCGACGAAAACACCTGAATACCGCCTTCGGAGAAGACAATGAACGCGACAACCTTACCGATACTGGATCTTGCCCGCTACGCGGACCCCGCTGAAAAAGCGGCGTTTCTCGCCGACCTGCGCCACGCCGCCCGCGATATCGGCTTCTTTTATCTGATCAACCACGGCGTTGATGAGTCGCTGCAGCAGGCCGTGCAGCAGCAATCCCGCGCCTTTTTTGCCCTGCCCGACGCTCAAAAGCAGAGGGTAGCAATGATTCACTCTCCGCATTTTCGCGGCTACAACCGCGCCGCTTCTGAATTAACCCGCGGTCAACCCGACTGGCGCGAGCAGTTCGATATCGGCGCCGAGCGCCCGGCCCTGCAGCTTAGCGAACGCACTCCGCGCTGGCAGCGTCTGCAGGGGCCGAATCTCTGGCCAGAGGCGTTGCCCTCGCTCAAACCCACATTACTGACCTGGCAACGGGAAATGACCCAGGTTGGGATCGCCCTGCTGCGCGCCTTCGCCGAAGCGCTGCGCCTGCCGCAGGATGCCTTCGATGGCCTGTATGGTGATAAGCCCAATGAACATATCAAGCTGATCCGCTATCCCGGCCAGCAGGAGACCCAGAGCGCCCAGGGCGTTGGCGCGCATAAGGACTCCGGCTTTCTCAGCTTCCTGCTGCAGGATGAGCAGAAAGGATTGCAGGTCGAAGTCTCTCCTGACCGCTGGATTGACGCGACCCCGCTGGCGGGCAGCTTTGTGGTGAATATCGGCGAGCTGCTGGAGCTGGCTACCAACGGCTATCTGCGGGCAACGGTGCACCGGGTCGTTTCGCCGCCCGCCGACCAGCAGCGGCTGTCGATCGCTTTCTTCCTCGGTGCCCAGCTGGATGCCGTGGTCCCCGTCTACACCCTGCCCGATGAGCTGGCCCGCGAAGCCCTCGGACCGGATAGCGACCCGCAAAACCCGCTGCTGCGCGAGGTGGGCTGGAATTACCTGAAAGGGCGTCTGCGCTCGCATCCTGATGTCGCCGAGCGCTACTACCAGGATGTTTTTCGCGAACGCGCCGAGCAATTGATCGTTTAAACATAACAACAAACACAAGGAATAAGATGATGAAATATGCCGCATTTAAACTGGCAGGGGTTGCACTGTCTCTCTCTCTGGCCTGGACTTCCGCTCAGGCCGCCGCGCTGCGCGTCGCCGCCGACCCGGTGCCGCACGCCGAAATTCTTAACTATATTAAAAAGATCGATCCCAGCCTCGACCTGAAAATCGTCGAACTCACCAGCGGCGTAAACGCCAACGAGCTGTTGGCTAACGGCGACGTCGACGCCAACTACTTCCAGCACGTCCCCTATCTGAAAGATCAGGAAAAAGCGCTGGGCAAAACCTTCGCCGTCGCGGCGACCGTCCATATTGAGCCGCTGGGGATCTATTCGCGCAAGCATAAAGATTTTAAATCGCTGCCCGAGAACGCCACCGTGGCGGTACCGAATAACACCACTAACCTGAGCCGCGCGCTATTCCTGCTGCAAAATCAGGGTTTGATTAAGCTGGCGGCAAAATTCACCGACCCGGCGACCACCCTGGCAACGCCGAAAGATATCGTGGAAAACCCGAAGCACCTGAAAATCCTTGAGATTGAATCACCGCAGATCCCGCGGTCGCTGGATGACGTTGACCTGGCGGTGATAAACGGCAACTACGCGCTGGAAGCCGGGCTGGTACCGGCCAAAGACGCGCTGGGCCTGGAGAGCGCCAACAACAACCCGTACGCTAATATTCTGGTGACAACGCCGGCGCTGGCGAACGATCCGCGCATCAAGGCGCTGGCCAAAGACCTCACCTCGCCGCAGGTCGCTGAATTTATTCGTAAGCAGTATAACGGCTCGGTGATCCCGGTTGCCCCTCAGTCATGATTGAGATTGTCGGGCTGAGTAAAACCTATGCCGGAACAGGCCGACCGGCGCTAAACGATGTCTCTCTGCATGTGCCGGGCGGTGCCGTTTACGGCATCCTTGGCCGCAGCGGTGCGGGCAAAAGTACGCTGATACGCTGCCTGAATTTGCTGGAGCGGCCCACGGCGGGCCGCATTATTGTGAACGGGAATGATATTACCCGGATGGATAAAAGCGCGCTGCGCGAATACCGGCTGCGCACCGGCATGATCTTCCAGCACTTTAATTTACTTCACGCCCGCAGCGTCGCTGACAACGTCGCGGTGCCGCTGGAGATAGCCAAAGTGCCGAAAGCGGCCCGCCAGGCTCGCGTGGCGGAACTGCTGGAGCTGGTCGGGCTGGCGGATAAAGCCGCCGCCTTCCCGTCTCAGCTTTCCGGCGGGCAAAAGCAGCGCGTGGGGATCGCCCGCGCGCTGGCCGCACGGCCGGATGTGCTGCTGTGCGATGAGGCCACCAGCGCCCTTGACCCCGAGACCACGGCCTCGGTGCTCAACCTGCTGGCGGACATCAATCAGAAGCTGAACCTCACCATCGTGCTGATCACCCACGAGCTGGAAGTGGTGAAAACCCTCTGCGACCACGCGGCACTGCTGGAGCACGGTGAGATTATTGAAAGCGGCAGAATTGCCGATTTGCTGGTGGCGCCATGGTCGCGGCTAAGGCAGTCGCTGCTGCACGACCCGCAGGCGGAGCGGGACTTCCTCGCTCGCCACGGTTTACACGGGAGGCCCTTATGCGGAGTAGCATGAGTTGGCAAGATCTCTGGCCGCTGTTGCTTCAGGGCACGCTGGATACCGTTTATATGGTCGGCCTGGCGGCGCTGTTTACCGTGCTGCTCGGGCTGCCAATCGGCGTGCTGCTGTTTATTTCACGGCGTCAGGGTCTGGCGCCGATGCCGAAGCTCAACGCCATCCTCGGCGCGATTATCAACTTTGGTCGTTCGCTGCCGTTTATCGTGCTGCTGATCGCGCTGATTCCGTTCACCCGGTTGATTATCGGCACCACCCTCGGCAGTACCGCCGCGGTGGTTCCGGTCACCATTGGCGCCTTTCCGTTCTTTGCGCGGCTGACTGAAAATGCGCTGGATGAAGTGGACTACGGGCGTATCGAAGCGATTTTATCGATGGGCGGCAATATCTGGCACGTCATCTTTAAATCGCTGCTGCCGGAAGCGCTGCCGACCCTGCTGGCAGGCATCACGCTGACCATCGTCATGCTGATCGGCTTCTCTTCGATGGCGGGCGTGATTGGCGGCGGCGGACTGGGCGATCTGGCTATCCGTTACGGCTATCAGCGCTTTAATAACGAGGTGATGGTCGGCACGGTGCTCATTCTGGTCGCGCTGGTACAGGGGGTGCAGATGGCCGGCGACCGTCTGGTTCGCGGCCTCGCCCACCGCCGTTAACGATGAGCGGATGGCCGCGCGCCATCCGCGATTAAAACCCGCTTTCGCTCACCAGCTTTCGTATCAGCTCCGCTGCCGGCAGCTCGCGAATCAGGCTAACGCCCTGTCCGGCCCAGTGGGCGCCGAATTGACGATTTCCCTGCGCTTTTGCCGCCGATGCCAGCGCTTTACCGGCATCATAAGCTACGGGATAAGCCGGAACGAGATGCGGATCGTTTATTTCACGCCAGCCGTTAACCAGACATCTTGCCGGACGTCCGGAGATCGCCGAGGTTAAAACCGTTTGCCCGTCAGGCGCGCCTTTGATGGCCTCACGATAGCCGGCATCCGTGGACGATTCCGGGCAGAGCAGAAACGCCGTTCCCAGCTGCGCGCCGTCTGCGCCCAGGTTCATTACGCAGTTGATTCCTGCGCCGTCCATGATGCCGCCTGCCGCAATAATCGGTAGATCAGTATGCCGTCTCATCGCCTGAATCAGGGTAAAGGTGCTCATATGTCCGTCTGGCCCCAGGGGGTCAAAGATGCCGCGATGGCCGCCAGCCTCATAGCCCTGGGCAACCACCATATCGACTCCCCGCGCCTCGGCCAGCAGCGCCTCTGCCACGCTGGTCGCACTCGCCAGGGTAACGATACCCTTATCCCGCAGTCGGCGAAGCGTTTCACGATCCGGCACGCCAAAATGGAAGCTCACCGCCGCCGGGGCAAGATCGAGCAGCAGCTCGGCCATTCGCGGCTGCTGATTAAAACTGAGGTAGATTTCCGCCAGCGTCTCCGGCGGATGGCTGGCGAAGCGGGCAAATTCCGGGCGCAGCCGAGCCAGCCACCCGGCTTCACGCTGCCGATCCCTTACCGCTGGTGCGTGGCAAAACAGGTTGACGTTAAACGGACGGCTGGTTAAGCGACGGGTCTGGTTAATCAGCGCCTCAGCCTGCTCTATGGTTGACGACCCCAGCCCCAGCGAGCCGAGCGCGCCGGCGCCGCTGACCGCTGCCGCCAGTTCCGGCGTCGACACGCCAGCCATCGGCGCCTGAATAATGGGATAATCAATAGCAAGCTGCTGCGTCAGCCGGTTTTTCATGGTTTGCCCTGTTAAATTTGTGCATTCGGGCCATTAAAATCTCTTTTAGAGATGATAAGATCAACATTATTTTCAATTTAAGAATAAAAATATGAACCACACCACATTAGAGATTTTTAAAACGGTGGCGGAAGAGCGCAGCGTGACTCGCGCGGCAAAACTGTTGGGGCGGGCGCAGTCCAATATCACCACCCGCATTCACCAGCTGGAAGAGGAGCTGGGCGTTGAGCTGTTTGCTCGCGGCAATAAAAGGATGCTTCTGTCCCCCGCCGGCGAGCATTTTTTGGGCTACGCGCTGAGAATCCTCAGCCTGGCCGAGGAGGCCAGACAGGCGCTGCACCCGGCGACGCCGGGCGGTAATCTGCGCATGGGGGCGATGGACGCCACCGCCGCAAGCCGCCTGCCGCAGCTGCTTCCCCGCTTTCATGCTCAGTGCCCGGAGGTCAAACTGACCCTTAAGACCCAGCCAACCCGGCAACTTGCTCAACAAGTCCTGGACGCCGAGCTCGATTGCGCGCTGGTGAGTCTGCCGCAGGGAGCGCCTCCGCCTGACGACCTGGAATTTGTCCCGATCTTTCAAGAACAGCTGGTGCTGGTGCTTCAGGCTCACCCGCAACCTTTTCGTTTTGCCGCCTTTGCGGAGGGTTGTACCTACCGGGCGATGGGGGAAGCGTTTCTGGCGCAATCAGAGGAGGCGGAGATCGAGATCCAGGATGTCGGCTCCTACCACGCGATGCTCGCCTGCGTTGCCTCCGGCGGCTATACCGGCATCGTGCCGCAGAGCGTGCTTGAGACCCTGACGCTGCCCGAAGCCAGCCAGCTGCAACCGGTTGGCCAGGCGATCACCCAGCTTATCTGGCGCAAAGGCTACGCCTCCCCGGCCTTTGAGAAGATGCGCCAGCTCCTTGAATCAGCTTCCGACCTTTGACGCTCGCCCCGCCCCCGCTGCCACCAGCGCAGCGGCAGCCAGCAGCGCTATAGCCGCCGCGCTGAGCGAAGGATTAAACGACCCGCTGCGGTCATACAGCGCCCCGGCAACCAGCGGGCCGACAATTTGCCCGATGCCGTAGGTTGCGGTCATAGCGGCAATCATATTGAACGAAACCAGATGATTCAGCCGCCGCCCCTGGGACAGCGCGATGGTCACGGTGCCCAAAAAGGTGCACCCCACCAGCAGCGCGCTCAATATGCAAAACGGCAACGTATGGCTCCACGCCGGAAGGATCACGCCAACGGCCTGGATCAGCAAATTAAGGGTAAACGCGCGGCGGTAGCCAAGCCTGATGACCAGCCGATGCCAGAGAAAACAGGAGGGGACGGCGGCAAGACCGAAGATGGCCCAGATCTGCACCGGATCGATAGCGTTCAGCGAACCGCTGAGAAACAGCGGGAGATAGGTGGCGGTAATAATGTAGCCGAAGCCGGCCAGGCCATAAATCAGCAGCAGTTTCCATGCCTCGCGCACCGGCCCCTCGGCCTGCTCATGCTGTGCGGTTGCTGCGGGTTGATAAGCGATAAGGTAGTCTGCGGGGCTCAGCAATAGACGCAGCGCGAGGATAAAAAGCACGCCGGCGCTTAGCGCGCACATCAGCCAGATCTGCTGGCTGGAGAGCGCCAGCGCCTTCCCCAGGGAGATAAATTCCGCCGACAAAAATATGCCCATTCCGACGCCCGAAAAAAGCACCGGCGCACCGTTTGGGTGCTTCATATGCTGGAGCAGCCAGAGTGAGGCGGCAATCAGCGTCACCGCGCTTAATAATCCGGCAATACCGCGAACCGCGATAATCGCCAGCGGAGAAACTAAAACCGCCAGTAAAGCCAGGCACAGTAGCGTCAATAGCGCGGAAAGCAGGCTTAGCCATCTGGCGTCCGTGGGTCTGGCTTTCGCCAGCAGCAGCGCCCCCGCCAGATAACCGGCATAGTTTGCCGAAGCGGCGAGATTACCTTCGCGTAGCGTCAGTACCTGTTCATTAAGCATCAGCGGCAGGATCCCGGTATAGGCAAACCGGCCATAGCCCATACCGACGATCAGTACCACCGATCCGGCCAGCGCCAGCAGAAAGGCCTTCCACTCCGGCCTGAGTTGAATAACGTTCACCCACTCCCCTCCATTCTTATTCTCAAAAAGAGAATAATTTTTAACATTATTCTCTTTTCATTATGATTGCGGTTAACCCGACGCGCAAGCAACGCCACGCGACAGCGCGCGGCCTCCAGGAGAAGAAATTTACGGCAAAGGTCGGTGGATGCTTCGGTGAGCAACGAAATGTGGGAGCGAGAAGCTGGGCATCCCTGCCCGGCAGGATTTAGCGGTGGCTAAAAGCCAGCCTGGCAGCAAACAGCACAAAGAGGCCGCCGGTCGCGCGATCCATCCACCGAATGAACAGCGGCGTTTTTAATAGCCGAGCGGCAGAGCGGCTGGTCACAATCAGCGTTAATGACCAGATTGTGCCGATCGCCACATGAATGGCGACCAGCAGGAACGTCCAGGCGATGGGCGAGTGCCCTGCCGGAATAAACTGCGGCAGGAAAGAGACGTAAAAGATCCCCATTTTCGGATTGAGCACATTCCCCATCATCCCTTTTACAAACCAGTTACTTGCCGGGGCCGCCGCCCTGTCCTGATGAACCAAATGACGACGCGGCTTGAGAATTAACTGAATGCCCAGCCAGCATAAATAGACGGCCCCGCACCATTTGAGCAGGTCATACGCCAGTTCCGATGCCGCCAGCAGCGCCCCGAGACCGAAGGCGACCGCAGCTCCCCAGATAAAACATCCCGTATCAATACCCAACGCCGCCTGAAAGGCTTTTTTTCCGCCTTCAACGGTCGCGGTTCGTAAAATTAGCGCGGTATCCAGGCCTGGGGTAAGGGTGAACAACAGGGCAGCAAAAGAGTAAGCAAACAGGGAATCTGCAACGGACATTTTCTCTCTCCGAAAGCGAAGATTCTAGATAAAACACGCCTCTCAGACAACCCCAAAAATATCTTTTATCCCGCGCAAAGATACTTTTTTCTCACCGCATTAATACATTGATTTCTGCTGCATTGATGTCTTTCGTGAGGCGCAAAAAATGACGTAACGCTATCAAGGAGATCCAGGGCAATGGCCAGTTTTGCTTTATCGTTTTCCGCAATCATGATTTTCTTTTGCTGGTCGGTTAGCACACTGATAAAATAAGTCGCTACATCCTTGGTGGCAATTTGTTCTGGGGTACAATTTTTAGTACAAATACCATATATCCCATCGAGAAAGTGCCCCCAGACTTCGTTCAATATCATTTCTTTTGAACAAATATCTTCATAGATAGAATCGTAAACACCAATTGACCGTAACCCAATAATGGTATTCATGTATCTATTCTTAAAATCCATTTCAATCAAGTCTTTCGAAAAATGATGATTTTTAATAAAAAAGCCCCATTCATCCAATTGGTCAGGGTACCATTTTGTTATTTTCCTGTACCGATGTTGACCAAAAAACGAGCTTATAGTCGTCTCTGTCTCGGTAACATAGGATGGCTTCGGAAATATCTTTTCATCCTGCCAGCCCCTGAGAGTTTCGATGGTGACGCCCATCTTTTTGACAAGCTTCTCTTCGTTAATATAAAATTCATTTAAATAATTTTCGCTCATGAACATTCTTTCCTGGAAAAGATATATTAATAACCACGCTCTTTAAATTTTAAGATATTCACCGCTGAATACTTCGCTATTTAACGAAGTATGGTGGTTGAACACAGCTGGAGAGTCCGAGAAAAAGCTCTCCACGACAAACGATCGGCGTAAAAACGGATACAGTCACCCGACCACCTTTTATTAATACAGGTTCTTATGACTTTTAACGCTATGCGCATCGCCCGGCCGGTCACCGACCTTTCTTTGAGCAGCAGCATGTACTGCACGGGCCTTGGGCTGGAGCAGATCGCGCAGTTTGCCGATCACGCTGGCTTCAGCGGTGTCATGATCGGACGCGGCGATCTCGGCTGGCATCTTGAGTTCACCCTCTGCCACCATCATCCGGTGAAGCCCTCCCCGAGCGAGGAAGATTTGCTGGTGCTCTATTATCCACACACCGCCGAATGGCAGGAACGGTGCGAGAGAATGCTGACCGCCGGCTTTACACCGGTCAGCGCGTTTAATCCGTACTGGAATGTGCACGGCAAAACCTTTGTCGACCGCGACGGTTACCGGGTGGTGCTGCAAAACAGAAGCTGGCGGTAGCCGCTACTCCATCAGCCGGACGTCAGGATGGCGCGGGCTTGCGGCTTCATGAAAAATATCGCCCAGCCAGCCGGGAATTTCTGCTTCCGTGAGGTCATCCGGGATGATGACCCCATGCAGCGGCGAATATTTCCGTTCGTTGAGATCGACGCGGAAGAGTAACCATCGCCCGTGCCGACGCTGGACGCCAATGTGGCGTCCGAATACGTCATAAATCAACATTCCATCACCCTGCTGGTCGGCGAAGTTGATGGGCGGCTAATACATTCCATTTGGCTTTCATGCTTTGCCCTCGCGCAGCCACGGGGTTACGGTAATCCCTGCCAACAGCCCTTCCGGGCTCAGCAACCGCGTGACGGTCTGTCCCCAGGGCTCCACGCGATTATCCACCAGCAGACGATAGCCTCTGGCCTTCAGCGCATCGGTGGCGGTATTGATATCGCGCACTTCAAACTCCACCCACGCCTGCGGCACCGGCAGATAGTCCGGCCAGAGATCCGAGTCAAAACAGGAGCGCGCCGCCTGAGCCAGCGGCCACAGCGCAAAATGTTTTACCCCATCGAGGGCATGCTGTTCGGTCAGCAAATACTCTTCGTTGCCGGGCATCGGTTTGAGCGGCAGGCCCAGCGCCGCCACATAAAATTCCCTGCTGGCTGGCGTTGATTGGGTGATCGGTCCAAAGCCCGCGACAAAAAGAACATCCATACCGTCTAAATCGTATTCCATACCCTCTCCTGTCAATATCCATGATGCGTTAACAAATTTTATACTCTGCTGCGCACGACTTGCCCAGATTGCTCTTCTCTCATTACTATTTTTAGTGAGTTTGCCTGAATCATTGAAAAAGCGCATGGTCTGCTCGTCGCGCCCGACGACGCTGCGCTATGCTTAGTCTCCCTTTGGTTTCCAGTACTTAGCGTTATGGCCACATCCGTCAGCACCACCCAGCTTAATCTGCGTATTATTTCTATCGTTGTCTTTACCTGTATCTGCTATCTCTCCATCGGTTTGCCGCTCGCCGTGCTGCCCGGCTATATCCATTATCAGCTTGGCTATAGCACCTTTATCGCCGGCGTGGTTATCAGCCTCCAGTACATTTCAACCTTGCTCAGCCGCCCGCATGCGGGCCGCTATACCGATATCTGGGGGCCGAAAAAAGTCGTCAGCCTGGGGATTATTTGCTGTCTGCTCAGCGGGCTCTTCACCCTGCTCGCGGTCTTGCTGCAATCTGCGCCGCCGCTGGCGGTTGCCGCGCTGTTGGTGGGGCGAATTTTCCTCGGCGTCGGGGAAAGCTTCACTGCCACCGGCGCGACCCTGTGGGGGATCAAAACCGTGGGCGCGATCCACACGTCGCGCGTGATCTCCTGGAACGGCGTGGCAACCTACGTGGCGATGGCGGTTGGCGCCCCGCTGGGCGTCATGCTCAACGGCTATTTTGGCATCAGCGGATTTGCCGCCGTCGTGGTGCTGGCTGCGGCGGTTGGCCTGCTCTATGCCCGTACGCGCCAGGACGTCAGCGTGACGGCGGGAATCCGGGCACCGTTTCACGTGGTGGTACGCAAAATCTGGCCCTATGGGATGGGGCTGGCGCTGGGTACCGTCGGTTTTGGGGTTATCGCGACCTTTATTACCCTCTACTTTTCGGCTCATGGCTGGCAAGGCGCGGCGTTTACCCTGTCGCTATTCAGCATCGGTTTTATCTGCATTCGCCTGATTTTAGGTAACACCATTACCCGCTACGGCGGCGTGCCGGTGTCGTTAATCTGTTTTGCGATCGAATGTCTCGGCCTGCTGATCATCTGGTATGCCTCCTCGGCATGGATAGCGGGTATTGGCGCCTTTCTCACCGGCTCGGGCTTTTCGCTGATCTTCCCGGCGCTTGGGGTGGAAGCGGTAAAACAGGTTGAAGAGCAGAATCAGGGCACCGCGCTGGGCACCTATTCGGCTTTTCTCGATCTGGCGCTGGGATTAACCGGACCGCTAGCCGGCTGGGTGGCAGGCTACTACGAGCTGGAGACTATTTATTTGTTGGCCGCAGCGGTGGTCGCGCTGGCATTTATCCTGGTTTTGCGCATTTACCTGCAACAACACGCTGCTCTGCCGCGAACCTGAGGAATACTCTTCGCGCGACCCCTGACGCAAATATGGGTAAAAAAATAATCAATATTTGACTGCAATTCGGCTTCCGTGCCACCATCGCCCCGGCGCCTGGCAAGCGGCGCGATGGTGGCACGGGTGAATATCAGAGACCGCATGTTTAAGGTCCATGCCCGGCCGCAACCTGATTCTGGCGGGAATAAAAGACATGCACCAAAGTTTTAATCAGCGCGTTCATTTCTATTACTGCATTCTGGTGGCGCTGAAAATACACGCAAAATCGAAGAAATCGGGCGGTATCCGCGGGAAAAATAATTTCCTGCTCAAGTGGCTACGCAAAGCGCAGGACAACAATATCTTCCACCCGGATATTACCAGTGAGATCGAATGGCTGCGGGGCAAAATCATTCAGGCCGGCTACGATACCGACCTCGAGCCGATGCTGGACTTTGTCTACGCCACCGCCAAACGCGCGTCCGATCTCAAAAACGCCGACTGATTCACGCCCGAGCCGCCTGGCTCGGGCGTTGCACTTTAGGGTTTGTTGCGGTGCGTCAGAAGATAGACCGCCGGGATCACCAGCATCGACAGCAGCGGCGCGGTGATCATCCCGCCGATCATCGGCGCGGCAATACGCTGCATCACTTCTGAACCTGTACCGCCACCCCACATAATCGGCAGCAGCCCGGCCATAATCGTCGCGACGGTCATTACTTTCGGGCGCACGCGCAGCACGGCTCCTTCGTGTATCGCTTCGTTGAGCGTCCGGTCATTAAGCTCACCGCGCCGCTTCGCGAGCGCCTGGTTTAAATAGAGCACCATAATTACCCCGAACTCCGCGGCCACGCCGGCAAGCGCAATAAAGCCAACGGCGGCGGCCACCGACAAGTTATAGCCCAGCAGCCAGAGCAACCAGACGCCGCCGATCAGCGAAAACGGCAACGTGCCCATAATCAACAGCGCATCTTTAACGCGACCGAAGGTGACGTAAAGCAGGATAAAGATAATCATCAGAGTAAACGGCAGCACGATTTTGAGCTTCGCGGTAGCGCGTTCCAAATACTCGTACTGCCCGGACCACGTCAGCGAGATGCCATCCGGCAGCCTGACCTGTTTGCTGACCTCGCGCTGCATTTCATCAACCGCGGATTTCAGATCGCGCCCGCGAATATCGACGTAGATCCAGTCCGACAGACGGGCGTTTTCGCTTTTTAGCATCGGCGGGCCATCGGTGATAGCAATATCCGCCAGCTCGGCGAGCGTCACCTGTGCCCCGCTGCTGGTTACCACCGGCAGATCGCGCAGCTTCTGCAGCGAGTCGCGCATTTCGCGCGGATAGCGCACGTTTATCGGATAGCGTTCACGCCCCTCGATAGTCTCGCCAATGTTATCGCCGCCCACCACGCTGGCGACGACCGACTGCAGCTCCTTCACCGACACGCCGTAGCGGGCGGCTTTCAGACGATCGATAGCGATATCGATATAGCGACCGCCGTCAAGGCGCTCCGCCAGCGCCGAGGTCACCCCCGGGACATGACGCACGATGCGCTCAATCTCCTCAGCGGTTTTTTCGATCTCCGCCAGATTGTTGCCGTTCACTTTGATGCCGACCGGGCTTTTAATGCCGGTCGCCAGCATATCCAGGCGATTGCGAATCGGCGGTACCCAGACGTTGGCGATGCCCGGCACTTTTACCGCACTGTCCAGTTCGCCGATCAGCTTATCCATGGTCATACCGGGCCGCCATTCGCTTTTCGGCTTGAACTGAATGGTGGTTTCCAGCATGGTCAGCGGCGCCGGATCGGTGGCGCTCTCCGCCCGACCGGCCTTGCCGAACACGCTTTGTACTTCAGGAATCGTCTTGATCAGACGGTCGGTCTGCTGCAGCAGGCGGGCGGCTTCGCGGCTGGAGATCCCCGGCAGCGTGGATGGCATGTACAGCAGGTCGCCCTCGTCGATTTGCGGCAGGAATTCGCTGCCGAGCTGCGCCAGCGGCCATAGCGTGGCGACCAGCAGCAGGCCCGCCGCCGCCAGCGTTGCCTTCGGCCACTGCAAGACCTTATCCAGCAGCGGCTCATAGGCGCGTATCAACCAGCGGTTGAGCGGATTAGCGGCCTCATCAGGGATTTTACCGCGAATAAAGTAGCCCATCAGCACCGGAACCAGGGTGATCCCAAGCCCGGCGGCCACCGCCATCGACCAGGTTTTGGTGAAAGCCAACGGCGAGAACATCTTGCCCTCCTGCGCCTCGAGGGTGAATACCGGAATAAACGACAGGGTAATGATCAGCAGGCTGCAAAACAGCGCGGGCCCCACCTCCGATGCCGCATGTAGGGCAATTTGCCAGTAGTCGGCGGAAGACGGCTGGCGCTCAGGATGCTCTTGCCGCCACTGCTCCAGAACCTTATGCATATTTTCAATCATTACGATTGCCGCATCGACCATGGCTCCGATGGCGATCGCAATTCCGCCAAGCGACATCATATTGGCGCTGACGCCCTGATAGTGCATCACGATAAATGCGCCGAGGATCCCCAGCGGCAGCGTGATCATCGCCACCAGCGCGCTGCGGAAATGGAACAGAAACAGCGAGCAGACCACCGCCACAACGATAAACTCTTCGATAAGCTTGTGGGTCAGGGTTTCGACTGAATTTTTAATCAGCTGCGAACGGTCATAAACCGGCACGATTTCTACTCCTGCGGGCAGGCTTTTTTGCACCTCAGCCAGTTTCGCCTTCACCGCATTAATGGTGGTCAGGGCATTTTTGCCCGAACGCATAATGATGATTCCCCCGGCCACTTCGCCTTCACCGTTGAGCTCGGCGACGCCGCGCCGGATCGCCGGCCCCCGGCGCACGCTGGCAACGTCGGACAGCAGCACCGGCACGCCGTCACGCGCAGCGATAACGACCTGCTTAAAGTCGTCGATGGACTTCAGATAGCCGGTGGTGCGCACCATATATTCAGCTTCACCCAGTTCCAGTACCGAGCCGCCGCCCTCCTGGTTGGCGCTCTGAATCGCGCTGATAACCTGTTCGTGGGTAACGTTCAGGGCCCGCAGGCGGTCAGGATTAAGGATCACCTGATACTCTTTGACCATTCCGCCGACGCTGGCGACCTCCGATACGTCCGGCACGGTTTTCAGTTCATATTTCAGGATCCAGTCCTGAATCGCCCGCAAATCCCCGAGGCTATGCTGACCGCTTTTATCGGTAAGCACATATTCAAACACCCAGCCAACGCCGGTAGCATCCGGCCCCAGCGAAGCTTTCGCTTCCGGCGGCAGGCTGCTCTGGATCTGGCTCAGGTACTCCAGCACGCGGGAGCGCGCCCAGTACGGATCGGTGCCATCATCAAACAGTACGTAAACGTAAGCATCGCCGAACATGGAAAAACCGCGCACGGTTTTCGCCCCCGGCACCGACAGCATGGTGGTGGTCAGCGGATAGGTCACCTGATCTTCGACAATTTGCGGCGCTTTTCCCGGATAGCTTACGCGAATAATCACCTGGGTATCGGAGAGATCCGGTAGCGCATCCAGCGGCGCCTGCTGTATCGACCAGACGCCCCAGGCGGCCATAATCAGCGACGCCAGCAGTACCAGCAGACGGTTGCGTAACGACCAGCGGATAACGGCGGCAATCATGGCTGCTCCTTAGCGCCGTTCATCGGCATCATCGAGGTGACTCGCGCTCCATCGTCGGTCAGGACGAAGCTAAACATTACCGACTCGCCGGGGCGCATCTGTCCCTGCTGCTGCGGCGTAATGGCAAAATCCATGATCATCGCCGGCCACTTCAGCGCCGGCACCGGCTGGTGAGCGATG
This sequence comes from Klebsiella sp. CN_Kp100, assembly GCF_040065315.1. Taxonomy (NCBI): domain Bacteria; kingdom Pseudomonadati; phylum Pseudomonadota; class Gammaproteobacteria; order Enterobacterales; family Enterobacteriaceae; genus Klebsiella; species Klebsiella sp. CN_Kp100. The sequence continues at coordinate 260,853 of NZ_JBEAIJ010000058.1, forward strand.
GTCACCGCCCCATCGGTTACAGCTTTGATGACCCCCTGCGTGGTATAGCTTTTTTCCTGCGGATCCTCTCCGGCCATTTGCGGCAGCGCGCTGCGCAGGCTCGCTTCGGAGTCAATCAGGAACTGTCCGGAGGTGACCACCTTCTGGCCCTCTTTGAGGCCGGATTTTATCTCGACCAGACCATTTTGCGTGCGCCCGACGATCGCTTCGACCGGACGGAAATGCCCCTCGCCATCGGCAATTAACACCCGATTGCTGCTACCCGTGGCAATCAATGCCTCTTCAGGGATGGTCAGAACGGCGCGCGCCTGATGCGCCTCGGCCAGCTGAACGTTCAGGTACATACCGGGTTTGAGCTGATGCTGCGGATTGTTCAAAACTACCCGGGCCTTTAACGTGCGGGTGGTCGCTTCCAGATCGGGAAGTAGCTCGCGCACGGAGCCCTGAAAAACGCTCCCGGGCCAACTGCCGGTGGTCGCCGTCACCCGGCTACCCACGCGCAGCAGGCTGGCCTGGCTTTGCGGATAATCAATCACGACCCATACCGGGTCGAGGCGGGCCAGCTCGAACAGCGGCTGGGCTGGGGTGACCTGCGCGCCGGTGCGCACATCCAGCTTGCTGACATAACCATCGTGCGGCGCGCGTACCGTCATCCGGGTTTGCGGTTTCCCGCTGCGCTCAACGCTGCGGATAATCGCTTCCGGCATAAACTGCAGCTGCAGACGATCGCGAGCGGCGGCGGTCAGCCCGCTGTCGCCCAGCCGCCTCACCGCCAGATACTCCTGCTGCGCCGCCGCCCACTGCGGGATCCACAGTTCGGCCAGCGCCTCGTTCTTTTTCACAAACTGCTGAGAGGCGTTAACGTAGAGTTTCTCAATCAAGCCGTTGGCCAGCGCCGGTACCGTCTCGACGCCGCGTTCGTCCACGGCGACGGTAGCAAAAGCGTTAAGCTCCGGCGCCAGTGGCTGACGGGAAACGCTCGCCGTGCGTACGCCAAGATTTTGCTGCTGGCGGGTGCTAATCTTCACCCCTCCCGCATCATCGTCAGCCTCTTCATCGGCATAACGCGGAACCAGGTCCATATCCATAAACGGCGATTTGCCCGGTTTATCAAAACGGGTACCGGGGGCCATCGGGTCGTACCAGTAGAGCACTTTGCGTCCCGCAGCCGTTTCGGTTCCGCCCGGAGTGACAGTCGAGGCGTTCCGCGATCCCAGCCAGTATCCGCCCGCGGCGGCAAGAGCGACGGACAGCGCCACAAGGGTAAAAGCAGTTTTCAGCTTCATTATTTAACATCCTGTGGAATAAGGTAGCGAACGGCGGCCCACGCGTCAGCGAGCGCTTTCTCGGCGTTGTTGCTGGCGATTTCCCCGTTCAGCAGGTCGCGACGGGCGGCGAGCAGTTCAGGCAGCGCGGAGCTGCCGCCCCGATACTGGGCATTGACAAGACTCACCTTCTTGCGCAGCAGCGGCAGCACCTCGCTTTGCTGGCGATCGTAAATGGCTTTCGCGGCGTTATACTGCGCGATCAGCTGATACTGCTGCGCCTGATGCTCGCGCATCAATAAGGTCAACCGATCGTTGGCTTCATAGGTTCGGGAGACATCCGCAGCGTGGTCTTTATCCTGACGTTTACCCTGAAAAACCGGCAAATCGACGGTAAACATAACGCCGACCATGTCGTCATAGTCATCTCCGCGTCTGGCGTAATAGACCTCAACGCCTACGTCGGGGATCGCCGCCACTTCCGACTGCCCGGATTTTGCTTTAGCCAGATCAGCCTCACGCGCGGCCTGAATCACTTCTGGATGAAGTTTTATCCCCTCAATTAAGGTCGCTTCATCGGCAGGCAGGCGCTCAATGCGCGGCAGCGGGCCGGAAATAACGCGGATATCCTTACCGGTTAGCTGCATCAGACGCGCCTGAGCGATCTGCACATCGCGCCGGGCGTTATCTTGCTCATTTTTCATAGCATTGAGCGCCAGTTCGACGTCGAGCACGCTGCCGGGGGTAGCGCTGTCGCTGCTGACGGCCGCCTTATGCACGCCAATTTGCCGGGAGGTTTCGCTAATCAGCGCCTGTACCGAGCGCAGCGACTTCTGCGCTACCGCCAGCGCCAGCCATGCCTGAGCGGTTTCCCGCTGTAGCCTGGCGCGGATAACATCGGCGTTGGCGGCGGTTCGTCGCGCGTCGGCGGTTATCGAGTCGGCTTTGCGCTCGCGCTTGGTGCTGCTGACGTAGTCCTGCATTACGCCAATCCGCTGCATGGTCATGCCCTCGCGGGTCAGGCGGCTGGCGTTACTTCCCCCCAACGGGACGTTTTCAAGACCAAACTTAAGCTTCGGATCGGGAAGCTCCATGGCGGAATCCGCCATATTCTTCAAAGCGTTAACCTGATGATCGTTGGCGGAGAGCTCGGCAGAGTAGCTTTCCGCCGCCGACAGGGCCTCTGAGAGCGTCGTAGCCCAGCCGCTGGTGGCCGTCAGCGACAGCAAGAGCGGCAGCCCGCAGGCCGCCTTAGTTAAGATGTGCATAATGACTCCGGAATTATTGCGCGGTAATCGAAACGAGCGCGTAGCCGGAGTCGGTCTGGCGGAAGGTGAAATCGACCTGCTGTCCCACCGGCAGCTTTTTATCTTGATGTCCATCGAGCGCAAAGCTCATCGTCATCGCCGGCCAGTTCAGCCCGGGAACCGGAGAATGGGCAATCACCACCGCATCGTCGCGCCAGGCTTTAATCACCCCGCTTGCCGAATAAAGCGCGGCGGTATTCTCGGGCTTATTCATCCCCGGCATTTCCGCCATCGCGGACATATTATGCTGATGCATCGCGCCATCTTCCGCGCTGGCGGAAAATGCGGTGAAAGAAAAGGTCAGAACGCTGGTAAAAAGCAGAAAAATAGAGGTCGAACGCATAATTATTACTCCGAAAAAAACATAAAGTCGCCCGCAGAACGGGCAGTTCTGATGGATGTTTTTTAACGGAGCGTTATTCTCTGAAACGGCAGAAACGTATTTCAGCCGGCGGACCGGTGACCGGCGGCGTGTGCCAGTCCATACGTTCAGCGCAAATCTCCTGCTGCGGCGAAACCACCAGCAGGGTGGTTTCGGCGGGCAATGCATTCAGCTGTAGAGAGGTGGAGGTATTAGGTTGCGCAGTGTCGGGGTCGCAGTGTTTCTCACAGATGACTTTCTGCCCGACGTTATCCATGCCGGACATGGTCATCATGCCATCAACGATGTGATGAATTTGCACCTGCGGCGCGACCGGCTGCTGCTGGCCGCCGTGGTGCGCCGCGACGGCAAGCTGTAGATTGAGTAGCAGCCAACAGGCAATAACAAGCCCGGCGCGGATGCGAAGCCGGCGTCGGGTGGCTTGTTTGAATAATGCCTGTAGTGACTGAATCATAGTAATATTCGCAATAGGACGACCGCTGAATTAAAGCACACCCGCCCAAAGAATTAAACGCTATTACATAATTAAAACCGCGAGTTAAATAGAATGAAGTTTCTCGATAAATATTTACACGTCATCGCAAAATTAACGTTTGACCTTCCCCCAGGGGGAAGGTGTATAGCGCGGCGTCGATGTATTTAATAAATAGCCAAAGTGTTATTTATATGTAATCAGCAGTCATACACGTCATCCCTGATCCAGTACTAACGTATCGCCGGTCGCCAGGGTACTATCCGCCGATAACCACCAGCGTCCCCACGAACCGGTACAATGGCAGGCCATCACTTTCTCCACCTTCTGCTGGTGCAAAAATTGCCTTATCTGGCGTATTCTCCACGGCGGCGCGCGGCGCAGATGAAGTCCGCCGATGATGGCGTATATCTGTTGGACGCCGGTAACCTTCTGACAGTGGCGAAGGGTATTGATCAAGCCGCGATGTCCGCAGCCGCAAATAATGATTAAGCCTCGCGTCGAGCGGTAAATCAGTACGCCCTCATCGGCAATATAATCCTCCGCTGGGGATGGCCCCGCCAGCACGCCATAAGCTCGCGGCCTGGCAACCGCGATCTCACCTGACCACATCAGCCGCTCGCTGATAGCCAGCGGCTGGCGGCTGTATTCCATGCGGTGACGGGAATAGTCGATCTCTCGCGACAGCTTTTTGAGCTTTACGCGATGCCCGCCGATCGATAACGCCGAATAGCGCGTTTGCCCGACCTGCGGATGGCAAATAATACGGCTATTGTCCGGCAGCCACGGCACGCCGCCGCAGTGGTCATAATGACCGTGAGAAAGTATCGTGGCGGTCAGGTTAGATAAAGAGACCCCCATGCGCTGCGCATTATGCAAAAAGCTGCCGTCAGGGCCGGTATCAAACAGAACCCGGCAGGTTTCATCCTCAACAACAAGGCTTAGCCCAGGTTTCACCTGCAACAGTTTATCCTTGTCCTTACCAAGCCGGTTCTCAAGTAACATCTTAATGATTAAAGCCATTTCATACCCATTGACCAGAGAATTGCGCGCATACTCTAGCCTGTTGTCTACATAAGTACCGTGACCCGCCCGGCACATGTATAAGTGACAACGTCACAATATAGCTCATCCGATCTTGCTGCTTTGCCAGATACGCATTGCCGTCTATGCTGTTGGGCGAGTTTCTCGCAACCGGAGCGTACTATGGCAGACTGGAATCCCTCACTCTATTTGCAATTTGGCGCTGAGCGAACGCGGCCCGCCGCCGAGCTTCTTGCGCGCATTGCCCATTATCCCGTGACGCTGGCCGTTGATTTAGGCTGCGGGCCAGGCAACAGCACCGCTCTGCTGCAAGATGCCTGGCCGGACGCGACGATTATCGGCATTGATAATTCCCCGGCAATGCTGGAAGAGGCCTCACAAAGGTTGCCGGACTGTGGGTTCGTTGATGCGGATATTGCCGCTTATCGCCCGGAGCGTCCGGCGGATCTGATATACGCCAATGCTTCGCTGCAATGGCTCCCGGATCATCAGCGGCTGTTCCCTTTTCTGGTGAGCAATCTTGCAGAAAACGGCGTACTGGCGGTGCAGATGCCCGTTAACTGGCAGGAGCCGTCCCATACCCTGATGCGTCAGGTTGCAGAAGAGCTTGGGCACCCGGCCAGCGGACGGCATCCGCTGCCAGAGGTACAGGAGTATTATGATATGCTCACTGCCTGCGGCTGCGAGGTGGATATCTGGCGCACCACCTACTATCACCCGCTGGCATCGCATCAGGCCATTATCGAATGGCTGCAGTCAACGGGCCTGAGACCATTTTTACAGCCACTTGATGAGCCGCAGCGCGCAGCGTTTCTCAAGCGCTATCTGGAAGAGTTGAAGCGGCACTATCCGTTACAGTGTAACGGAAAGGTATTGTTATTATTTCCGCGCCTGTTTATCGTCGCGCGCCGTTAGCCCGGCGGCTGAAAGTAAAGGAATAGAGGGAGTCAGAACGAGAATACTACGGCGTCAGGAGCGAGCGCCGTAGGGTCTGATTTACCAGGCAAGGTGATGAACCAGGGAGAGATCCCACGCGGTGGCCAACAGCGAAAGAAACATGATTAAATTCACCACCGTTTCTATGCGTTTTTCCATATTTGTTTCTCCTGAGCCGTTTCCCCTGTTTTACAGGGAAAAGCTTAACAACTTCTTAATCTCAGATTGTCAGAGCGTCACGCGGTAACGAACATAGTCATCGGCTGGCGTGAATTCATCATACAGACGCCGGGCCGGATTGTCGGTGCGAGTGTGCCAGTACAAGCGCGACCACCCTTTTTCTTTTCCTTCCGTTTGCAGCGCCTGTATTAAGGTTCTGGCGATGCCTTGCCCGCGCATCTGCGGGGCGACAAACAGATCTTCCAGATAGCAAATGGGCGTCTTAACCCATGTTCCTTCGTGGAGGATACAAATCGCAAAGCCCACCACATTGCCATCCACCACCGCGAAACGACCCAGCATCGGCGAAGCGGCATCGAGCATCCGCTGCCAGGTGTGTTCTGTGACCTCCGCTGGCTGCGGGCTACCGTAGAAACGGGTATAACCCTGCCAAAGCGATAACCACTGTGCTTTATCCTGCCGATCGGGTTCGCGAATCTCAATGACCATGGGCCGACTCCTCGTTTGGATAAGGCATTATTTTCCGGTGCAATAATTAGTTCAAGCGCCCGGCACACAATTCATCTTTTTCTCTTAATTGCCCCACCTTTGTTGCCGGACCCATTTTGCACGATCTGCCAGACCTGCGTGAAAGAAAAAACTAAAAGTATGTTGTAACTAATTAAGGTTCAAAAATAACCCGGCGGTGGCCGGGTTGAAATTAATGCTAATTCTGCTCAGGCGTTGCGCCCGGATGACGAGCGGACGGCGGCTGGCAGCTTATCTGGCCAATAATCCGTCCTTATCTGCTCGTCGGGCGGCGCCCTGCGCTATATCAGCACAGCGGCTGAACGGCGGCGCGCATGCCGTCGCGCAGAATCGCATCCAGATCCTGCGTCACCTGCTCGACCAGGCCTGAAACTTTGCTCAGGTCCTGCTCCCAGTGGGATTCAACGGACAGTACGGCTTTTACCAGCTCGCCGGTGGTGATTTGCGCATCCCGATGTTGAGCCCATAGCGCCTTGTAGCGCTCCATCCATTCAGCATCATCCTGAACCGGATAGCTCTCACCGTTACGTTCGCCGCGATAAAACGCGATCAGCGCTGCCAGTGCGAAGGTCAGGCGCGACGGGAGCTTGCCCTCTTTCTTCTGCGCCGCCAACAGCTGCGGCAGAATGCGGGTGCGATATTTGGTCATGCCATTAAGCGCGATAGACAACAGCTGATGCTTAATATACGGGTTGCGGAAACGGCCGGTGACCGCACTGGCGAAGGACTCCAGCTCATCGCGCGGCAGGTCGAGAACAGGAATGATCTCCTGGTAAATCGCTTTCTCAACGAAAGCGCAGATTTCCTTATCGTTCATCGCCTCGCCCACGGTATCGAGACCCGCCTGGAAGGCGACCGGCACCAGCGCGGTATGCGCGCCGTTAAGAATCGCCACTTTACGCTCTTTATACGGCTTAATATCGTCCACGATCAGGACGTTAAGCGGCAGCTTATCCAGACGCAGCTCTGCGGCCAGGGACTTCGGCCCCTGAATAACAAACAGGTAGAAATGTTCAGCGGTATCGAGGAAACCGTCTTTATACCCCAGCTGTTCTTCAATCTGCGCGGCTTCATCACGCGGATAGCCGGTCACTATACGGTCTACGAGCGTAGAACAGAAGGCGTTCGCCTCATCCAGCCAGGTGATAAATGCTTCCGGCAGCGCCCACTCCTGGGCATAGCGCAGCACCAGTTCACGCAGCGCCTCGCCATTGTAATCAATCAGCTCGCAGGGAATGATCACCCAACCTTTATCCGCCGCGCCGGAGAAGTGGCTGTAGCGTTCAAACAGCAGGCGAGTCAGTTTTGCCGGATAGCTTACCGCTGGCGCATCGTCAAAGCGGTCGCCGGCGTGGTAGCTGATCCCGGCCTCAGTGGTATTGGAAAACACAAAGCGCATATCCGGATTATGCGCCAGACGCAGCAGCTCCTCATAATCGGCATAGGCGCTGATTTCACGATTTACCGATCGAATCAGACGCGCATCGCTCACCGATTCGCCCTTCTCATTCAGGCCGCGAACAATCGTGGTATAGAGGCCGTCCTGGGTGCTGAGAGACGGCGGGAATGCGCTCTCAATCGGACGCACGATCACCACGCCGGAATTCAGGTCGGTATGCTCGTTCAGCAGATCGATCTGCCAGTCGATAAACGCGCGCAGGAAGTTGCCTTCGCCAAACTGAATGATACGTTCAGGGTACTGCGCGCCCGGGAAATCGCGACGGTTTAGTGTTTTCACAATGGGTTCCCTCATAGAGTAGTCATACAACCTGAGTAATTGGTCCAATAAGTTATCAGGTTTTTAGCCAGGTGAAACCCCGTTTTGATCAAAGCTGTATGCAATATCAAATTTGTCGCCGAAATATTTCTCTCTGCACGACAAAACGGTGAACCGTTTGCACAGCGTTTAGTCGGGCAATAGTCGGAGCGAAGACATGGCCGGGTAACGCGGCGAGGGAGACAAGCCCCGGCGGCTTATCAACTCAGCTGCCGGGGCGTGTGAATGAGGCAGGTTGCAGTATATGATGAGATTACAAAAGTTTATAGAACAGCGATGTCGCCGTCAGTTCGCCGTCCGGCATCAGCGCATAGCGGGGAATTTCCCCGGCCTTTTCCCAACCGCATTGCACGTAAAAATTCTCGGCTCCGCTGCCGGTCGCCGTATCCAGCACCAGAACGCTCTTGCCCTGCTCGCGCGCGATCGCTTCCAGCGTGGCCATCAGCGCATTCGCCAGGCCCAGGCGACGCGCATTTTGGTGAACCAGAAGTTTAGCGACGTCGGCGCGGTGCGGTTGGTTTTCCGGCTGGTCGATAATGAGCTGCACCGTGCCAACGAGCCGCTGCTGCTCATCCGCCGCGGCGATGACGACCCGCTCCCCGGCTGCCACGCTCTGCGCCATTCGCAGCCAGAACGCCGTCGCGGTTTCAGGGGCGAAAGGCAGCATAAAGCTCACCGAGGCCCCGCCGTTGACGCAGCTGACGAGGATATCGGTTAATTCAGGAAGATGTTCGAGAATATCGTCACGCGACAGCGTGCGCAGAGAAAAGGATGTGGTCATCGGTAACTCCTTGAAATTGACCACATCACTATATTTTTTAACTTATATTTAACACAAGTAAATCTATCATCGTATTTTCTTATCGTAGGATTCAGGCCATCTTTTGCGTAAAAATACGATTGCGCCCGGCATTTTTCGCCTGAATCATATAATCGTCGGCAGCCATCAGCAGCTGGTTGAACAGATCCGTAATTCTGGCGGCGCCAAGCGGCTGGCTCTCGAGCCCCATGCTGATAGTCAGCTGGATTTTGCTCTGTCCCCAGGTGAAAGTTTGCGCTTCAATGCCCTGGCGAATTTTTTCTGCCAGCAGCCGCGCTTCCTGACCGGATGAGGTCAGCGCTGCGACGGCAAACTCTTCCCCGCCGATACGCGCGACTATGCCCTCTTCTCCCACCAGCTGCCGCACCTGCTGCGCAAACTGGGCCAGCATACAGTCGCCGCATTCATGTCCCCAGCGATCGTTGACCTGCTTGAAGCCGTCGATATCCAGCACCATCACCGTTAGCAGCGTATTTTCCGCGATCGGCTGGCGCTTCAGCGCTTCGCTTAACCCAGAGCGGGAATAGACCCGAGTCTGGAAGTCAAAGTCGGCACGCAGGGCCAGCTGTTTGACCAGATTATTAATCGCCTCAACGCTGGAAGCGACGATAACGGGGCTTATCAGCATCGCAGCGATCCCCAGACGCGTCGAAAACAGCTGCCACGGCTGCATCCGGCTATCGGGCGAAAGGTGGATAAGCGAGTTCGCCACCAGCAGAATTTCGCTAATGCCGGTAATAAAGGTCAGCAGACAGGTCAGCGGCAGCGGGTAGCGAATAGCGCACCAGATCAGCGCCGGTAACGGGAAGGTGATGCTCCCGGCGCCGCCAACCGCTACGCCGAGCACAATCGACAGCACCAGCGCAATCGCCGGCAGCAGCTGGCGCAGGCGAAAACGCCCGAACGCCGACGGGAGCGTGAGGGTCAAGATAAACGGCAGGATCAGCACGGCGGTTGAGAACTGTTCGCTAAACCAGTCCGCCAGCTGCGGGATAAACGTTGCGCGCTCGACATCTACCGACCCCAGCGCGCCCACGGCGGCGCAGAGCAGCGCCGCCAGCAGGCAGTAGCAAAACAGGCTAAGCGCATTAATCGGTCCCGGCATCGAATCCGTCCGGCGCTTGTCCCATAAAATGAGCTGCGCCAGAGTGACAATAAAAACGAGATTGGAGAAGTTGATCAGGAAGGAGGCGAAGCCCATCCCCCAGCGCGAGGTTAAACCGTCATATACCAGCATGGCGGCAAAACAGATGGCGTAAAAATAACTGCGATTTAGCCAGATATAACGCGCAAAAATCCCCGCCATTACCGCATTCAGCGGCCAGAAAAACGACAGTTCTTGTACCAGACGCAGCATCGCGCCAAAGAAATGCAGGAGTAGCGTTAAAGTGAACAACACCAGCGCATCACGCACGGGTTGTTCCTCACGAAACAGCGTGAATGACCGAATCGACAGTGGAGACATTCATGATTATCCGTCTAATTGTTTCAGGCAATTATTATGTTAATAATTAGTTAGCGGTTCATCATATCATGAGAATAATTATCAGGCATATACCGACGCCCGATGAATTACGCTCTGCCGCGGTCCGGCGAGTTCATCTGGATCACCAGCCAGTGGTGGATCACCTGCACCACGTAGCGCTGTTCTGCCTCGCTGAGGCCCCGCCCCCGAGGGATAGCGTGCCACTTTTCCAGGCAGCCGCGGCAGCAGGTCGCGGTGGCGTGCTGGGCGATGAATACCGGGTGTCCGCGCATCGGAGTCTGTTTGCCATCGTTAGGAATTTGCGCCGGAGCCAGGCGCCTGGCGATAAAATCCGCCGCGTGCTGGTCGATAACTTCCGCCCCCTTATCATAGCAATACTGCCGTTCCTTTACGCCGAGGCGAAAGCGGGAGCGAAAAGTGGAACGCTGCAGGCGGGCGAACAGATTTTCTATGGGCACCATCAGAATACCGACCTCCCCAGTTTTTGCGTCAGTTTTTCCAGTAAAGCGATCCCGGCCAGCGAGTTCCCGGCGTCATCGAGCTCGGGGCTCCAGACCGCAATCGCCATCTCCTGCGGAACGATGGCCACAATCCCGCCGCCGACGCCGGATTTCGCCGGTAAACCGACGCGCCAGGCAAACTCACCGGCGTTCTGGTACATGCCGCTGGTCATCATCAAAGCGTTGACCTGCCGCGACTGAATCGGCGCGATAATCGGCGTCGCAAGATGCGGGGCGATACCCCGGTCGGCAAGGAACAGAAAGGTACGCGCCAGCTCTACGCAGCTCATCTCCAGCGAACAGTAGTGAAAATAGTTTTGCAGTACCGTGGCAACATCGTTGTGAAAGTTGCCGAAGGATTTCATTAACCAGGCAATGGCGGCATTACGCGCCGAATGATCGAACTCCGAGCGGGCGACCACCGGATCGTAGGCAATATCGCTCACCCCGCTCAGGCGCCGCACGATTTCCAGCATCCGCTGACGGGGCGCGCTAAGACGGCTTTGCAGCATATCGCAGACCACCAGCGCCCCGGCGTTAATAAACGGGTTACGCGGTTTGCCTTGCTCAATTTCCAGCTGCAACAGCGAATTAAAAGGCTGGCCGGAGGGATCTTTACCCACCCGCTGCCAGATCTCCTCTTCCTGATAGTGGTTCATCGCCACCACCAGACTGAGGACTTTGGAGATAGATTGAATCGAGAAACGCTCGTGGGCGTCACCGGCGCTGCAGTGCTGACCGTCCACCGTACAGATTGCCACGCCGAGCTTATCGCCGCTGACCCTGGCCAGGGCAGGAATATAGTCCGCCACTTTACCGCGGCCAATCAGCGGCCTGACTTCAGCCAGAATGGCATCGAGCATTGCGTTATTAATTACCGTCGCCACGCGCGGCTCCTTGCCAACATCAAAATTCGGGCGGTAATTATAGGCGCACCTGTCGCGAAGAAACAGCCTCTTTGTTACTCCTGCATCGCCAGGGTGAAGGGTCGCTCGTCAGCGGGGCCTGTCAGGGCGACCAAACCGGCAAATCGCACGAATCGGTAGCCCGGGTCAGGCGTTAGCCGCAACCCGGGGATTTTTCCGCAGTCTAGCGGCGATCTCTCCAGACGGTCTGCACGTTGCAGAATTCATGCAGACCAAAATGGGAGAGCTCGCGGCCAAATCCGCTTTTCTTCACGCCGCCGAACGCCACGCGGGCATCGCTGGCGCAGTAGCCGTTAATAAACACGCCGCCGCACTCCAGCTCATCGGCAAAGCGTTGGGCCTGTGCTTCGCTGGTGGTATATACCGTTGCAGAAAGGCCAAACTCGCTATCGTTCGCCAGCGCCAGCGCGTGGTCGGCATCGCGAGCTTCGGTAATTGTCGCCACCGGGCCAAACAGCTCCTGGCGGAAGCCGGTCATCTCAGCGGTGACGTTGCCCAGCACCGTCGGCGCATAGTAGTTGCCCGCGCCGGCGATTTTTTCCGCGCCCAGCAGCAGGGTCGCTCCTTCTTTTAAGGTCGCGCGCACCTGCTCATGCAGCTCATCGCGCAGATCGAAACGCGCCATCGGCCCGATGTAGTTCTGTTCATCGCGCGGATCGCCCATTTTGAGCGCGGCGACGGCGGCGACAAATTTCTGCGTAAAGGCCTCGGCAATGCCCGCCTCGACGATAAAACGCTTCGCCGCGGCGCAGACCTGCCCGGTGTTCTGGTAGCGGCCGATCACCGCCGCTTTCACCGCCTCGTCGAGGTCGGCATCGTTGAGCACGATAAACGGATCCGAACCGCCCAGCTCCAGGACGCATTTTTTCAACGCCGCGCCGGCCTGCGCGCCAATCGCCTTCCCGGCCCGCACGCTGCCGGTAACGGTCACGGCGGCGATACGCGAATCGTTGATCATCTGCGAAACGCTATCGTTGGTGGCATTCACCCAGCCAAACACCCCGGCCGGAACGCCGGCTGCGGCAAAGATTTCACCGATCATCGCCGCGCTTCCCAGTACGTTTGGCGCATGCTTAAGCAGATAGCTGTTGCCCGCCAGCAGAATCGGTACCGCGCCGCGAAGCACCTGCCACACCGGGAAATTCCAGGGCATGATGGCGAGGATAGCGCCCATCGGCCGGTACTCAATGACCGCTTTATTATCTTCAACCAGCGTCGCTTCGGTTTTGAGCATCGCTGGTCCGTGCTCGGCATACCAGTCGCAGAGATTTGCCGATTTCGCGACTTCCCCGCGCGCCTGAGCGATCGGTTTTCCCATCTCCAGGCTAATCATTTGCGCCAGCGCTTCGCCGCGCGCGCGCATCGCGTTACCGACATGACGCAGCGCTACCGCGCGTTCCGCAACGCTAACGTTGCGCCACTGACGATAAGCTTGTTCCGCAAGGGCAACGGCCGAATCAACTTCTTGTTCGCTCGCCCAGGGCAGAGACGATATGGTTTCACCTGTGGTCGGGTTCACGGAAACCGCATGAGTGGCAGATACATTCATCGTTAATCTCTCTGTGTTGATTGCGAAGTGACCTTATTCTGGCTTACCCTACCCTTCATTAAAAATGAATAATATTAAGCAACCTGTTCACAAAAGAAGAATGCCATGGACCTGACCCAGCTTGAAATGTTTAACGCCGTCGCCAGCACCGGCAGTATTACCCAGGCCGCGCAGAAGGTGCATCGCGTGCCGTCGAACCTGACCACGCGCATTCGCCAGCTGGAGGCGGATCTCGGCGTAGAGCTGTTTATTCGCGAAAACCAGCGTCTGCGCCTGTCGCCTGCCGGGCATAGCTTTTTACGCTATAGCCAGCAGATCCTCGCCCTGGTAGATGAGGCGAGAATGGTGGTCGCCGGAGATGAACCTCAGGGGCTGTTTTCCCTCGGCTCGCTGGAAAGTACCGCCGCCGTGCGCATTTCACCAACCCTGGCGCACTTTAATCAACGTTACCCCAAAATTCATCTGGCCCTCTCCACCGGCCCTTCCGGCACCATGATCGACGGCGTCCTGGAGGGAAACCTGAGCGCGGCGTTTGTTGACGGCCCGCTGGTGCATCCGGGGCTTGAGGGGTTACCGGTATTTCCCGAAGAGATGATGATCGTCGCGCCCTTTGGCCACCCGCCCATTGCGCGCGCCAGTGAAGTGAATGGCGCCAGCGTCTATGCGTTTCGCGCCAACTGCTCCTACCGCCGCCATTTTGAAAGCTGGTTTCATGCCGATCGCGCCACGCCGGGACGCATCCATGAAATGGAGTCCTACCACGGGATGCTGGCTTGCGTCATTGCCGGCGCCGGTCTGGCGCTGATCCCACGCAGTATGCTGGAGAGCATGCCGGGCCATCAGCAGGTTTCCGCCTGGCCGCTGGCGGAAGAGTGGCGCTGGCTGACCACCTGGCTGGTCTGGCGGCGGGGGGCGAAAACCCGTCAGCTCGACGCGTTTATAGCGCTGCTGAACGAAGATCGGCAAGCAGCATCTTCTCCATAAAGATGCTTAACGGATCCGGCTGATACGGCGCAAAGGCGCTGCGGGTCTGGTAACCATTGCGCGTATATAACGCAACGGCGGCGTGCTGATGGATGCCCGTTTCCAGGCGCACGGTATGGCATTCGCGATTTATCGCCTCTTCCTCCAGCGCGGCCAGCAGTCGTTCTCCCAGTTGCTGCCCGCGATGGGCCGGGTGAATAAACACCCTTTTCATCTCGCCAACCCCCTCTTCGCCGAGCACGATCGCCCCGCAGCCGACGGCCTGGCGCTGCGTATCGCGAATAAGAAGCGCAATAACCGACTCCGCCGGTAGCGCGCTCAGGTCGATCAAATGGTTGCTCTCCGCCGGATAGAGCGTCTGCTGATACGCGTCCAGTTCGGCAATTAAGGCCATCAGATCCGGGTGGTTTTGCGGGGTTGGGGTGATTGTGTACATAGAGAAGCTCCTTTTTGACCATACTTTAGCGCGGAGCGTCTCGCAGGCGGCCATAGCATTAACTTATCGCTTCACACCTCGCTTGCGCTTCCCCCTAAAGTGGCAGTAATTTTGCGTCATGACGACATTTATCAGGAACAAACCATGAATACCAAAGCGCGCAAGGTCATGATTATCGGGGCAGGCAACGTCGGCGCCTCTGCGGCCTATGCCCTGTTGAATCAGAATATTTGCGAGGAGTTAATCCTCGTGGACCTGAATAAAGCCCGCGCCGAAGCGCACGCCCAGGACCTGAGCGATGCGGCGGCCTACATGCCGGGGATGATGACGATTTCCTCGCGGGAAGCCAGCGACTGCGCCGATGTTGATATTGCGGTGCTCACCGTTTCCGGCGGCGCGCTCAAACCGGGCCAGACTCGACTGGACGAACTGACCAACACGGCGACAATTGTAAAAAGCCTCATTCCGCAAATGATGAGCGGCGGTTTCAACGGTATTTTTTTGATTGCCACCAACCCCTGCGACATCATCACCTGGCAGGTATGGCGGCTTTCAGGTCTGCCGCGCAGCCAGGTGCTGGGTACCGGCGTCTGGCTGGATACCACGCGCCTGCGCAGAGTGCTGGCTCAGGAGCTGGATATCGGCGCGCAGAGCATCGACGCCTTTATTCTCGGCGAGCATGGCGACACCCAGTTTCCGGTCTGGTCGCACTCAGCGGTTTACGGCGCCGCCATCGGCGATGTGTACCAAAAGCATACTGGTCAAATTCTCGACCGGGAGCGGATTGCGGAAAAGGTGCGCAGGCTGGGATTTGAAATTTACGCCGGTAAAGGCTGCACCGAATACGGCGTCGCCGGGACTATCGCCGAAATCTGCCGCCATATTTTCACCGGCAGCCATCGTGCGCTGGCGGTATCGTGCATTCTGGATGGCGAGTACGGCATCACCGGCGCGGCGGCAGGCGTACCCGCGGTGCTTACCCAAAGCGGCGTACAGCAGATCATTGAGCTGCAGCTGGCCGATGATGAAGCAGAGAAGTTCCGCCGCTCTGTGGAAGTGATTAAAGCCAATATCGCCCGCCTACCGTAACCCGCTTTCCCGGCTAGTCGGCAATGATCAGCCGGGGATGGATATGCCCCAGCAGTTCACGCGTCTCTTCCGGCAGATGATTATCGGTGATGATATCGGTGAGCGAGTCAAGATGGGTGATGTTAAACAGCGACCAGGCGCCGTATTTTGAGCTGTCCGCCAGCAGAATGCGCCGCCGGGCGTTCGCGATTAAATCCCGCTTCAGCGCCGCTTTTTCTTCCGTTGGCGAGGTTACGCCCTTCTCCAGATCCCAGCCGTTGCAGCTGACGAAGGCCAGATCGGGCCAGATATTTTGCAGCAGGCGGCGTCCGTGATCGCCGATGCAGGACTGGCTGCTGTCGTCGATGCGTCCGCCGATGATGGTAACTTCAATTTGCTTAAATTCCGAGAGAAACAGGGCGATATGCAGATCGCTGGTGATCACCCGCAGCGGCAAGTGGGTTATCTGCCGGGCAAGTTCGATCATCGTGGTTCCGGCATCGAGGACGATGGCGTCCCCGGCCTTGACTAACGCCGCCGCCGCGCTGGCGATGGCGTATTTTTCCTGCAGACTGCGCTGGGACTTCTCCTGGGTGGTGGGCTGTGAAGGAATAAACCGGTTGAGCGTGACGCCGCCGTGGGTACGGCTGATGACCCCTTCCTGATCGAGCTTAATCAGGTCGCGGCGAATCGTCGCCGGCGAGGCGTGAGTCGCCGCCACCAGCTGGTCCACTGTCACCAGATTATGGCTCTTCAGAAAATCCATAATCTGCTCTAACCGGTTATATCCCTTCATGTTATTCCTGTGCGATTTGCATGGCGAGCTCAATAGAGGTTGCCATGCTGTCAGACTTAGCTTTACCTGTCCAGGCAATATCAAACGCCGTGCCGTGGTCTGCGGAAGTGCGGATAAACGGCAGTCCGGCGGTAATATTTACCCCATCATAAAATCCAAGTAATTTTAGCGGAATATGCCCCTGATCGTGATACATCGCGACCACCATATCAAACAGACCTTCGTGACACTGCATAAATACCGTGTCCGGCGGGCATGGCCCGGTCACGTTGAGCCCTCTGGCCTTCATCGCTTCAACGGCCGGACCTACGATACGAATCTCTTCATCGCCAAACAGACCGTTTTCCCCGGCGTGAGGGTTCACTCCGGCAACGGCAATGCGCGGATTAGTGAAACCCACCCGGCGCAGGAAGCTATCGGCGATGCCGATCACCGTTTCAACTCGCGGCTGGTTCAGATTATCAAGGAATTTTCGCAGCGCCACGTGGGTAGAGATATGGATCACTTTGAGCTTATCGGTATATAACACCATCGCAAAATCTTTGGTTTGCGTCAGATGGGCGAGCATTTCGGTATGTCCCGGGAAGTTGTGCCCGGCCAGATGCAGCGCTTCTTTATTGAGCGGCGCGGTAGCGATCGCAAACACTTCCCCCGCCATCGCCAGCGCGGTCGCTCGCTTGATGCAGCGGTAAGCTAAATCCCCCGCCTGCGCCTGCACTTCCCCCGCGCGCAGTCCTTGCGGATCGGCCAGCGGCTCGTCGATAACGTTAATCGTGCCCGCGCTGAACTGCGCCTGTTCCGGACGATCAATGATACGCAGCTCGGCGGGCGGGGTTATCCCCATCGCCAGGATCCGCCGCAGCGTCTGCGCGCAGCCCACCACCACGACCGGCGCGCCGTTGAGTTTCCCCTCAACCAGCGATTTGATAATAATTTCCGGGCCAATGCCTGCCGGGTCTCCCATCGTTACCGCAATGATGTTAGTCACTCATTTTCTCCTCAATAAAATTCACAACCTCCAGCAGGGTGGTTTCCGTTCCGAATCCGCCTGCCTTGGTCATTACCGGCCGCTGCCAGCTACTACCCAGAAAATTGCCGAACGGCACGCATTGCGCCACCCGGCCTGTAATATGAAATCCGCTGGCGTCCAGCGCCTGCGCTACGGCGATCGCCACGTCGCCGCCGGATAAATAGAGCGCTCCCGGCTGGCTCTGCGCGATGGCCAGCGCGCTGACCCGCGCCAGGTATGCGCAGATGCGCTCGCCAAGGGCGGTGCGATCGACCCCATGCCGACGACACAAGGCTTCAACCGCCTTTCGCGCCTCGCTATCGGGTCGGGTGGTGATAACGCAATGATTATTTTCGCTCAATACCGCCACGATACGCCGGGCATCAAGGGCGGCATCGCCGTCAAAGGCCATAGCCACATCAATGTCGACCCGCCGGACGCGCGGATGCTCATTAAGACGGGCAACCTGCTGTTGCGCGATTTCGCTCATTGAACCGACCACCGCCAGCAGCGGGCCGTGCGGCATAGTCGCCAGCCGACGCGCCAGGGCGTCGCATAGCCCCGCAGACCCCACCAGCAGCACCCGCTGCTCGCACAGAGCGACCGTGGCGATAATGGCGTCCAGCTGCTGGTTTTCTTCGGCATCGACGATCAGCACCCGCGGCGTCTCAACCGCTTGTTCCAGCTCTGCCGCCAGCCCGGGGACCGTTGTCCTACGGCACAGCAAATCGCTTTGTTGGGCGACCACGGCGGCGATATCCGCGCTGCTGACCGGCGTTTTCGGGTCGGTCGCGAACTCGGTTTCATTCACCGGCGAGCCGTGCACATAGCACAGCCCCCGGCGCGTCACCCGGCCAGCCGCCGGAAAAGCCGGCGCCAGAACCGCTACGGCGCAGTTCAGCGCGTGCATCGTTGCTTCCAGCTCGGCGCCGAGATTGCCGCGCAGCGTGGAGTCGATTTTTTTCACCGTCCAGCGCGGCTGAAAACGCGGCAACACCGCCTGTAAAAGATGCGTGATGCGCCGTGCCGCCTCTGCGGCGGGCTGCGCGCGGCTGTCGCTATTGAGGATTAGCGCCTGCGCCTCTCCCTGGTAGCTGGCGCTAAACGCCACTTCCGCCCGCATCCCCGTCTCCGCCAGGCTGACTCCCGCGTCATTTGCGCCGGTAAAGTCATCCGCCAGAACCAGCACCTTGTTATCGCCGCTGCCCATCATGTTCCCTTTTCAAGCTGTTCGAAATTGATAATGATTATATTCAATCACAATTGATTAAATGTGAGCAAGCTCAAGTTATTAAATCTCGCTATAAATTATAACTTCATCCCACAATGTGAGTGACCCGAACAATAGATGATTAAGTTTAATCATCCATAAGACAGGAGAAAGAAGTGGCAACCATTAACAGCACCCTGATTAGCGGCGCGGGCGCGTTTACCGCCCTGCTACCGCTGCTGACCGGCAAACAGCGCATTTTGCTGGTCACCGATGCCAACGTTGGCAAACTCGATGCCGCACGGCAGATCCGTACGCTTCTGGAAGACGAAGGGCGTCAGGTTCAGATCGTTGATTCCGTACCCGCAGAGCCAAGCCAGCATGATATGACGCAAATTCTGCGCCTCGTCAGCGCTAACCAGCCGGAGCTAATTGTCGGGATTGGCGGCGGTAGCGTTCTGGATATGGCCAAGCTGCTCTCGGTTCTGCTGCATCCCGACTCGCCGGGGCTTGAGGCACTGCTGGCCGGCGAAAAGCCGCAGCAAAAGGTGACCTCGTTATTAATTCCCGCCACTGCCGGCACCGGTTCCGAAGCCACGCCGAACGCGATCCTGGCGATCCCGGAACAGAATACGAAGGTGGGAATTATCTCCCCGGTTCTGCTGCCGGATTATGTTGCCCTGCTGCCGGAATTAACCACCAGCATGCCCGCGCATATCGCCTCCTCTACCGGCATTGACGCGCTGTGTCATCTTATTGAGTGCTTTACTTCGACCGTTGCCAATCCGGTTAGCGATAACGCGGCGCTGATTGGCCTGCGCAAGCTGGTGCGCAACATCGAGCTATCGGTGAGCGAGCCGCACAATCTGGCGGCGAAGCTGGAGATGCTGTGGGCCTCTTATTATGGCGGTGTGGCTATTAACCATGCGGGCACTCATCTGGTTCATGCCCTTTCCTATCCGTTAGGCGGCAAATATCACCTGCCGCACGGCGTGGCTAACGCCATTTTGCTGGCGCCTTGTATGAAGGTGGTGCGCCCACACGCGGTGGCGAAATTTGCCCAGGTCTGGGATCTGCTCCCTGAAGCCGACCTGACGCTTAGCGAAGAAGAGAAATCCCATGCGCTGGTCGCCTGGCTCGCCGCGCTGGTGAAACGCCTGCAACTGCCCGATAACCTTGCCGCGCTGGGCGTACCGCCAGAGAGCATCAGCGAACTGAGCGAAGCGGCGCTGAACGTCAAGCGTTTACTGAATAATGCGCCATGCAGCGTTAACCAGGATCAGGTTGAAGCGGTTTACCGCACCCTGTTCCCCGCACAATAACACCAGGGAAGAGATGAAATGAGCAATTCAATTACCGGCGTTCTGACCGCCATCGTCACGCCTTTTACCGCAGAGGGAGCCGTGAATATCCCGGCGCTAAGGCAGCAGGTACAGCGCCAGCTCGCCGCGGGCAACGCTATTTTTTGCGGCGGTACCAACGGCGAATTCTTTGTGCTGAATGAAGCGGAAAAAATCGCCGTCGCTAAAGCCTGCGTGGATGAAGTTGCCGGTCGGGCGCCGGTGGTGGCGCATATTGGCGAAGTGTCAACTCGCGAAACGATCCGCCTGGGTCAACAGATCGAACAACTGGGCGTTGACGCGGTCTCCGTGATTACCCCCTGGTTTGTGCCGCTAAAGCAGGATGAGCTGATCGCCCACTATACCGCCATTGCTGACGCCCTGAGCGTACCGGTATTTCTCTACAACATCCCGGCGCGCACCGGCAACACCATTGAACCGCAAACCGCGCGCGCGCTGGCGCAGCATCCGAACATTATCGGCGTCAAAGACAGCGCCGGCAGCTACGAAAGCCTGAAGGGTTTCCTCGATGCGGTCCGGGATATCGCCGATTTTGACGTGCTGAACGGCCCTGATTCGCTGATACACCAGGGTTTTGTTGATGGCTGCTCCGCCTGTATTTCCGGGCTGGCAAACGTCGCGCCAAAAGAGATCAACGCCATCTGGGCAAATTTTAAAGCGGGCAATGTTGAGGGCTCCCGCCAGGCTCAGGAGAGCGTCACCGGTCTGCGCACCGATCTTTATAAAGTTGCGTTCTCGCCGGCGGCGGTAAAAAAAGCGCTGCAGCTGATGGGCCACGATGTTGGCGACAGTCGCTACGCGGTGAGCTTCACCTCGGCGCAGTGCGCGGAAATTAATCAAATTATTGCCAAATATATTTCCTGACGATAGCGGAAATAGTTAATTAAATTTCCGGCACTGGTGTAAGCAAAAATCAGTGCCGGCAATATTTAATATTTTATATATAACGTCTTACGTAGCGTAAGGGATGTTTCAATGTTTATATGGATGCTTGACCCTGAAATATGGTTGACGCTGGTAACGCTCACCTTTCTGGAGATTATTCTCGGGGTCGATAATATTATCTTTCTCTCGCTGGTAGTGGCCAAACTGCCACCGCATCAACAAAATGTTGCGCGTAAGTTGGGATTAAGCGGCGCAATGGTTATGCGCGTGCTATTGCTGGTATCTATTGCCTGGCTGGCGCATATAACGGTGCCGCTGTTTACTATTGCGCATTTTGTCGTATCGGTGCGCACTATCATTTTATTTGTCGGTGGTTGTTTCCTTATTTACAAGTCACTGCAGGAGATACGCGGTGAACTGCAGCTGGAAGAAGAGTCGCACGGCGGCGGACTGCGTCAGCTTTCGCTGGCGGGCGCGGTTGTCCAGATTATGCTGCTGGATATTGTCTTTAGCCTGGATTCAGTTATTACCGCAGTCGGTTTGTCGCAACATATTTTCATTATGATTACGGCAGTCATTATTGCTGTTGGCATTATGATGTTCGCGGCAAAGACCATTGGCGATTTTGTCAATAACACACCAACGATGAAAATGCTCGCTTTAACCTTTTTGTTGCTGGTGGGGATATTACTGGTCGCGGATAGTCTGGAGATACACATTGCAAAAGGTTATCTCTATTTTGCCATTTTCTTTTCGCTGGCGGTGGAAACGCTCAATATTATTCGTAATAAAAAAATCATTAAGGCTTCGCAGCCCGCAGAAGCTTACGACTCATTACAGCTAAACAAATAGAACCCTACTGAAAATAACGGAGTATGAATATGTCTGTAACCGCAATTCGTGACGGAATCATTAATCAGCATGAACAGGACGCGCGGGTCGAAACCGCGATGTTACCGTCATCCTGCCCGCAAAACCATGCGGCAAACCTGCTGCCGCTGCCGGACGGCTCCCTGATGTGCGTCTGGTTCGGCGGTACCCAGGAAGGCGTTGCCGACATCTCCGTTTGGGGATCGCGTCTGCTGCCCGGGAGCCGCCAGTGGAGCGATGCGGTCAAATTGTCTGATGACGCCAGCCGTTCCGAGCAAAACCCGGTGCTGTTTCTGGCGCCGGATAACGTGCTATGGCTGCTGTGGACCGCGCAGATCTCCGGCAACCAGGATACCGCCATCGTGCGCTATCGCCAGTCAACGGATCTGGGTCAAACCTGGGGCGAGATTGCCACCCTGCTCGATAAGCCCGGCACCTTTATTCGCCAGCCGATCACCGTCCTCGACAACGGCAACTGGCTGCTGCCGGTCTTCTACTGCCGCACTCAACCGGGTGAAAAATGGGTTGGCAACGACGATATCAGCGCCGTCAAAATCTCCTCCGATTGCGGCAAAACCTGGCGCGACGTCGAAGTCCCGCAAAGCCTGGGCTGCGTACATATGAACATCACCGCGCTGCCGGGCGGCACGCTGGTTGCGCTGTTCCGCAGCCGTTGGGCCGACAATATCTACTACAGTCAGTCCGTCGATAACGGCGAAAGCTGGTCAGTGCCTGAACCGACTGAACTGCCCAATAACAACTCATCTATTCAGGTGACTACCCTCGCCAGCGGCGAACTGGCGCTGGTCTTTAACCACATGAGCGCCGCCGGCGCGCGGGAACGCCGGGCATCGCTTTACGACGAAATCGACGATGGCGATAACAGCCGTAAAGAGCCGGAAGTGACCAGCGGGCGTTCGGCCTTCTGGGGAGCGCCGCGCGCGCCGATGACCGTAGCCATCTCCGCCGACGGCGGTAAAACCTGGCCATGGCAGCGCAACCTCGATGAAGGCGACGGCTACTGCATGACCAATAACTCGCTGGATAAGCGCAATCGCGAGTTCTCCTACCCGAGTATCAAACAAGGGGCGGACGGCACGCTGCACATTGCCTACACCTGGTTCCGCCAGGCGATTAAATACGTGCACGTTTCGCCCGAGTGGGTGAAGGAGTCCGCACGATGATCGTCGGCAACCTTAACGCCCTGCCGCTGGCAGGGCTTCCCCCGGCGCTGCGGCAGATCCTCTCCCTTCCGCAAGCCTCGCTAGCGGCGCTGAGCGGCAGGCCGGACGGCCGCTGGCAGCCGGAAAACTGTCGCTGGTATTGCAATATCGGCGAAGCGCATACCCAGCCGACCGCCCAGCGGCACACCGAATATCACCATCAGTGGGCCGATATTCAGGTGATGCTGGCGGGCTGCGAGGTGATTAACGCCGGAATGCTCTGCGTCGCGCAGGATAGCGATGAAGAGCGCAAGCCGGATCTGTTTATCGCCCGCGATAGCCCGTTGCCGGTATCCATCACCCTGTATCCCGGTGATTTTGCGATATTTCTGCCCGGCGAACCCCATCAGGCGCTGTGCGCGGTAGACGTGCCGTCAACGGTACGCAAAGCCGTATTTAAAGTGCCGAGCGACATGCTGGAAGGGTAAATAAGAAGGAGAAATAACAATGACAATGGAAATGATTCTGGCGCTGGGCATTCTGGTGCTAATGATAGTTCTTATTATGTCAGACAAAATGGCGTTTGGCGCACCGCCGCTGCTCGCCTGTCTGCTATTGGTTGTGACAGGGCTCTCCAACGTTCAGCAGGCCTTTGCCGGGTTTGTTAACTCAAGCGTCATTATGATCGCCGGCTTTATGGTGGTGATGGCGGCGCTGCAGAAAACGCGGCTGATCGGTAACGTAAAATCGGCGATGGTTAATCTGGTAAATAAAGGCAGCTATAAAAGCTACGCGCTGCTACTGGTGATTGTCATGATTGGCGCCAGCCTGGCGGGTACCGGTTCAACCGGCTACTACGTGCTGATTCTGTCACTGGTTTCGACCATCCCCTACAGCAAGAAGCTGCCGACCTCAAAGCTGATGATGCCGCTGGGATTCGCCACCAATCATCCTCTGTTCCCGGTTAACGTCGCGCTGCTGTTTGGCGTCACCGCCACGGTACTGCAAACCGCCGGTTTCAACGAGGAGATTTCAATGGTGAAATTTGCTCTGGTCAATCTGGTGATGTCGCTGGCCTTTTTGGCCTGGTGCCTGGTTGCGTATCGCTTTTTACCCGATCACCCGATCGCCGATGCCTCCGAGGAAGCGATGGCGGTACGCGAAGAGGAAGCCGTGGTGCTGCCCGCATGGAAAGAGTATTGCACCGTTGGCGCCTTTGCGTTCAGCGTCGTGGGTATGATGCTGATGAACCAGTTAGGCAACATCGCCTATGTCGTACCGGGTCTCGCCGCTGCCTTCGTGATGATGATTAACGTTGTCGACTTCAAAGAGGTTCGCGATCATATGGGCGCGCCGGTTATCCTGATGATGGCCGGGGTGATCGGCGTCGCCGATGCGCTGGCAGGCACGGGCTTCACGGCAATGGTCGGCGATGCGGTGGCAGGCGTGCTCGGCGCAAACGTATCGCCCTTCGTGTTTATTTTTATCTTTGCGCTACTGACCAGCACCTGCTCAACCTTTACCGGGTCGAACATGGGCTCGGTGTATATCTTCGCGCCGATCGCGATCGCCGCCTGTACCAGCCTCGGCCTCAACCCTACCGCAGCCGCGATTGCGGTGGTCATTTCTGGCTGGAACGGTGGCTATATGCCGATTGACGGTATGCCGGCAATGATTCTGGGAATGGGGAAATATAAATTACCGGAATTCTGGATATTCTCGGTGCCGATGTACTTAATACGGATTCTGGCACTGTGCGTCGGCGCGATTGTGATATTCCCGATGTAGTTTTCTCTTCAATCTGTTCTGGTCTGACCCGATAGTGGCTCTGGTTTTTCGTGGAGTACGCAGGAGACGTTTGCCCAACACGCGGGGATGGATAAGGGATCGGCAGGTTTATTGCCGATCCCTTTTTATTTTGCGTACTCGCCTGACGTTATTTCACGTAGCGTGATTACGCCATTTAAATAGGTTACCGCCTGGCCGCTCATTAATACCCGCTCGCCCTTTAGCTCGCAGCGAATATCACCGCCGCGCGCGGAAACCTGCCGCGCCAGCATCTGGGTTTTGCCCAGCTTCGCACGCCAGTAGGGGATCAACATGGTATGCGCAGAACCGGTTACCGGATCTTCCCACACCGCTTCTCCCGGGGAGAAAAAGCGGCTGACGAAGTCATATTCGCCGCTGCCTGCGGCGGTAACGGTAACTTTATGCTCACCCGGGATCATCGCGGTAATATTCGGCCGCAGGGCTTCTAGCAGGTCGCGAGAGGCCAGCTCGATAAGCCATGCGCGTCCCTTACCCGCGTGCAGATAGCTATCAATACCCAGCGCGGAGAGCATCGCGGCGGGCGGCTCACCCTCCTGCGTTTCTCCCGCCGGGAAATCCAGCGTCAGCCACTCGCCTTCACGGCTCACGGTCAGGCGACCGGAAGCGGTCGCGAAGTGAATGACCGCGTCAGGATAATCCAGGTGATGAAATATCACATGCGCGCTGGCAAGCGTAGCGTGGCCGCAGAGATTGACCTCGTTGCGGGTGGTAAACCAGCGAAGCGCAAAACCATCGCTTTCTGGCACCACGAACGCGGTTTCCGACTGGTTGTGCTGCTGCGCCATGTTAAGCAGCAGCGCATCCGGCAGCCACTCTTTAAGCAGGCATACCGCCGCCGGATTGCCGGCAAAAGGCTGGTCGCTGAAAGCCGCCACCAGATAAAAAGGGATTTCCGTCACCCGGCCTCCTTAACGCAGCGTAATCGTGCCGATTAAATAGGTCGTCGCCTGACCGCCGATCAGAACCCGCTCGCCCCGCCACTGGCAGCGCAGATCGCCGCCGCGGGCCGAAACCTGCCGCGCCTGCATCTCCGTTTTGCCGAGCTTTTCGCCCCAGTAGGGAATCAGCATGCTGTGGGTCGAACCGGTCACCGGATCTTCCGCCACCGCCTCGCCCGGGCAGAAGAAACGGCTGACAAAGTCATACTCTTCATCCGCAGCGCTGATACAGATCATTTTACCGAGGCGCTGGAGTCTCTGCATATCCGGGCGCACGGCTTCCACCTGCTGGCGGTTGGCCAGAATCACCAGATAATCGCGCGCCACGCGTATCTCCTGCGCTTCGCGCAGTCCGAGCCCGGCCAGCAGTTCCGCAGGCGGCTGCTCAACGGCGGTCGTCGCCCAGGCCGGGAAATCCAGGGTCAGCCAGTCGCCGCTGCGCGTGACGCGAAGCTCGCCAACAAAACGGGTGCTAAAGACAATCGTTGATGACGGGTGATCGAAATATTCAAAAATCACGTGCGATGCCGCCAGCGTCGCATGGCCGCAAAGGTTGATCTCATCCAGCGTGGTAAACCAGCGCAGCTCGTATCCTTCATCGGTGCGGACGAAAAACGCCGTCTCCGACTGATTATGCTGTTGCGCCATTTTCAGCAACGTTTCGTCCGGCAGCCATTCGGTGAGCGGGCAAACCGCCGCTGCGTTGCCGCCAAAGCTATGGTCGCTGAACGCATCGACCAGATAAAAATTAATTTCCTGCATCGTTTGGTCCCTTCATCTTTTTTACTTATCGATAACATGACATAAACGGGATAATTGCACACCTTTTATAAGAAAATTAATCCGTTAGGTTCAGGTTTTTCCTTCAACCAAAAATGAGACTCAGATCACAAAATGGTTGTGTTTTAGGCAGCGATCGTTTTAAGATCGTGCCACTTCTTTCCTCTTTGTAACCAGCCCTGAACTTATGATGACAAATACGGTTTCACGCAAGGTCGCGTGGCTGCGCGTAGTCACGCTTGCGATTGCGGCATTTATTTTTAATACCACCGAATTTGCGCCCGTTGGCCTGCTGTCGGACATTGCTGACAGCTTCGGCATGGAAACGGCGCAGGTGGGGATTATGCTGACGATCTACGCCTGGGTCGTCGCGCTGATGTCGCTGCCCTTTATGCTGTTGACCAGCAAGATGGAGCGCCGTCGTCTGCTGGTTGGCCTGTTTATTCTGTTTATCGCCAGCCACGTGCTGTCGTTCCTGGCATGGAACTTTAACGTGCTGGTGATCAGCCGTATCGGTATCGCTTTTGCCCACGCGGTATTCTGGTCGATTACTTCAGCGCTGGCGATTCGTATGGCGCCAGCCGGTAAACGGGCTCAGGCGCTGAGCCTGATTGCTACCGGTACCGCGTTGGCGATGGTTTTCGGTATCCCGATCGGCCGTATCGTCGGGCAGTACTTTGGCTGGCGCACCACCTTCCTGGTTATTGGCCTGGGAGCGCTGATCACCATGGTATGCCTGATCAAGCTGCTGCCCAGGCTGCCGAGCGAGCATTCAGGTTCGCTGAAAAGCCTACCGGTGCTGTTCCGCCGCCCTGCGCTGCTGAGTATTTATTTACTGACGGTGATTGTGGTGACCGCGCACTATACCGCCTATAGCTATATTGAACCGTTCGTTCAGACGGTCGCCGGCCTGAGCGGCAACTTCGCGACCGTGCTGCTGCTGACGCTGGGCGGCGCGGGTATCGTCGGCAGCATTCTGTTTGGTAAGCTCGGCAACCTGCATGCTTCCGGATTAATCAATGCGGCGATTGGCCTGCTGCTGGCGTGTCTGCTACTGCTGCTGCCCGCCTCGCACAACGCTAACCACCTGATGCTGCTGAGCGTCTTCTGGGGCGTGGCGATCATGATTATCGGGCTTGGTATGCAGGTTAAAGTGCTGGCGCTGGCGCCGGATGCAACCGACGTGGCGATGTCGCTGTTTTCGGGGATCTTTAATATCGGCATCGGCGCTGGCGCGCTGGTGGGCAGTCAGGTCAGTACCCATCTGTCGATGGCGTCGATTGGCTATGTCGGCGCGATCCCGGCCGTCGTCGCGTTAATGTGGGCGGTGATGATTTTCCGCCGCTGGCCGATCTCGCTGGATGACCATCAGCCGCATCACTCCTGATCGTTCGACTAAAAAAAGCCTGCCGGTTGCAAAACGGCAGGCTTTTTTATTTTTCCTGTCGACGCAAAGTCGTCAGGCGTGATAGGTCGAAATAATCTCCAGCACGCCGTTGATGATGAATTGCACGCCCATACAGACCAGCAGGAAGCCCATCAGGCGGGAAATCGCCTCGATACCGCCCTTCCCGACCAGACGCATAATCGCTCCGGAGCTGCGCAGGCAACCCCACAGAATAATGCCGACCAGCGCAAAAGTAATCGGCGGCGCCGCCAGCACGACCCACTCCGGGAAGTTTGCTCCGTGCTTCACCGTCGACGCCGAGCTGATAATCATCGCGATCGTCCCCGGCCCTGCGGTGCTCGGCATCGCCAGGGGAACGAATGCAATATTGGCCGTCGGTTCATCTTCGAGCTCTTCCGATTTGAGCTTAGCTTCCATCGAATCATGGGCCTTTTGCTGCGGAAACAGCATCCGGAAGCCGATAAAGGCGACAATCAGCCCCCCGGCGATACGCAGTCCGGGAATCGATATGCCAAAGGTGTTCATCACCACCTGCCCGGCGTACCACGCGACCATCAGGATGGCGAACACGTAGACCGAGGCCATCAGCGACTGCCGGTTACGCTCGGCGTTATTCATGTTTCCGGCCAGGCCAAGGAACAGCGCCACGGTAGTCAGCGGGTTTGCCAGCGGTAGGATCACAACCAGTCCCAGGCCTATCGCTTTAAAAAGATCCATCATAGTGAGTTAAAGTCCTGTAAATATTGGATTATCAAAAAATGACGCGCGCCGAGTATAGCGTCGGTTGTCAGAGTAGCGCGAGTTCCCGGCAGAATGTATCCATCATGCAATAAATCATAAGACAACCGCGCCAAATAGAGTGACCTGCATCACAACTATCCGTTTTAGCAAATCGTGGCATCGGCTTATTCATCAGGTTGACTTATATTTGCCTAGGCAATAATATCTCCCGCAACTAAGTCATTGCCTGGGCAACCATCGTGAAAAGTACAAGCGACCTGTTTAACGAAATGATCCCCCTCGGACGCTTGATCCAGATGGTTAACCAGAAAAAAGATCGCCTGCTCAACGACTACCTCTCACCGATGGATATTACGTCCACCCAGTTTCGGGTGCTCTGTTCCATTCGTTGCGAAGTGTGTATTACCCCCGTTGAGCTGAAAACCGTCCTTTCCGTCGATCCGGGCGCCATGACGCGCATGCTTGACCGCCTGGTCTGTAAAGGCTGGATTGAACGGTTACCCAACCCGACTGACAAGCGTGGCGTACTGGTGCAGCTAACGCCAGACGGCGCAGCCCTTTGTGAGCAGTGTCATCAGGTTGTGGGTCAGAAATTGCACCAGGAACTAACAAAAAATCTGTCGACGGATGAAGTGGCCACTCTTGAGTGCCTGCTCAAAAAAGTTCTGTCGTAATAAGAAGAGGTAAGATGATGTCCAGACGCAATAACGACGCCATCACTATCCATAGTATTTTGTCGTGGATCGAGGATAACCTGGAATCGCCCCTGTCGCTGGAGAAGGTTTCAGAGCGCTCAGGTTACTCCAAGTGGCACCTGCAAAGAATGTTCAAGAAAGAGACCGGTCACTCGCTGGGACAATATATCCGCAGCCGTAAACTGACCGAGATTGCGCAGAAGCTGAAGCAGAGCAACGAGCCTATCTTATACCTGGCCGAGCGCTATGGCTTTGAGTCGCAGCAAACGCTGACGCGGACTTTCAAAAACTATTTCGATGTTCCGCCGCACCAGTATCGTATTACTAACGTGCCGGGCGAGTCGCGCTACCTGCTCCCGTTGAACAACTGTTGTTAACCGCCTGCAAAAAAGACGTATTGAGGAAATCATGAAACTATTCGCTTCCGCCGCCATCGTGCTATTGGCGCTGGTCTCCAGCCAGAGTTATGCGGAGCAGACCACCACTCCGGTTCGCCACAACAACCGGGATGCGATGATTATTCCTTCCGAGCATAATGATTCGCCTTTTGATTTCAATCACATGGCTTCGGGCAGTGATAAATCAGATGAACTGGGCGTACCCTATTACAACCAGCAAGGCCTGTAAAATCCCTTTAGCCCCGTCACCGGGGCTTTTTTTTATCCTCTCGCCATTCCCGGACGCACGATCCGCAGGCCGAAAACGTTGATATACAGCCCGGCCATAATGAGCACGGCCCCCAGCAGTTGCAGGCTATTCAGCGTTTCGCCGAGCAGCATGGCGGCGCTGGCCATTCCCACCACCGGCACCAGCAGCGACAGCGGCGCTACGCGCCAGGTCTCATAGCGACCGAGCAGCGAACCCCAGATCCCATAGCCGACAATCGTCGCAACAAACGCCAGATACAGTAGCGACAGAATCGTTACCCCATCGATATGCAGCAGGCTTGCCGCCATGATCTGCGGACCATCGAGAAGCCAGGAGGCCAGCATAAAAGGCAGCACCGGGATCAGCGCGCTCCACACGACTAAAGACATAATCGGCGGCCGGCTCGCATGGGACATGATTTTTTTATTGAAGATGTTGCCGCAGGCCCAGCTCAGCGCCGCCGCCAGGGTCAGCATAAAGCCCACCAGCGGAACATGCTGTCCGCCGAGGCTGGCCTCGACCAGCACCAGGACGCCGAAAATCGCCAGTGCGATACCTGCCAGCTGTTTCGCCTGCAAACGCTCGCCGAAGATAAACGCGCCAAGAATAATGGTAAAAAAGGCCTGCGCCTGCAGCACCAGCGAGGCCAGCCCGGCAGGCATACCGAGGCTAATCGCGCAAAACAGAAACGCAAACTGGCCAAAGCTAATCGTCAGACCGTAGCCCAGCAGCAGAGTGAGCGGAATTTTTGGCCGCGCGACGAAGAGCAGCGCCGGGAAAGCCACCAGCAAAAAACGCAGCCCGGCAAGCATCAGCGGCGGCATATTATGCAGCCCCAGCTTAATCACCACGAAATTCAGCCCCCATACCACCACCACCAGTAATGCCAGCAACCCGTCTTTTCGCGTCATACCCTGCCTCGGTTGTTATTGGATTTTTTGTGAACAAAATCAAACTACAGAATAATTCGTCCGCCGCCTAGATCATTATTTTCGGTAGGTCGCTGGCGTGCTTTTCATCACCGATGGGAACTATACAAGCTTCGGTTAGCATGCTATTTGTGATCGGGACAACAAAAATAACATCACTTCAGGCAAGGAAAAAATGATACCGACACTCAGGCGCTCAACGGCGGCGCTGCTGGCTTCGTCGTTGCTGTTAACGATAGGCCGCGGCGCAACGTTACCTTTTATGACGATCTACCTCACCCGACAGTACCAGCTGGAGGTGGATAAAATCGGCTATGCGCTGTCGAGCGCGCTGATCGTCGGGGTACTGTTCAGCATGGGGTTTGGCATTCTCGCCGATAAGTTCGATAAAAAGCGCTATATGACTCTCGCCGTGCTGGCGTTTATTGGCGGTTTCATCGCTATTCCGCTGGTCAATAGCGTCGCGCTGGTGGTGTTTTTCTTCGCGCTGATTAACTGCGCCTACTCGGTATTCTCCACCGTCCTGAAAGCGTGGTTCGCCGACGTGCTGTCGCCGGAAAAGAAGGCGCAGATTTTTTCCCTTAACTACACCTTTCTTAATATTGGCTGGACCGTTGGACCGCCGATCGGCACTCTGCTGGTGATGTACAGCATTAACCTGCCGTTCTGGCTGGCAGCGGGCTGCGCCGCGCTGCCGCTGGTGTTTATTCAGCTGTTTGTCCAGCGCACCAGCGCCGCGATTGCTGAGGATAATGCGGTCCAGTGGTCGCCTTCGGTGCTGCTGCGCGATCGTGCGCTACTGTGGTTTACGCTCTCCGGCCTGCTGGCGTCATTCGTCGGCGGCTCTTTCGCTTCCTGTATTTCCCAGTATGTGCTGGTGGTAGCGGACAGCGATTTTGCTGAAAAAGTGGTTGCCGTGGTACTGCCGGTCAACGCCGCCGTCGTGGTGGCGCTGCAGTACGCGGTCGGCCGTCGCCTCACCGCGCGTAATATTCGCCCGCTGATGACCTTTGGTACGGTCTGTTTTGTACTCGGACTGGGCGGTTTTGTTATTTCCGATAATAGCCTGCTGCTGTGGGGCCTCTCTGCCACCGTCTTTACGCTCGGTGAAGTGATCTACGCGCCGGGTGAATATATGCTGATCGATAACATTGCTCCGCCGGGCATGAAGGCCAGCTACTTTTCCGCCCAGTCGCTGGGCTGGCTGGGAGCGGCTTTTAACCCGATGCTGACCGGGACGATTCTGACCCATCTGCCGCACTGGTCGCTGTTTGCAATATTGATGCTCGCTATTATTGCCGCCTGGCTGATGATTTTCCGTGGGATGAACGTACGCCCGTGGAACGGTAGTGCGGTCGCCCGCGCCTGAGCCCAGGCGCCGTGCGGCTGTCAGGTTGCTGTCGCCCCCCTGTCGGGTTTCGATCGTGGTTGCCGACAGCCCGCTCAACAATACTCCATCTCAGGTTTTTCACCCGGAGAGAGTCACGATGAACAGTAGCAATCAGGTTAAACAATTACGTTTACAGCGCGCCTGGTCCCAGGAGCAGCTCGCCGAGCTGGCGGGCGTGAGCGTGCGGACCATTCAGCGCATTGAGAACGGGGACCGCCCCGGTCTGGAGACCCTTAGCGCGCTTGCGGCAGTCTTTGAAGTTAACGTCGCCGAGATTAGCGGCGATTCGCCGGAAGGCCATGACGAATCGCTGGATTTACGCATTGAGGAAGCCAAAGCGCGTGTCGAACGCGAAAGCCGTTTTTACCGTTCACTGACCGTGGCGGTCGTGGTTTGCGTCCTGCTGGCGGTGCTGAACTGGCTGACCGGCGCGGACAGCTACTGGTCCGCATGGGTGGCGATCATCTGGGGGGCGTTGCTGGCGGTAAAAGGATTACGCCTGTTTGTGTTTGGCGAATGGATCAAAAACTGGCGTCAGGCGCGGCTGCAGCGGCTGCTGCGAAAGTAACCTACTGAGCGATGGTGCGCGCTTCTCCCGGGGGCGGCGCAAAGCGCCTTGCCCGGGCTACGGGCCCATCGCCGTCTGCAAGCTGTAGCCCGGACAGATGCGCCGCATCGCCTCCGGAAAACTATATCCACTGTGGCCTCTGATCAGCTCCCGGGGGCGGCGCAAAGCGCCTTTCCCGGGCTACGGGCCCATCGCCGTCTGCATGCGGTAGCCCGGACAGATGCGCTGCATCGCCTCCGGGAAACCATATCTAATGTGGCCTCTGATGAGCTCCGGGGCGGCGCAAAGCGCCTTGCCCGTATATGGACACCTCCCGTTATGCAAGCCATCTCTGCATTTTGTGTAACGGGGT